>NZ_JBFOCR010000013.1:0-92531 GCF_040907935.1 Aeromonas sp. s2 | reverse complement strand
AGGGAAGGTGCGAACAAGTTCCTGATATGAGATCATCATGTTCATCCGGAGCGCATCCCAGAGGGACATCATGAGCCATCAACTCACCTTCGCCGATAGTGAATTCAGCACTAAGCGCCGTCAGACCCGAAAAGAGATTTTCCTCTCCCGCATGGAGCAGATTCTGCCATGGCAGAATATGACCGCTGTCATCGAGCCGTTTTATCCCAAGGCGGGCAATGGCCGACGGCCCTATCCGCTGGAAACCATGCTACGCATTCACTGCATGCAGCATTGGTACAACCTGAGCGATGGCGCGATGGAAGATGCTCTGTACGAAATCGCCTCCATGCGTCTGTTTGCCCAGTTATCCCTGGATAGCGCCTTGCCGGACCGCACCACCATCATGAATTTCCGCCACCTGCTGGAGCAGCATCAACTGGCCCGCCAATTGTTCAAGACCATCAATCGCTGGCTGGCCGAAGCAGGCGTCATGATGACCCAAGGCACCTTGGTCGATGCCACCATCATTGAGGCACCCAGCTCTACCAAGAACAAAGAGCAGCAACGCGATCCGCAGATGCATCAGACCAAGAAAGGCAATCAGTGGCACTTTGGCATGAAGGCCCACATTGGTGTCGATGCCAAGAGTGGCCTGACCCACAGCCTAGTCACCACCGCGGCCAACGAGCATGACCTCAATCAGCTGGGTAATCTGCTGCATGGAGAGGAGCAATTTGTCTCAGCCGATGCCGGCTACCAAGGGGCGCCACAGCGCGAGGAGCTGGCCGAGGTGGATGTGGACTGGCTGATCGCCGAGCGCCCCGGCAAGGTAAGAACCTTGAAACAGCATCCACGCAAGAACAAAACGGCCATCAACATCGAATACATGAAAGCCAGCATCCGGGCCAAGGTGGAGCACCCGTTTCGCATCATCAAGCGACAGTTCGGCTTCGTGAAAGCCAGATACAAGGGGTTGCTGAAAAACGATAACCAACTGGCGATGTTATTCACCCTGGCCAACCTGTTTCGGGTGGACCAGATGATACGTCAGTGGGAGAGATCTCACTAAAAACTGGGAATAACGCCTTAAATGGCGAAGAAACGGTCTAAATAGGCTGATTCAAGGCATTTACGGGAGAAAAAATCGGCTCAAACATGAAGAAATGAAATGACTGAGTCAGCCGAGAAGAATTTCCCCGCTTATTCGCACCTTCCCTAGCTGGATCAGGGACGCACTGCTCAATGACTGCTTTGGATTCACCGGCGAGCGACATACTGGCCCCCCCTTTAGCCGAGATTTCGCCGCCGCTTCTTGCAGCAACATCATCACCCTGGTAGGAATAGGCCGACGTATTGGTGAGCCGCTTTTGGCACGAGCAGCGGGAACCGTCCAAATTTGCTCCTCCAGATTAAACTCACTCCACTGCGCCCCCAATGCCTCGCCACTGCGACAGCCCAGCAGGATCACCAGTTTGGCGGCCAATTTTAATCCGCGGCTGGCCCTGCTCTGTTCAAATGCAATCCAAATCTGAGCGAGTTCACGCATGGTCAGCACACGAGTACCTCTCTCAGGTTGAGATCCAACATCTTCGGTGCGTAATTGCAACACCGGGGAGCCGCCAATGAGATTTCTCCGAATACAAAAACTAAGAATGGACTTTAATCTGCGTAATAAATGACCGGCATTTTTGGGCTTTTTCTTGCCAATTTTATCAAACCACTCCAGCCAGCTGGAAAACGGGATCTGTTCAACCGGAATACCAATAAACAGAGGTTCGAAATAGCGCTGCATGGTATGCTCATAGAGCATGACCGTACGAGGCCGCAGCTTGGGCAGATGGTGCTCACGAAAATGCTCGCAGCACTGTTTCAGTGTGACATCATGCTTCTGGTGGAGCTTATCCCAGAAAACTCTAGGGTGTTCATTACGCTCCAGCGCACCACGGATAGCAGGGATCAATGCCCTGGCATCAGCGAGTTTAAGGTCGGGATAGCGTCCAATTTTGAGTCTCGCCGCTTTTCCTTGCCAGCGATAGCGATATTGCCATGAGATGGTGCCACGCTCGGTGACCCGAGCTGACAATCCATCACGATCTGACAATTCCGTCTTACCAAAGTAGGGCTTACCATACAGGGCACGTAGCTTCGCATCAGTAAGTGGCATATGACTCTCCTGTGATTGGCCATCTGATTTTTCACTGACACATTAACGCGCCCTGACGTGTACACAGATACGTACCAAACTGGTCTGAAACGGACTGAATCAAGATCAGACAAAGTGAGACAATCTGAGATGACACTCCGTATAACGACTTGTTTTTCAAGCATATAAACACAATTCAGAACCACGAAATGAGCCAGCAGACAAAGCCTACCTTCTACTTCCACGATTACGAGACCTTCGGTATCAGCCCGGCCAAGGACAGACCGGCGCAGTTTGCCGGCATTCGTACCGATGCGGATTTCAACCTCATCGGCGAGCCGCTGGTCATCTATTGCAAGCCGCCGGCGGACTATCTTCCGGAGCCGGAGGCGTGCCTCATTACCGGCATCACGCCGCAAAAAGCAATGAAGGACGGGCTGTGCGAGGCGGATTTCATCCGCCAGATCCACGAGCAGTTCGCCACCCCGGGCACCTGCGTGCTGGGCTACAACAGCATCCGCTTCGATGACGAGGTGACCCGCTACACCCTTTATCGCAACTTCTACGACCCCTATGCCTACGCCTGGCAAAACGGCAACTCCCGCTGGGATATCCTCGACATGCTGCGCGCCTGCTACGCCCTGCGCCCGGAGGGGATCGAGTGGGCGTTTGACGAAGAGGGTAAACCGAGCTTCAAGCTGGAGAAGCTGACGGTGGCCAACGGCGTGGCCCACGCCAACGCCCACGATGCGCTCTCCGACGTACTGGCCACCATCGAGATGGCCAGGCTGGTGAAAAAGGCCCAGCCCAAGCTGTTCGATTATCTCTTTGATCTTCGCAACAAGAACAAGGTGAAGGCCCTCATCGACGTGGTGACCATGAAGCCGCTGGTACACGTCTCCGGCATGTTCTCCCCCTGGCAGGGGTGCGCAAGCTGGGTGTCGCCGCTCGCCTGGCACCCCAGCAACCAGAACGCGGTGATCATGGTGGATCTCACCCGCGACCCCACCCCGCTCATCGAGCTCACCAGCGAGGAGATACGCGAGCGCCTCTACACCAAAAAAGAGGATCTCGGGGATCTGGCCGGCATTCCGGTGAAGCTGGTGCACATCAACAAATGCCCTGTGCTGGCGCCGGCCGCCACCCTGACGCCGGAGCGGGCGGACGAGCTGGGCATCGACCGGGCTCAGTGCCGCAAGAGCCTGGATCTGCTGCGCGCCCACCCCGAAGTGCGGGAAAAACTGGTGGAGGTATTCAATCAGGAGTTTGCCGGCAACAATGACGGCGATCCCGATACCCAGCTCTACGCCGGCTTCTTCGGTCACGGCGACAAGTCCACCATGGATCTGGTGCGCGCCACCCCGGCGGATCTGCTGGGTGAGCGGGAGTTTGCCTTCACCGACGCACGGCTGCCGGAGATGCTGTTCCGCTACCGTGCCCGCAACTGGCCGCACACCTTGAGCGAAGCGGAGCAAAAGCGCTGGCGACTGCACTGCAGCGACTACTTCAGCCGCCGTCTGCCCGACTATGTGCCACGCCTCGAGGCGCTGGCCGAGCAGAATCAGGGGAACGATCGGAACTTTTCCATCCTCAAGAGCCTCTATCACTACCTCGAAAATCTGTGAGATGTGACCCGCCTCACGGTTAAATGACTGTACGCTCCCCCGCCCCGCGACATAATGGGAAGGGGAGCAAAGACTCCTGATGTTTCAATTATTTGTGCGCTAACATTGCACTAACGGCCGGTTGGCCTATCGACCCTTGGGGATGCCTCATCCGATGCGTTCAGGATTATCCGGTTTTGGTTTGCTCATCTGCGCCCTGCTGCCATCGACCAGCATGGCGGGTGTGCGCTTTGATATCCCCGACTACCTGCTGCAATTGCCGCAGCAGACCTATGAGCTGATCGAGAGCAACTTCAGTCGCCTCTATCGGCAGACCGATTTCACCCCCCAGATCACCAACAGCTATTTCAACCGCTCCGATCTCTACAACTTCGTCGGCGTGCCACTGGCCATCACGCCCCAGGCCGGTTTTCAGCTGGAGGTATTCGGCCAGCTCTACAACCGCGCCTCCCAGAGCTATGTGCACATGAGCCAGGACATGTCGCTCTATCGGATGATCCGGGCCGACATGATGGGCAACACCAACGACGAGGTGGCCCTCGGCATGGGGCTCGGCATTCCGCTCACGGCGCAGCTCACCTTCAAGGCCCTGCTCTCCAGCAACGAGATCCCGGGCTATGGCTCCGCCAACTACGCCATCGGCTTCGAGTGGCGTTATTGACTCCGCTATAGCAGCTCCTTTCACAATAAATTCAGGCTCCCACGGGAGCCTGAATCATGATTGCCAGCCTGCTCAGCGGTAGCGGATCACCCGCCCCTCGCCCCCCTGCAGGGTGAGCGCGGTACCGACGGCCCCCTCTTCCCAGAAATCCTCGCCACCCGCCGGCAGCAAAAACTCCTGAGGCTGCGCCTCCCAGTTGAAGAGACAGAGCAGGGTACCGCCCTCGGGCAGGCTCACCTCGCCGCAGGCAAAGTCCATCGACTCGAAACGGGCGCAAGGGGCCCGCGCCGCGCAGAGCTCGAGCAGCTTGCGCAGTTGCGCCGCCTGTACCTCGTCGAGATCCTGCAGCCTGTCCCCGGCCAGCATCATGCCGCCGCTTGCCACCAGCGCCGCCAGATGAAAACGGTACTCGGCAGGGCTCGCCTGCTGGCTTGGCAGATCCCGCAGGCAGATGCAGTCAGGATCGAGGGCCCACAGCCGGTCGCTCTGCCAGGCGCGGCAGAAGGCCTCGCGAGCGATCTGGCGATAGCGATGGCCGTGGCGTTCCACGTCATCGCTCACCCGCATGCCGTGCACCAGGCCAAGGCTTGGCCAGATGGGCGCGTTGCAGCCGAGCAGGAAGGCCCCCTCACCCGCCCCGCGCAGGATGGCGGCCATGCCGCGTCGGTAGGCCTCCACCCGGGTGGCGGCCGGGTCATGGAAGCAACCGCCGTGGATGGCCCCCCAGAAGTTGGCATCGAGCTTGAAGTAGTGGATGCCCCACTGCTCGCGCAGGGTGCGAAACACCCGCTCTAGGTGAGCCTGCACCTCGGGGTGGGTGCCGTCCAGCACGTACCAGGGGGTACAGCGCCAGCCGCCGTAGGTAACCCGCTCGGAAGGCAGCGGCAGCCCGTCATCCCCCTTCACGAACCAGTCGGGGTGATCCTGAAACACCTGGGAGCCGGGCTCGGCGATAAAGGGGGCCACCCAGAGCGCCGGCTCGCAACCGGCGCCTTTGATCTCGGCGGCCAGGGACGCCACCCCCTGTTCGAACTTGGCCGACGGGGTGAGCCAGTCGCCCATCTTGGCCTGATAACCGTCGTCGATCTGCACGTAGCGCAGGGCCGGGAAACGCTCGGCACGCACCTGCAGGTTCTCGCGAATGTCGGCGGCGCTCACGTCCGCGTAGTAGTGATACCAGGAGCACCAGCCGCTGGGGCGCTCACCAACCTGGCCGATCAGCGAGCCATGTTCGGCCTCGATCCGCTGCGCCAGTTCGGCCAGCAGCGCCTCCCGATCTTTTCCCTCGAGGCAGAGCAGCGCCTCGCTCTGCCAGAACTGGCCGGCCGGGAGCGCACGCCCCTCGCCGTTCATCAGGATCTGCAGCCGGCCATCGGGGTAGAGCCGAAACTCCCCGCCAAAGCGCTGGCAGCTGGCAAAGGCGAGCAGCAGCCAGCCCTTGTCATGCTCCACCAGCAGCAGGTTGTGCACCGTGTGATAGCCCTGATCGTCGGTGATGCGATAGACGCCGGCATCGGGGCAGCGGCCGACCGGCTGCGGCGCTTGCCAGCTGCCCATGGTCTGGGCCAGCATCTGGAAGCCTTCGCCGTAGATGGCGCTCGCAGGCGAGAGGCCGAGTTTGCCGTCAAACAGCGTCCAGTGCCCGACCCGGGCCTCGCTGCTGCCGGTGTTGTCGAGCCGCACCCGGCACAGGGGCCCCTCCCACTGGCGGGTTTGCAGCAACGAAGGGGGCAGATGGTGGTCGTCCGCCAGCTGGCGCAGGCGGGACAAGAGAGATGTCATGGCGACTCCTTGTGGTTCGAAAAGGGTTCTATCTGAAAATCTTCAATTAAATCAGCCTCAAACGAACTGATTTCAGCTGTTATTGTTTTAATGCCGCGACCCGGCCTCTCTGGTAGACTGGCGTATTCCTTACTTCACCGTTACCAAGATGGGGCTCCTGTGATCGCGCAACGTGCCTTGCTGTACCTTCGTGACTTTCTGGTCATCGTCGCCTGCCTGCTGGCGGGCAAAGCCTTGGCAGCCATCCTGCCGTTCGCCTTTCCCGGCAGCATCATCGGCATGCTGCTGCTGTTCGTGCTGCTCTCCCTGCAACTGGTGAAACTGCACTGGGTCGAGCAGGGCGCCGGCCTGCTGCTGCGCCACATGGGGGTCTTGTTCGTGCCGGTGGCGGTCGGGCTGGTGGCCTGGCTGGAGCCGCTACGCCAATCCTTCGGCCTCATCATGCTCTGCATCGTGCTCGGGATCGTGCTGATCCTCGGCACCGTCGGCCGTCTCTACCAGAGGATGAACAGATGATCTTCTGGCTGGCCATTCCCTTGACCCTGGCGCTCTACTTCGCCACCCGGGCCCTCTATCGCAAGCGGCCCTGGCCCATCATCAACCCGGTGCTGGTGCCCACCGCCGTCATCATCGGCCTGCTGCTCTGGTTCGATCTGCCGCTGGAGCAGTACGAGAGCGGCACCCGCCCCATCACGGCGCTGCTGGAGCCGGCGGTGGTGGCGCTGGCGCTGCCCCTCTACCAGCAGGCCCGCCAGATCCAGGCCAGGCTCAAACCCATCCTGATCTGTACCCTGAGCTCGGTCCTGATCTCGGTCTGCACTACCCTGGCTGTCGGTCATTTCATGGGCGCCGATCCGGCACTGCTGGCCTCGCTCGCCACCAAATCCATCACCACCCCGCTCGCCATGAGCGTCAGCCAGTCCCTGGGCGGCATTCCTGCCATCGCCGCCGCCGTGGTGGTGGTAGTCGGGATCGTCGGCGCCCTGGTCGGCTTCCCCCTGCTCAGGCTGATGCGGGTCACCGACCCTGAAGCCCAGGGGCTGGCCATGGGGGCCTGCGCCCACGCCATCGGCACCGCCACCTCCGCCGAGCAGGGCATCACCCAAGGCGCCTTTGCCTCGCTGGCCATGGTGGTATGCGGCATCCTCACCGCCGCCGTGGCCCCCCTGCTGTTTGCCATTTACCACTGGTTGAGCTGAAGCGCACCCTTTTCCGCTGTGGCGGGCCTGCGGGCCCGCCGATGTGCGACCTGCCGCACAATTTGCACAAGACAAACGTTTCCATTAACATCCCCCTCCGTTTGCCCGTCAGGGCGTGAGCACGCTCACACATTTAGCCGAGCTTGCTCCCTACAATGGCCCCCCAATTGGCCTTTGAGGACACACTATGCATCCCCGTTTTGCCAAGCCACTCGATACCCTGTCAGCTCCGCTCAAGGCAGCTCTGCTGCCCATGCTGGGCGATGACTTCCAGGCCCGCTTCACCGCCGATCAGGTCGCGACCCTGAAAGCCGCTACCGGTCTTGACGATCGCGCCCTGCGCCTGGCCTTGCTGCCGCTGGCCGCCGCCTGCTCGGTGGCGCCCATCTCCAAGTTCTTCGTCGGTGCCATCGCCTGCGGCCTGAGCGGCAACTGGTATTTCGGCGCCAACATGGAGTTCGCCGGCCAAGGACTGTTCCACTCGGTGCATGCCGAGCAGTCCGCCATCTCCAACGCCTGGCTGGGCGGCGAGACCGGCATCTCCGAGATCACCGTCAACTACACCCCCTGCGGTCACTGCCGCCAGTTCATGAACGAGCTAAGCACTGCCAAGACCCTCAAGGTCTCCCTGCCGGACGACTTGAGCGCGCTGCAATCCTTCCTGCCCCACTCGTTCGGCCCGGCGGATCTGGACATCACGGACGCCCTGATGAGCCCGCAGTCCCACGACGAGCTCCAGCTTGAGAGCGAGGATCCGCTGTGGCAGGCCGCGCTGGCCGCCGCCCGCCAGAGCTATGCCCCCTACAGCCAGGGTTATGCCGCAGTGGCACTGCAGTTCGCCGACGGGCGCATCTTCTGCGGCCGCTACGCCGAGAACGCCGCCTTCAATCCCAGCCTGCCACCGATGCAGATGGCCTGCGCCCATGCGGTGCTGGGCGGCGAGGATCTCGCTACCATCCGCCGCGCCGTGCTGCTGGAGAGCAAGGATGGCCAGATCAGTCAGCAGGACTCCGCCCGCGCCACCCTCAAGGCGCTCGGTTCCGTCGAACTGGAGTATCAGGCGGTCTGATCGGCCATGGCCTGAAACAACAAGGGGAGCCACTGGCTCCCCTTGTTGTTTTGTGGTGATCAGCTGATCCCCTATCATGACTCCCAGACGATGCTCTGGGAAGAGGACCAGGCGTCCCCCAGGTTTGCGTACTTCTGCTCCAGCAGGTGGCGACGGATCTTCATGGTGGGCGTCAGCACCCCGTTCTCGATGTTCCAGGGGCTCTTCACCACCAGGATGCCGCGAATTTTGGCATGGGACTCCAGCTGTTCGTTGACCCGGTTGCGGGCCGCCTCCAGCTGGGCATTGACCTGACTGCGATCCCCCTTCATGGCGTGTTCCGCCAGCTGCACCAGCGCCACCGGCTGCGGCATGCCGTAGCCGATCACGCACAGCTGCTCGATGATGGGCTCCTGGCCCAGCAACCCCTCGATGGGCACCGGCGCCACATACTTGCCCTTGGCGGTCTTGAACACGTCCTTCATGCGGCCGGTGATGGTGAGGTAGCCCTCCCGATCCAGCTTGCCCATGTCGCCGGTGTGCAGCCAGCCCTCTTCATCGATGGCCTCGCGGCTGTGCTCGGGATCCTTGTAGTAGCCCAGCATCATGCCCTCGCAGCGACAGAGGATCTCCCCCTCGTCGGAGATCTTGATGTTGACCCCGATCCCCGCCTTGCCGACCGTGCCTATCTTGTCGGCCCTAAACGGGTAGTTGATGGTGGAGTAGGCGTGGTTTTCGGTCATGCCCCAGGCTTCGGTCACCTGAAGGCCGATGCTCAGGTACCACTCAAGCAGGGCCGGCGACACCGGCGCCGAGCCGCAGCCCAGCACCCGCGCCTGATCCAGCCCCAGCCCCTTTTGCAGCTTGCGCTTGATGAGGCCCGAGACGAACGGGATCTTGAGCAGCAGCGCCAGCTTCTGCTGAGGCAGTTTCTCGAGGATCTTGATGCGGAACATGGCCCACAGCCGCGGTACCGAGATGAACACGGTGGGACGGCAGCGTTTGACGTCCTCGATGAAGGTATCGAGGGACTCGGGAAAGGCGATGGTGGCGCCGCCGTAGAGGCTGCCGCCGTAGATGTAGACCCGCTCTGTGATGTGGGCGAGCGGCAGATAGGAAAAACCGCGGTCGGACTGGGTCAGGCCCACCGTCTCCACCAACTTCTCGCACGACCAGGCGTAACGTTCGACGCTCAGCATGGCCCCTTTCGGCTTGCCGGTGCTGCCGGAGGTGTAGACCAGGCTCAGCAGGGCGTCCGGCGCCTGCACCGGGCTGTCCGGGATCGGCTCGTGACGATCCAGCAGTTCGTCCCACTGGTGGGCCGCCGGCATGGTGTCATAGGGGAAGGCGATGCGCAGCAGATCGGCGGGCACCCCCGCCTCCTGGCTCTTCCAGTCATCGAGCTTGCCGACGAAAATGGCCTTGGCCTCGCTGTGGCGCAGCACGTATTCGATGGTGTCGACGTTGGCGGTGGGGTAGATGGGCACGCTCACGTACTGCCCCATCTGCATGGCGAGATCGGCGATAAACCACTGGGCGCAGTTCTTGGAAAGCAGTGCCACCTTGTCGCCGGCCACCAGCCCCAGTTGACGCAGTGCCGTCACCATGCGGCGGGCTTCGTCGGCCACTTCGCCCCAGGTGAAGTCCACGTATTCTCGGTTGATGGTTTGACGCAGATAGACTCTGTCAGGAGACTGCCGCTCCCAGTGATAGAGCATTTCGAGCGGCAGTTTATTGGCAATACGCGAGGAGGAAGCCATAGTTTAATCCCTGAAACAAAAGGCGAAACTTATTATTAACCTTTCACTAACCCCAGGGAAGAATAAACTTAAACTTCTGTTTGAACTGTGTAACCGATCAACCTTCTGCCTGTTGTTGCAAACGAATCCACATCGCCTGCACCAGCTTCTCATCCTCTTCCGAGAGTTCACCCTGCAAAATGGCCTCGTTCAGGCTGCGCAGCACATAGCTCTTTACATCCCGCACCAGGGTCTTGCCTTCCAGCTCGGCCCGCGCCACCGCCAGCGAGATGTGACCGCGCAGGTAGCCCCCGGCAAACAGCTCGTCATCGGTCGCCGTGGCCACCATGCTGTCTATCAGTCCCAACAACTTGTGCTCAAATTCATGAATCGTCATTTAACGCAGCCTCATTTTCCGGGATTGCCGGCAAAATAATTCGGGGGAGTGGAACCGCGATCCGGTTGATCGCGGCTCTCTGGCGCCAGGCCAGCCGCATCCTTGATGTCCTATTCCGGGTTGGCCACCGGGTAGATGACCTGATCCTTGTATCCCGTGGTGATCCGCAGATAACCACTTAACGACCGGTTCAGCGCCGGATCATCGGTATCCACCAGCAGCGGACGGCCAGCGAGGGCTGCCAGCTTGGCTTTGGTGGCCAGGACCTGGATCTGGTCCCGCCCGATGGCCCGGATCACCTCTGGACTCAGTTGCTGATTTCCGCGCCCGAACAGATGTCCCTGACCGCCGATCAGGGTGATGATCAGCCGGCAGCGACGACCGCGGATCCGGGTCAGGATCTCGGCGGCGGACAGATCCTGCCCGATAAGCCGGCCATTTTCCACCAGATCCACACCGAGCAGGGTATTTTCCAGACCCAGCTCCGCCATGCAAGCCGCAACCGTGCTGCCGGAGCCCATCAGATAGAGGGTATCGGGCTCCATCTGCTCGACCACTCCGGCGGCGATGTCCGCCAGCACCAGCTCTTCGGACTCTCGTCCCCCTTGCTTGACCGCCTGCACGTAGCGCAGATCGCCGGGCACCTGCAGCTGGCCATAGTGGCGGGCGCGCACCTTGCCGGCGCGAAACGCCTCCTCGTCGATGTCCATCACCTCGGCATCCACCAGGCTCAGCAGTTCGCCAGCGATCATTCTGGCCGCCACCCGGCCGCTGGCGGCGGGGGTCACCCCGTACACCCCGGAGTGGATCTTGCAGCCGGCCGGGATCCCCAGCACATGGCACGACTCCCCCACCGCCGCACAGATGTCCCGCGCCGTGCCGTCACCGCCGGCAAACAGCAGCAGATCGACGCCGGCCTCGCGCAGCGCCAGCGCCGCCGCGCGGGTATCGGCCGCCGTGGTGGGCACAGTGGCGGGCTGGTAGACGATGCGACACGGCAGACCGAGCTCGCCGGCAAGCCCGGCCCCCATCTCCCCCGCCACCGTCAGCAACTCGAAACGCTCCGCCAGTTCACACAGTGGCAACAGCGCCTGACGAGCCCGCTCGCAAGCCTTGGGCACGGCGCCACGGGCCAGCGCCTCGGCCACCATGCCGTCACTGCCCTTAAGACCGACCGCGCCGCCGATGCCGGCGACCGGATTGATGATGAGTCCTAAACGAAACATATGTCCCTCCCGTTGGATGGTCGCCATTTTTATCTTTTCCAGCCACTGGGACAAGCCATAACCCCCTGCTAGAATGCGCGGTTTCAACCCTCAACCAAAGTTCAACCAAGGTTTCATCATGCTGGAATGGATTGCAGACCCCTCCGCCTGGGTCGCGCTCGCCACCCTGACCCTGCTCGAGATCGTGCTCGGCATCGACAACATCATCTTCATCTCCATCCTGGTCGGCCGCCTGCCGGAAGCCCAGCGCCAGAAGGCGCGGATCCTGGGCTTGGGCCTCGCCATGGGCACCCGCATCCTGCTGCTGCTCTCCTTGGCCTGGGTGATGCGCCTCACCGAGCCGCTGTTCACCGTGCTGGGCGAGGCCATCTCGGGCCGCGATCTCATCCTGTTGCTGGGAGGCCTGTTCCTCATCGGCAAGAGTGCCCACGAGATCCACGCCACCCTGGAGGGGGCCGCCGAGCCCGAGAGCGTGAGCACGGCCGCCTCCGGCTTTATCAGCACCCTGATCCAGATCGCCATCCTCGACATCGTCTTCAGCCTGGACTCGGTCATCACGGCGGTGGGCATGGCGGATCACGTGCCGGTCATGGTGCTGGCCATCATGATCGCCGTCTTCATCATGATGTTTGCCGCCAAGGCCATCGGCGACTTCGTCGACAACCACCCCACCATCAAGATGCTGGCCCTCTCCTTCCTCACCCTGGTGGGCTTTGCGCTGATGGCCGAGGGGATGGATCTGCACATTCCGAAGGGCTACATCTACTTCGCCATGGCCTTCTCGCTGACGGTGGAGATGATCAACATCCGCCTGCGCAGTCATCACGACCGCGAGAAGCTCAAGCAGCAATAACGGCGAGCCACAAAAAAGAGCGCCTGATGGCGCTCTTTTTGTATCTACACAACCGTGTCATTCATTGCTGATGACAATCGCCACACGGCGGTTCTCGGCCCGACCGGCAGCCGTCTTGTTGTCGGCTATCGGATCGCGCTCGCCACGGCCCCGGATGTCCAGGTTGGCCTGCGGCATGCCGACCGAAACCAGCACATCGGCCACCGACTGCGCCCGCTTGTAGGAGAGCTGATCGTTGTAATCCGCCGCCCCGTTGGAGTCGGTATGACCATCGATCCGCGCCCGGTTCAAGCCCACTTCCAGCAGAGTCGTCCCCAGTTTTTCCACCACGACGCGCGTCTTGGGGGTCAGGGCATCCGCGTTGTTGGCAAACAGCACACGGTTGGAGAAGTCCAGAGTCCAACCCTCGTCGGTCAGGCGAAAGCCTTGCTCCTTGAGTACGGCGATCTGCTCTGCCGTGAGGCCGTGGGGGGCACTCTGGCAACCCATCAGCACGCTCAGCAGCAGACCGATCAAGCCGGTTTTCATCAGGACATGGATCTTCATTGTTATTTTTCCTCAGCAGAGACATCAAATTCCAGCTGCTCATGGAGTGCAAGCTCCCGACGCAGCCGTTTGGCTTGGTACATGGCATGGTCCGCCTGCTGCAGCAGATCGGCGGCACTCTGCCCCTGATCCGGATACAGCGCGACGCCAATGCTGACGGCCGCCACCAGCTGGCTGCCGTCCCCCAGTACCACGGGGTCCGCCATGGCCTGCTGGATGCGGGCAACCACATCCTCCGCCTCCTCCACCAGGGAGAGGGGAGTGAGCAGGATGGCAAACTCGTCGCCCCCCAGACGGCATACCAGATCCATCGGCCGCAGCTGATGTTGTACCCGTCTGGCCAGCGCGATCAGCACGTCATCCCCGGCGGCATGGCCCAGGGTGTCGTTGATCTGCTTGAAGCGATCACAATCGAGGTAGAGCAGCGCGAAGCGTTCGTCATGCAGCCGGCCCGTGGTGACCGCCTGATCCAGACGAGCCTCAAACAGAGCACGATTGGGCAAGCCGGTCAAGGCATCGTGGGTGGCCTGGTGCAACAGGCTGGCATTCTCCCGCCGCTGGTGGGCCTGCCAGGCCTCCAGCTCGTCGAGCAGGGAGTTGAAATCCTGACCCAGCTCGTGCAGCTCGGCGATGTTGGCCTCCGGCACCCGCATGGCGAGGATCCGCTGGCGGCTCACGCTGTGGGCCACCTGGGCCAGCTCCTTGAGCGGCGCCGTGAGGGAGTGTTGCATCCGGTGCGCCACATAGAGGGCCCCCAGGGTGCTGAGCACCAGGCAGAGCAGCATGGCCAACAGGGTTTGCAGCAGGAACAACAACAGATACTGGCCGTGCCCCACCAGGTGGATATGGGCGATCTCCATGCCCCCCCGCATCATGGGCTGATCCACCGGCCCCGGCAGGATGATCCGCGCCAGATACTGCTCAAGGCCGGACCAGGGGGTGCTCATGGCCCGGCTCCAGCTCGCCAGCAGCTGGCCGCTCGGCAGATAGATGCTGGCCTGCGCCACGTCTTCGTGCGTGAGGATGGCCTCCAGCGCCTCCCGGGCCGCCTCCTCGTCGTGGAACACCACGGCCGCTTCGCTGGTATAGCCGATGGCGCGGGCGACCAGCTCCAGGTTGTGATCCGCATAGAGCCGCAGCGCCAGCAGGGCGATGCCGGTCAGCAGCAGACCGGCCATGCAGACCGCGGTCAGGGACGTCACCAGGTGGGTGCGTCCCAGACTCTGTCGCAAGGTGAGGCGCTGGGAGGGGGGGCGGAACAGACCTATCATGCCCCCCCCTCATCGGCCTTGGCCAGTTTGAGCACCGCCGGATGTACCCGCACTCCGCTCCTGGCCAGGGCATCCAGATTGACCCTGAACCGGATCCGCTCCTTGCCGATCTGCAGGCAGAAGACGGCGTCGGCCACGCACTCGGAGCTGGATTCGCTGATGCTGAGGATGGGGTAGCCACGCAGCCGTTCAAACAACGGCAAGCGCCGCTCGGAGGAGAGCCCCCCCAGATAGAGCACGTCACACTGGGGGCCGATCGCCTCGTCATCGATTTCGTAGCGATGGACGCTGACCGGCCGGCCGTTGGCCTGCTGCTTGATGGAAAAGAGTGCGGTGGCGTACTCCGTCGGCGCCGCCACGCACAGGCGCAGCTCGCTCGGTTCACTCGGCCAGCGGGTATAGCTGAGAATGTCGAGCACGGTCTGGCGTACCTGCTCGGACCGCAGCTCGGCCGCAGTGAGCGGGGGCGACTCGCCGGAGAGGGCCAGCGAGCAAAACAGGGGCGCCAGCCAGACCAGGATCCTGAACAGTGAAAAAGTGTGCATCATGCCTGCGCTTACACCCGCCTCAGCAACCACACAGGGCACAGGCCCGAAGGGGGTGAGCCGGCAGGAGATAGTATGGAACTTGTCAGCAGCATGACAAGGCGCAGCCCGCAGAGCAAGGGGCTGACCGGGCTGGCGTCACAATAATGAAGAGGGCCCACCCCGGCGTGAGCCCTGCGATAAGTTACATTCATGGGGTTACTTCTTGCTGATCCCGTATTCCCGCAGTTTGTTGGCGATGGCGGTGTGCGACACCCCCAGCCGTTTGGCCAGCTGACGGGTGGAGGGGAACGCCGGGTAGAGCCGCTCCAGCAGCCTGCTCTCGAAGCGTTTCACCGCCTCGTCCAGCCCCCCTTCGAACCACTCGTCGATGAGCGGCATGGCGTCGGCCGCCACCGGCAAGTCCACGTGCTCAGGGCCGATTTCGTCCCCTTCCAGCAAGGTCATGGCGCGATAGAGGCAGTTGCGCAGCTGGCGCACGTTGCCGGGCCAGCGATAGGCGGTCAGGTACTCGGCCATGTTGCGGGTAAAGCGCGGGCGCGGACGCTGCAGTTCGCTGGCAAAGCGGGAGACGAACTGCTGGGCCAGCGCCATGATGTCCGCCTTGCGCTCGCGCAGCGGCGGCAGCGCCAGACTCAGCACGTTGAGGCGATAGTAGAGGTCTTCCCGGAACTTGCCCTCGTGCACCAGATCCAGCAGCTGCTTCTGGGTGGTGCAGATGAAGCGCACGTTGACCTTCACCTCCTGCTCGTCGCCGACCCGGCGGAACACGCCGTCCTGCAGCACCCGCAGGAACTTGGTCTGCAGATGGGGAGACATGTCGCCGATCTCGTCCAGCATCAGGGTGCCGCCGCTCGCCAGCTCCAGTACCCCGCGCTTGCCCTCGGTGTTGTTGCCAAAGGCGCCGGGGGCATAGCCGAACAGCTCGCTCTCGGCCACGTTGTCCGGCATGGCCGCACAGTTGAGCGCCATGAAGGGGTGACTGGAGCGCAGGCTGGCACCGTGGCAGGCGCGGGCCAGCAGCTCCTTGCCGGTGCCGGTCTCGCCGACGATGAGCAGCGGCGCATCCTGCATCGCCAGCTTGCTCGCCTGGGCCAGCACCTGTTTCATCTTCTGGCTCTCGGCCTGCAGGTGCTCAAAGCCCCCCACTTCCACCGCGTGCAGCGCGCTGAAGTGCATGCCAACCCGGCGGGCGGACTTGAGCACCACCACGGCGCCGGCCAGGGCCTGCTTGCCCTTCTCTTCGGCCACGAACAGCGGCATCAGATCCGCCAGATACTCCTCGCCGCCGATGCTGAGCTTGCAGGTCTGCGGGCGGATCTCGCTCGCCTCCAGCCAGCGGCTGAAGGAGAAGCCCTTGACCAGGGAGCCGAGCGCCGCGCCGCGCACCTCCTCCACCGGCAGGGCCAGGGTGGTGAGGGCGGACTGGTTGGCCTGGGTCACCTTGCCCTTGGCATCGAGGGAGAAGACCAGATCCGGCAGCGCCTTGAGCAGCGCCTCAATCTCGTGGTGCTCCCGCTCGGAGGGCATGTAGGGGATGGTCTTGACGTCATAGACGCCGGGAATGCGGCGGATCTCCGGCATCAGGTGCTGGAAATCACGAAACTCCAGCTCGGGAAAGTTGAGATAGATGATGCCTGAGGTATCGATTTCGATGCCGCGCAGATCGATGTTGTGCTCCACCAGACGGTCGAGCAGTTCCCGGGTCAGGCCCAGGCGGTCTTCACAGCTGACTTCAAGACGCATTCGGGACACACTTCCTAGCTAACTCTATGAATGACCGGATAATACAGACTCGATCCCGCCAGTGCGAGCGCCAGCCCATAAAAATGCGGGCCCGCCCCGTTTTCACCGGGCAGGCCCGCGTCATCTACAGGCGTTTATTTGAGCAATTTATCGATGAGTAATGGCCTCTTCACTTCAGCAGCTCATCCGTGCGCGCCGCCATGATGAAGTCGTTGCGGTGCAAGCCACCTATATTGCGGGGCCACCAGCTGGCGGTCACCATCTCGCCCACTCGGTGAGTGAGGGCGTCTTCACTTCAGCAGCTCATCCGTACGCGCCGCCATGATGAAGTCGTTGCGGTGTAATCCGCCAATTTTGTGGGTCCACCAGCTGACGGTCACCTTGCCCCATTCGGTGAGAATGGCGGGATGATGAAACTCCGCCTCCGCCAGCTCGCCCAGCCGGTTGGTGAAGGCGAGTGCCTCCTTGAAGTTGCGGAAGGTGAATTCGCGTCGCAGTTGCAGCTCACCTTTTACCACCAGCGGCTGCCAGTCGGGGATGAGGTGCATCAGTTCGCTCAGCTCCTGTTCGCTCACCTTGGGGGCATCGGCGCGGCACGCTTCACACTGCTGGCTGGCCAATTCGGACATGGGACTCTCCTTGTGTATCGATGAAAAGGGGTGATCAACACTGGCGGGCGGTTCAACTCGCCTGCTTGCCGCCGGCCGGTGCAAAACGGGGGGCGCGCAGCCCCAGGCGGCGCGCCTCGGCCACCATGGCCATGATGTCCTGCTCCGCCAGACGATAGAGCTCATCAAGCTCGGGCAGCACGAAATAGGTGGGCTGCATGATGTCGATGCGATACGGGGTGCGCAGCACCTCGATGGGATCAAAGGGTTGCAGTACCGGCTGGCTGCCGAGGGCATAGGCGGTCTCACCGATGGAGGAGAGAATGCCGCCACCGTAGATGCGAAGCCCCTCCGGCGTGGCCAGCAGGCCAAACTCCACCGTGAACCAGTAGAGCCGCGCCAGAAAGACCCGCTCCTCCTTGCCGGCCCGCTGGCCGAGCTGGCCATAGACATGGGTGAAGTGGGCGAAGGCGGGGTTGGTCAGCATGGCGCAATGGCCGAAGATCTCGTGAAAAATGTCGGGCTCCTGCAGGTAGTCGAGCTCGTCCCGACGGCGAATGAAGGTGGCCACCGGAAACTGGCGGTTGGCCAGCAGGGCAAAGAAGCGGTCAAAGGAGATGAGCGCCGGCACCGCCGCCACCGACCAGCCGGTGGCCGGTTGCAGCACGGCGTTGATCTGGGCCAGCTGGGGGATCCGATCCCGGGGCAGGTCGAGCCGCGCCAGCCCGGCCTGGTACTCGTCACAGGCCTTGCCTTCGAGCGCCGCCAGCTGACGTGCGATCAGGATCTGCCAGGTGCCGTGCTCCTCGTCCGAGTAGTGGATCGTGCCCGCTTCGTCCGGCTGGTGGGCGGTGTAGAGACTTGCCATGGGTGACTCCATCCTCTGGGTTGCAACCCGCCATCCGGGCGGTGTGGCGCCATTGCGCGATGAGATCACTGTAACGGTTTGCCTCCCAAAAAAGCAGCCGACCCTGGGGTCGGCTGCTGCGGACAATTGTAAATAATTTGTGACAACCACAATCGAGCCCCTGGCCTGGTGCTCACCCCTTGTTGAGGTAGCCCGCCAGCTGACCGATCAGCCGCTTGCGCAGCTCGCCGAGCCTGGGTTTCTCGTCCGCGCACCAGGGCAGCGGGCGGCACGCCTCTATGGTGCGCAGGCCGAGGCGGGCGGTGAGCAGCCCGGCCCCCACCCCTTGCGCGGCACGGGCGGAGAGCTTGGCGGTGAGCTCGGCCCCCAGCAAATCCATCCCCACCTCGGTCACCAGCTCGGTGGCACCGGCGTAGAGCATGTTGCGAAACACCTGACGGATGAGGCGAATGCGGCTCCAGTAGCCGAGCTCGATGGCGTAGACGTCGGCGATGTCCTCGATCATCCGCAGGTTGCGCCACAGCATCAGCATCATGTCGACGGTGGCGAGCGGACTCAGGGCCACCAGCAAGGCGGCCTCCCCCGACCATTTGGCCACCCGCGCCTGGGCCAGCTTGTCGCGCTCGCCGAGCACCAGCTGGCTGTAGAGGGTCAACACCTCCCGATCGTTGTGGCTCTCGTCGAGCTGGGCGAGCCAGGTTTGATACCCCTCGCGCCCCTTGTCGCCGCTGCGCTCGGCCAGCCCTTCGCAAAACCCCTGACCCTGGCCGACCCCCTGATGGGCCAGCAGATCCTCGGCCCGCGAGCGCACATCCTGGCGCCGTTTGAGGGTGCGCAGGCGCAGCCACTCGCGCCCCACCATCCCGGCGGTGCCCGCCGCCACCAGTGCCGAGGCCGCCAGCCAGGCGCCGCCCCAGAGCGGGGTGGTAAGAAACTGCTCGTAGAGAAAGGCGCCGTACTGGCCCAGGGAGAGCACACCGACCGCCCCCAGCCCCCACGCCAGCAGCCGATGACGGCGACGCGGCTTGATGACGAGGGCGCTCTCCACCTCGGTGAGCTCGTCCAGCTCATCGAGGCGCTCGAAACTCGCCTCCTCCAGTCGCTGGGCCGGTGCCGGTACTCGCTCTTCACCGGCTACCGTCAAGGTGGGCTCCAGGATCACCTTGCCCTGCAGCGGCGGCTGCGCTTTTGTCTGATCGTTCATCGCTTCTCCTGAAAACCGTCTTCTGGGTGCGGCGACGGAAACAACCCCGGCCGCACACCCTTATTCGAGGTGATCCCCGAGCAGAAACTCCAGCGCCGCATCGAGCCGGATATGGGGCAGCGCCTGATGGGCGCTCATGGGCAGCGGGCGAAATGCCTGAAAATCAAAACCCTGATTGTTCCACCACTGCGCAGGCGGAATATGGGACGGCACCTCGCCCGGAAACAGCAGCAGCGATTCACCGCTCAGGCTGGTGCCACGGATGGCGGGGAACTCGCGGCCATCGGCCACCCCCTTGCCCACCTCGGTCGCCTTGATGGCGGCCAGCGCCAGACACTCGGTGGCAATCCCCTCAAAACGGGCCTGGCCGCGGCCGCTGCGCACCAGGTGTTGCAGCAGGGAGACCATGGAGCCGTGCTGCTCCGGGGTGACGTGATCGGCCTTGCTCGCCACGAACAGCAGCTTGTCGATGCGCGGTGAGAAGAGCCGCCGCCACCAGTTGCTCTTGCCGTAGGCAAAGCTCTCCATGATGCGGGCGATGGCCTGCTGCATGTCGCCAAAGCTGGCCGCCCCGGCGTTGAGGGGCTGCAGGCAATCCACCAGCACGATCTGGCGATCGAAACCGGCGAAGTGCTGCTCATAAAAACCCTGCACCAGATGCTGCTTGTACTGCTCGAAGCGCTGCTTGAGGGTGGCGTAGAGGGTCCCCTCGGCGGGCTCGCCGGCAGGTTTGTCCCACACCCAGGGCACAAACTGCAGCATGGGGGCACCGACATACTCCCCCGGCAGCACGAAGCGGCCGGGCTGGATCAGGTGCAGCCCCAGCTCACGCTTGCAGGCGTGCAGATAATCGGTGTAGCGCTCGGCGAGCTGGGCCACCGGCCGCTCCTCGAAGTCCTGCTCCGCCTGCCATGCGGGTACCAGCCAGCCGGCGGCCAGGGTCTGCAGCTCGGGGCGGCGCAGCTGCTCGCGCACCTGCTCGCTCCACTGCTCGTAGCTCATCTCAAGCAGCGGCAGGTCGAGCAGCCACTCCCCGGGGTAGTCCACCAGATCCACGTAGAGGGTAGAGATCTCCCCCAAGTGTTTGCGCAGCGGATGACGGGTGCGATAGCGAATTTCGAGGCGTACCTCGGCCACCCCGCGGGTCGGCTCGGGCCAGGCCGGCGGATCGCCAAACAGAGAGTCGAGGCCACGCTCGTAGGGGAAGGTGGGAATGTGGGCATTTTGCTGGGGTACCCGGCAAGCGCCGAGGATGCGCCCCTGGCGCAGGGCATCCCACAGGGGCAGCCGGCCGTCGATGGCCGCGTGTTCCAGCTGGTTGACCAGCGCCGTGATGAAGGCGGTCTTGCCGCTGCGAGAGAGGCCGGTCACCGCCAGCCGGATGTGGCGATCCCGGACCCGGTTCACCACGTCGCTTGCCTTGTGCTGCAGGCGATTGAATTGCTGTTCCAGTTTATTGAGTATCAAGGCTTGTTCTGTTCTCCCGTAGCTGCCCGGCGAAGCGGGTGGCGGGTGGCAGGCAGCACCACCCTCGTCATGATCCCCGCCCGCCTCCCCTGCCATCAGAGGCAAGTCCAGGCCGGCGGGGCCATCGTACCGCTCAGGCCTTACAAGTTGCGAAACTCCCGCTGCAGGGTGAACTCCTTGGAGGTCACCAGCTTCTCGATGCGCTGCACCCTGGGCTCCAGCGCATCCAGCTCCTGGCCGATGCGGGCAAGGGCCTGATGAGGCGTGACGCCTGCCTGCCAGCTGCGCGCCTTCATCCGCACCTCGGCAAAGTCGGCATCCTCCTGGGCATACAGGGTGACCGGCTTCTTGTCGAGCAGAAACCAGGCGGCGACGTAGGCGGTGAAGGTGATGAAACCGGCGAAGATGAGGCCGCTGATGGCCAGCAACCGCACGATCCAGGTCTCCACCCCGAAGTACTCTGCCAGACCGGCACAGACCCCGGCTATCTTGCCGCGCTGGGGGTCACGATAGAGGTTGCGCCCCTCTTTGCTCCACTGTGTCATACCTTGTTTCTCCAGCCCGGGACTTCCGCATCCAGAATCGACTCCAGAGCGCCCACCCGCTCTTGCATCTTCTCGGCACGCACCAGCAAGCCCTGCAGCTGTTCACGCTCGCCATCGGCAAGACCGGCGCCAATGCGCCCCTTGGCGCGGTAGTGCAGCACCAGCCAGATGGGGGCCACCACTACCATGAAGACCACCATGGGAACCATCAACACACCCAGCAGATCTTCCATCTGTTATTCTCCCTGTTTCGGCGTGGTGTCGCTCTGGCCCAGCTTCTGGCGCATGGCTTCCAGCTCTTTGCTTATCTGATCGTCGGCTTCCAGCTCGGCAAACTGCTGGGCCAGCGCCTTGTCGGACTGCCCCAGATCGGCGCGGGCCTCCATCTCGTCGATGCGGCGCTCCATGCGTTCGAACTTGCTCACCACCGCCTGGCTGTCGCCACGGGCCACCTGGCTCTGCACGTTGAGACGGCTGCTGGCCGCTTCGGTGCGAATGGCCATCGCCTTCTGGCGGGCACGGGCATCTTCCAGCTTGGCTTCCAGTTGACGGATCTCCTCCCCCAGCTTCTCGATGCCGCTGTCCACCGCCTGCTGCTCACGCAACAGGGAGTCGGCCAGCTCGGCCTGCTTCTTCTTCTCGATAAGCGCCGCGCGGGCCAGGTCTTCCCGCTCCTTGCTCAGGGCCAGCTCGGCCTTGCCCTGCCACTCGGCGACCCGCTCCTGATGGCGGGCGACCTGGCGGCCGATCTCTTTCTGGTTGGCGAGGAAGCGGGCCAGGTTGGAGCGCTCCTTCACCAATTCGTCTTCCATCTCCTGGATGATCAGGCGCACCATCTTCTGAGGATCTTCTGCTTTGTCGAGCAGGGCCGTCAGGTTGGAATTGATGATGTCGGCCAGGCGGGAAAAAATACTCATGATTGTACTCCTGTGGTTGGCATACGTTGTTTCTCCATTGACAATGGCAACTTGTGTGCCAATCTGGAACAGAATTTAACTTGTTGATTTATATGGGGCTGCTCGATCGCATTTCAAGAGGCACCACACAAGTAATGATTAGAATCACCAACTTTTGGTAAGATTGACCAGCTTTCACCGACTCACGGGGATGACTATGACCACGGCCACGGAAAGCCTGTTGGGGGAATCCAACGCATTTCTCGAGATCATTGAGCAGGCCTCCCGCCTGGCGCCGCTGCGCAAGCCCGTGCTGATCATCGGCGAACGGGGTACCGGCAAGGAGCTGATCGCCCACCGCCTACATTATCTCTCGGCGCGCTGGGATCAAAGCTTTGTCACCGTCAACTGCGCCACCCTGAGCGAGAGCCTGCTGGAGACCGAGCTGTTCGGCCACGAGGCGGGCTCCTTCACCGGCGCCGCCAAACGTCACCAGGGTCGCTTCGAGCGGGCCGATGGCGGCACGCTCTTCCTTGACGAGCTGGCCACCACCAGCGCCCGGGTGCAGGAAAAACTGCTGCGGGTCATCGAGTACGGCGAGTTCGAGCGGGTGGGCGGCGCCAAGGCCCTCAAGGTGGATGTGCGGCTGGTGTGCGCCACCAACGAGGATCTGCCGGCGCTGGCCGACAAGGGGCAATTTCGCCACGACCTGCTCGACCGGCTCGCCTTCGACGTCATCACCCTGCCCCCCCTGCGGGAGCGACGTGACGATATTCTGATGCTGGCGGAGCACTTCGCCCACGGCATGACCCGGGAGCTCGGCTATCCGCTGTTTGCCGGCTTCTCACGCAAGGCGACCCAGCTGCTGCTGGACTACCCCTGGCCCGGCAACGTGCGGGAGCTGAAAAACGTGGTGGAGCGCAGCATCTACCGCCAGGGCAACCCCCAGTTGCCGCTGGCCGAGCTGGTGCTCAATCCGTTCGATTCCCCCTGGCGTCCCTTGGCTCGCACCGACACCGTCGCGGCGCCGCCGAGCGAGGCGCAATCGGCGCCCGTTGCGGCCACTGCCACCCTGCCGCTGGACCTCAAACAGGCGGTGGCGGGCTACGA
Organism: Aeromonas sp. s2; assembly: GCF_040907935.1. NCBI lineage: Bacteria > Pseudomonadati > Pseudomonadota > Gammaproteobacteria > Aeromonadales > Aeromonadaceae > Aeromonas > Aeromonas sp. s2. The sequence goes on along the minus strand of NZ_JBFOCR010000013.1, from coordinate 69,070 downwards.
GATTAATTTACTCAAGCAAGCGTTGCAGCAATCCCAGTATAATCAGCGCAAAGCCGCCCAACTGCTGGCCCTGAGCTATCACCAGTTCCGCGGCATGCTGCGCAAATACCAGCTGCTGGACAGTGACAACGATGCGGATTAATAACCCGGGCAGCCCGTGCCAGAGCGGCTCCCACCCCTTGCCGGCCCCGTCGCCGGCAACTTCGTATAAAAACATGGTTCGACAATGAGAATGCTCAAACCCCTGCTGCTTGGTGTGCTGGTGCTGCTCACCGGTTGTCACAAACAGGATGACGCGTCCAGAACGGGACTCATCTATTGTGCGGAAGGCTCGCCCCAGACCTTCAATCCCCAGGTCTCCAACTCGGGGGTGACCCTGGATGCCAGCTCGCGCCCCCTCTATGACCGCCTGCTGGAGGTGAACCCCAACACCCTGGCGCTCGAAGGCGGACTCGCCACCCGCTGGCAGGTGAGCGAGGATGGCCTCTCCTATACCCTGACCCTGCGCCAGGGGGTGACCTTTCACCACACGCCCTGGTTTAACCCCTCCCGCCCCCTCAACGCCGACGACGTGGTGTTCACCTGGCAGCGGCTGCTCGACAAGCTGCACCCCTATCACGAGGTGTCCGGCGGCGAGTACCCCTACTTCTACAGCCTGGGGCTGGATCAGCTGATCAAGCGGGTCTACCGGAAGGGGGCCGATAACGTAGTGTTCGAGCTCAACCGGCCGGATGCCTCCTTCCTCGCCACCCTGGCCAGCGACTACGCCATCGTGCTCTCCGCCGAGTATGCCGAGCAGTTGCAAAAAGCCGGCACCCCGGGGCTCATCGACAGCCGCCCGGTGGGCACAGGACCGTTCAGCTTCAAGGAGTATCGCCACAACGAATACGTGCGCTACCTGCGCCACCCCGGTTACTGGGGTGGCGAGGCCAAGATTGAGCAGCTCATCTACGACATCACTCCCAAGTCCTCCAAGCGGCTGGCCAAGCTGCTGACCGGCGAGTGCGACGTGATGAGTACCCCCTCCGCCAGCCAGCTGTCGGTGATCGACAAGGATCCTGACCTCAGCCTGGCGGTACAGTCCGGCATGAACGTCGCCTTCCTCGCCCTCAACACCCGCAAGGCACCGTTCAACAAGGTGCAAGTGCGCCAGGCCATCGCCAGCGCCATCAACATCGACAACCTGCTGCAGGCGGTCTATTTCGAGACGGGCCAGCCCGCCAACAGCCTGCTGCCGCCGCTCTCCTGGGGTTACAACCCCTCCCTGCCGATGCGCCAGCCGGATCTCAAGCGGGCGCGCCAACTGCTCAAGGAGGCGGGACTGGCGCAAGGCTTCGAGATGCAGGTGCTGGTACAGCCGGGCTCGCGCGCCTACAACCCGGATGCCCTCAAGACCGCCCAGCTGATGCGAAGCGATCTGGCCAAGATCGGCATCAAGCTCAAGATCGTGCAGCAGGAGTGGCCGGTCATCGAGGCCCGCCTCGCCCAGGGTCAGTACGACAGTCTGCTCAGCGGCTGGATTGCCGACAACGCCGACCCGGACAACTTCTTTCGCCAGCTGCTGAGCTGCGCCGCCGTCGAGCGCGGCAACAACTACAGCCGCTGGTGCAGCCCGGCGTTTGATCAGCTGCTGGACGACGCGGTGACCACGCCCCAGCTGGCGTTCCGGCTGCGCAACTACTATTACGCCCAGACCCTGCTCAACGAACAGATGCCGCTCATTCCGCTGGCCCATGCCCTGCGTACCCAGGTCAGCCGCAGCGACATCGAGGGGCTCTCCCTGATGCCCTTTGGCGGCACCGTCTTCAACCAGGCCTATCGGGAGTAAGCATGTTTCTCTATATCCTGCGTCGCATCAATCTGCTGCTCATCACCCTGCTGGCGCTGACCTTCGTCGCCTACCTGCTGGACGTGCGCCTCATCGGCCAGCAAGCCAGCTTCTGGAGCGGCTACCCCGACTTCCTGCGCCGCATTCTGGACGGGGATCTGGGGCTCTCCAGCGTCTCCGGCCTGCCGGTGCTGGACGAGATCCGTCACTACTTCCCCGCCACCCTGATCCTCTGCGGGGCGGCCTTCGCCATCTCGCTGCTGGTGGGCATCCCGCTCGGCACCCTGGCAGCCCTCTCCCAAGGTAAGCCGCTCGATCTCACCATCATGACCGCCGGCCTCATCGGTTACGCGGTGCCTGTGTTCTGGCTGGCGCTGCTGGTGGTGATGTTCTTCTCGCTGGAGCTGGGCTGGCTGCCCGCCTCGGGCCAGATAAGCCTGCTCTATGACGTGCCCTCCATCACCGGCATCGCCCTCATCGACGTGCTGATGAGCCACGAGCCCTGGCGCCAAGCCGCCCTGCACGACGCCCTGCGCCACCTGATCCTGCCCTCGCTGGTGCTGGCGGTGGTGCCCACCACCGAGGTGATCCGCCACGTGCGCAGCTCCCTCATCGACGTGATGAAGCAGAACTACATCAAGGCGGCGGCCAGCCGCGGCCTCTCCCGTCGCCAGATCGTCTGGCGCCACGGTCTCAAGAACGCCCTGCCGCCGGTGCTGCCGCTGCTGGGCCTGCAGCTGGGCAGCGTGCTCACCTCCGCCATGATCACCGAGGTGGTGTTCGAGTGGCACGGCATCGGCCGCTGGCTCATCAACAGCATCGCCCTGCAGGACTACGCCGCCATCCGCGGCGCCACCCTGGTGGTGGCCAGCTTCGTCATCTTCATCAGCGTCAGCACTGAGCTGCTCACCACCATCATCTACCCGGCGCGGCGCAAAGAACTCTATGCAAAACAAGACTGAACGTGCTCATGGCATGACCCGGAGCCAGGAATCCTATGCAAGACAAGACTAGCCTCTACCCCGAGCTCAAGATCCTCTCGCCGCTGGAGCAGACCTGGGCCTCCTATCGCCGCAATCCGCTGGCGATGGCAGGGCTCTGGTGCTTCGTGATCCTGCTGCTGATCACCCTGCTTGGCCCGCTGGTGGTGCCCTACGGCATCGACGAGCAGCACAGCTCCCGCCTGCTGCTGGCCCCCTCCTGGGCCAACAGCGGCAACATCGACTACTTCCTCGGCACCGACGATCTGGGGCGCGACATCCTCTCCCGGCTGGTAGTCGGCGCCAGGCTCACCTTTGGCAACGCCCTGCTGGTGGTGGTGATCGCCATGGTGGTGGGCACCGCCATCGGCATCCTCGGCGGCATGAGCAAGGGGCTCAAGTCGAGCGTGCTGCACCACCTGCTCGATACCCTGCTCTCCATCCCCTCCCTGCTGCTGGCCATCATCATGGTCGCCATCCTGGGGCCGGGTCTGTTCAACACCCTGATCGCCATCACCCTGGCGCTGATCCCTCCCTTCATCCGGGCCACCTACAACGCGGTCCACACCGAGATGCAGAAGGAGTACATCATCGCCAGTCGGCTCGACGGCTCGCCCCCCTTGCGCATCATGCGCCTCGCCATTTTGCCGAACATAGTCGAGACCCTGGTGGCCCAGACCACCCGCACCCTGTCGGCGGCCATCCTCGACATCTCGGCGGTGGGTTTTCTCGGCCTCGGCGCCCAGTCACCGCAACCGGAATGGGGCGCCATGCTGGCGGACTCGAGCGATCTAATCTATCTCGCCCCCTGGACCGTGACCCTGCCGGGCATGGCCATCCTGTTCAGCGTGCTGGTCACCAACCTGGTTGGTGAAGGCATTCGCGAAGCACTCAAAGAGGGGAACGACTGATGCAACGCTCTGTGCCCAAGATAGGCATGCTCACCCTTGTCCCCCGCCAATTCCTGTACGGCGTGCAGGTCAACCCATCGCTGGTTGGCGAAGGCATTCGCGAAGCACTCAAAGAGGGGAACGACTGATGCCGCTGCTCGACATACGCAACCTCACCATCGAGATCGACACCCCGCAGGGCAAGGTCAAGGCGGTGGACAAAGTGAGCCTGACCCTGGCCGAGGGGGAGATCCGCGGCCTGGTGGGAGAATCCGGCTCCGGCAAGAGCCTGGTGGCCAAGGTGATCGTCGGCATCCAGAAGGACAACTGGACGGTGCGCGCCGACCGGATGCGCTTCAACGACATGGACCTGCTGACCATGGCGCCCCGCGAGCGGCGCCGCATCATGGGCCGCGAGATCGCCATGATCTTCCAAGACCCCATCAGCTGTCTCGACCCCTCCGAGGAGATCGGCACCCAGCTGGAAGAGGCGATCCCGACCGACTCGTTCGAGGGACAGTTCTGGCAGCGCTTCCAGTGGCGCAAGAAGAAGGCCATCGCCTTGCTGCACCGGGTCGGCGTCAAGGATCACCGCAAGGTGATGCGGGCCTACCCTCACGAGCTGTCGGACGGCATGTGCCAGAAGGTGATGATCGCCATGGCGATTGCCAACCAGCCGCGCCTGCTGGTGGCGGACGAGCCCACCAGCGCCATGGAGTCCACCACCCATTCGCAGATCCTGCGGCTGCTGGACAAGATGAACAAGCTGGGCAACACCACCATCCTCATCATCAGCAACGACATCGCCGCCATCGCCAACCTGACCGACACCATCAACGTGATGTATTGCGGCCAGATGGTGGAGGTGGGCACCCGGGAGCAGATCCTGGAGACCCCGCACCACCCCTACACCGATGCGCTGCTCAAGTCGATCCCCGACTTTGACAAGCTGGTGCGCCACAAGTCGCGCCTCGAGACCCTGCCCGGCGTCATTCCGCCGCTGCAGCACCTGCCCATCGGTTGCCGGCTCGGCCCCCGCTGCCCCTACGCCCAGAAGCAGTGCGTGCAGACACCGCTGATGAGCAAGATCAAGGGGCACCAGTTCAGCTGCCACTTCCCGCTGAACATGGAAGAGCCCAAGAAGTGACGTCAATTTCGTATCAGTGCGTGACAGCGAGCCCTGTCACCAAGGAGTCAGGACAGTGATCGAACCCTCTCTGCTGCAGGTCCGGGGCCTGTGCAAGACCTATCAGAACCGCACCGGCCTGTTTCGACGCCGGGCGGTGGAAGCCATCAAGCCGCTCTCCTTTGATCTCGAGGTGGGCCAGACCCTGGCCATCGTCGGCGAGGCCGGCTCCGGCAAGAGCACCCTGGCCCGCATTCTGGCGGGCATGATAGAGCCGAGCGGTGGCGAGATCGCCATCGAGGGGCAGCCGATGATCCACGGCGACTATCAGACCCGCTGCAAGCTGCTGCGGATGATCTTCCAGGACCCCAACTCCTCCCTCAATCGCAAGATCCGGGTCGGCCAGATCCTGGAGACGCCGCTGCGCCTCAACACCGAGATGACCGAGGAGGAGCGCCGCGACAAGGTGATACAGACCCTGCGCATGGTGGGCATGCTGGCGGATCACGCCCTCTTCTACCCGCAGATGCTCTCCGCCGGCCAGCAGCAACGGGTGGCGCTGGCGCGAGCGCTGATCCTCAACCCCAAGATAGTCGTGGCCGACGAGGCGCTCTCTACCCTGGATATCTCGGTGCGCTCGCAGATCATCAACCTGCTGCTGGAGATGCAGGAGACCATGGGGCTCAGCTATGTGCTGGTGGCCAACGATCTGGGGGTGGTGAGCCACATCAGCGACGAAGTGCTGGTGATGCACGAAGGGCGGGTGGTGGAGCGCGGCAAGACCCTCAAGGTGTTCGCCGATCCCCAGCACGAGGTGACCCGCCGCCTCATCCAGAACTACGACAACGAATACCGCCGCTGAGCCCTGCCCGGCGGCCTGCCGCCGGCCCTTTCCCGCCTTTCCGCTGCCCCGAAAATGAGACAAAAAAATCCCGGCTCAGGGGCCGGGAATTGCGCTCAAAAATAAATGCGTCGCTCGTAGTAGGAACGCTGCAATGGTAGGCAGCCCCCTTCGCGTCAACAACTGTCAGATCTGACAGGAAGACCGCTATGGAACCTGAACTGCGGATCCGGCGAGCGGATCAGCTCCGCCTCCACCTGGCCGAAGAAGGCTACCCGCTCGCTGATGTCCTCCCCCGCATACTGCTCGGCCAGCGCCAGATAATCCTGATAGTGGCGCGCCTCTGAGCGCAGCAGGGAGACGTAGAAGCGACCCAGTTCCTCGTCCAGATGGGGTGCCAGCTTGGCAAAACGCTCGCAGGAGCGAGCCTCTATGTAGGCGCCGATGATCAGCTTGTCGACTATGGTGGCGGGCTCGTGGGTGCGCACGTGCTGCATCAGGTTGCGCGCATAGCGGGAGGCGGTCACCGGGCCGTAGGGGATGTCGCGGGCCTGCATGATCTCCAGCACCTGCTCGAAGTGGTGCAGCTCCTCCTGAATGAGCCGCACCATGGGAAACAGCAGCGGATTGCGAGAGAGCTCCTCGAACACGGTGCGATCGGTCTCTCCCATGGTCCGCTTGCCCAAGATCTCGGCCTTCTCCGGAATGGCGTCCAGCTCCCGATAGAACTCCAGCTTGGGCAGCAGATGGCGCTTGCCCTTGGGCAGACAGTAGCGGCGCACCAGGCTGTGGGCGGTGAGTGCGGCCTTGTTCTCACAGTTGGCGTGATCGATGAGCAGGGTCGGCAGCTGGGCGGGATCCCGCGCCATCTCGATCCACGCATCCGGGGTCTCGCAGTGCAAAAACTGGCGCACGGGGGCTAGCAGGTCATCCATCTGAACTCTCGTCTGGTCGGGTTGATACGGCGGCGGCCCATGCTAGCGGATCCCGCCGCCACTGCCCATAGCTGCGGCTACAAACGCTGCTTTTTCAAGCAGATGCAGGGCCCTTTTCGGCGAGCGGAAACAACAATGGGGGCCTTGGCCCCCATCTCGTTGCAACACCTCAGCGTGGAAAACGTTTAACTGCCTTCGTTAAAAATTTCCAGGTTGCTGGTGCCTTCCTGCCACTCGCGCACCGCCTTGTTGTCATCGCTGCGCATGGCGTTGAGGTGGTCGAGGTAGGACTGATCCACGTCGGAAGTGACGTAGTGGCCGTTGAACACCGAAGTCTCGAAGTGACGCAGCTCGGGGTTGATCTCCCGCACCGCCGCTTCCAGATCTTCCAGATCCTGGAAGATGAGGCCATCGGCACCAATCAGTTTGCACACCTCTTCCACTTCCCGGCCATGGGCGATCAGCTCGTTGGCGGTGGGCATGTCGATGCCGTAGACGTTGGGGAAGCGAATTTCCGGCGCCGCCGAGGCGAAGTAGACCTTGGCGGCCCCCGCTTCACGGGCCATCTGGATGATCTGCTCGGAGGTGGTGCCGCGCACTATGCTGTCGTCCACCAGCAACACCTTCTTGCCCTTGAACTCGGAGCTGATGGCGTTGAGCTTGCGACGCACCGACTTCTTGCGCTGGGTCTGGCCCGGCATGATGAAGGTACGGCCGATGTAGCGGTTCTTCACGAAGCCCTGACGGTACGGCAGATCCAGGGTGTGGGCGATTTCCAGCGCCACGTCGCAGGAGGTCTCGGGGATGGGGATGACCACGTCCACGTCGAGATCTTCCCACTCGCGGGCGATCTTCTGACCCAGCTTGCGACCCATGTTGAGGCGGGCGGCATAGACCGACACCTTGTCGATGCACGAATCAGGGCGAGCGAAGTAGACGTACTCGAAGATGCAGGAGCTCATCTGCGGGTTCTCCGCACACTGCTCGGAGAAGAGCTGGCCCTGCTCGGTGATGTAGATGGCCTCGCCCGGGGCGATGTCGCGCACCGTCTCGAAACCGATGGCATCGAGCGCCACGCTCTCGGAGGCGAGCATGTACTCCACCTGCCCCTGCTCGTCGACCCGGCGACCCAGGATCAGCGGGCGAATGCCGTTGGGATCGCGAAAGCCGATGAGGCCATGGCCAATCACCAGGGAGACCACCGCATAGGCACCGCGGATCTGCTGATGCACCTTGCGCACCGCAGCGAAGATGTCCTCCGGTTGCAGGGCCATCTTGTCGCAGCGATCCAGCTCGTGGGCCAGCACGTTCAGCAGCACTTCGGAATCCGAGGTGGTGTTGATGTGGCGGCGGGCCACCTTGAACTGCTGCTCCTTGAGCTCCTTGGCGTTGGTGAGGTTGCCGTTGTGGGCCAGCACCATGCCGTAGGGAGAGTTCACGTAAAAAGGCTGGGCTTCAGCGGCACTGGAGCTGCCTGCGGTGGGATATCTGACATGTCCTATGCCGATATGCCCTTTCAGGCGCTGCATGTGACGCACTTCAAACACGTCCTTCACCAGGCCGTTGGCCTTGCGTTGCCGGAAGTTTCCACTGTCAATGGTCACGATCCCGGCGGCATCCTGTCCCCTGTGCTGCAACACCGTCAAGGCGTCGTAGAGGGCCTGATTGACGGGGGTGGTGCCAACTATACCGACAATACCACACATGTCTTTGCTACCTCGAAGTCACTATACCTGTTTAAGAAAACTGGACGAGTTCAGCATGAACCCGAAGAACCACTGGATGACCGGCTTGAACTCGGGCACCAGCTTGGATGCCACCCACCAGTCGCTCTGGGAGAGGCTGGTGAAGGTATCCATGAAAAAAAGCAGGGCACTGACGATCAGTACCCCGCGAATTGCGCCAAAACAGATGCCGAGCACCCGGTCGGTGCCGGACAGCCCCGTCTTGTCTACCAGCAGGCCCACCACGTAGTTGACCACGCTGCCCAGGATCAGGGTCGCCACGAACAGGGCGGCGATGGCCAGGCCATTGCGCACCAGGGGATCGCTGAACGAGGTGAAATAGACGGCTAGATCGGGATAGAAATGGCTGGCGATGAAGAAGGCGACGAACCAGGTGACAAGAGACATGGCCTCCTTGACGAAGCCGCGCACCAGGCTGATGAGAGCAGAGAAACCGACGATGCCGATGATGGCGTAATCAATCCAGACCATAGAAAAAGATGTCCTGCGAAATTGCGGCGCAGTCTAACAAAAACGATTGCGCAATGCTTGATAAAATTGTGTTACATGTTCAAAGAGGCGCTGGCAACGCAGATTTATTCACGATTAAAACGGTTGACCGGCGCCAGAATGCACAACGCCATGGCATGCCATGGCGTTGTCGTCTGCAATGAGCGCTTACCCGATGTGGGTCAGGCCGCCCATGTAGGATTGCAGCGCAGCCGGGATGGCGATGCGGCCATCTTCCTGCTGGTAGTTCTCCAGCACCGCCACCAGGGTGCGACCCACCGCCAGGCCAGAGCCGTTCAGGGTGTGCAGCAGCTGCGGCTTGCCGTCGATGCGCACGCGAGCCTGCATGCGGCGTGCCTGGAAGTCGGTGCAGTTGGAGACGGAGGAGATCTCGCGATAGGTGTTCTGGGCCGGCAGCCACACTTCCAGATCGTAGGTCTTGGCAGCGCAGAAGCCCATGTCACCGGTAGAGAGTGCCATCACGCGATACGGCAGTTCCAGCAGTTGCAGTACCTTCTCGGCGTGACCCACCATCTCTTCCAGCGCGTCCCAGGATTTTTCCGGGTGCACCAGCTGTACCATCTCGACCTTGTCGAACTGGTGCATGCGGATGAGACCGCGGGTGTCACGGCCGTAGGAGCCCGCTTCGGAGCGGAAGCAGGGGCTGTGGGCGGTCATCTTGATGGGCAGTTCCTGCTCGTCGAAGATCTCGTCGCGGGCCATGTTGGTGAGCGGCACTTCGGAGGTCGGGATCAGGGAGAACTTGCGTACCTTGCCCTCTTCTTCCCCTTCCCCTTCGATGCCGGTATTGAAGAGATCCTGAGAGAACTTGGGCAGCTGACCGGTGCCGTACAGGCTGTCCGGGTTGACCAGGTAGGGCACGTAGCACTCGGTGTAACCGTGCTGCAGGGTGTGCAGGTCCAGCATGAACTGGGCCAGGGCGCGGTGCAGGCGGGCGATCTGGCCCTTCATCACCACGAAACGGGAACCAGAGAGCTTGACGCCGTTCTTGAAGTCAACGCCCTTGGCCGCTTCACCCAGATCGATGTGATCGCGCACCTGGAAACTGAACTCGCGCGGGGTACCCCAGCGACGCACTTCCACGTTGTCGTTCTCGTCACGACCGACCGGAGTGGTGTCGCTCGGCAGGTTGGGGATGGCGTCGGCGATGGTCTTCAGCTCGGCCAGCAGGGCATCCAGCTCGACCTTGCTGGTCTCGAGCTCTTCGTTGATCTTGGAAACGATGGCCTTGAGCGGGGCAACATCTTCGCCGCGACGGGCAGCCTCACCGATGGATTTGGAGCGGGCGTTGCGCTCGGCCTGCAGCTCCTGGGTACGGGACTGCAGATCCTTGCGTTTCTCTTCCAGAGCATTGACAGCCGCTACGTCCAGAGCGTAGCCACGTGTCGCCAGACGAGCGGCGGCATCGTCGATGTCGCTGCGCAGATATTTGGGATCCAGCATGGTTTACCTACTTTTTTAAAATGGGATCTGGGCCTGAGTCATCATGACGGGCTGGGAAACAGATCCGGAAGTTAACATCGGTTGGCACACCCCTGTCGTCTTTTTGCATCGGGCCAACAAGAGCAAGCCTTCGAAATCAAGAAGATGGCACCAGGCCAAGACAAGCGGGGTCAGAGGGGCAGTGTATCAGACCGCCCCCCCGCCCGAACAGGGACTATTGTGCCCGTTTTGCCCTGTTTTCCGGGGGATGACGACCTGGATCAAATCGGCTGACCAATTAACGTGCAATCGGCCCGAATTGGTCAGGCAGAGGCGCGGTCACTCCCCTGCCCCGGCCGATTATTTCTCCCGCTGGCGCGGGCTCTGCTTGTCCAGTTCGTGCAGGTAGTCGAGCTTCTGGCCGATCTGCTTCTCAAGGCCGCGATCGGTGGGCTGATAGTACTGCTTGCCAGCCAGCTCAGGCGGGAAGTACTGCTCGCCGGCGGCATAAGCACCGGGCTCGTCGTGGGCGTAACGGTACTCGGCGCCATAGCCCAGCTCGCTCATCAGCCTGGTCGGCGCGTTGCGCAGGTGCGGCGGCACCTCGAAGTCCGGCAGGTTTTTGGCATCATGAAGCGCCGCCTTCCAGGCGGTATAGACCGCATTGCTCTTGGGGGCGCAGGCGAGATAGACGATCGCCTGGGCGATGGCCCGCTCCCCTTCCGCCGGGCCGATGCGATGGAAGCAATCCCAGGCCGAGAGCGCCACCTGCATGGCACGGGGATCGGCGTTGCCCACGTCTTCCGAGGCTATCGCCAGCAGCCGGCGCGCAATATAGAGCGGATCGCAACCGGCGCTCACCATGCGGGCATACCAGTAGAGCGCCGCATCCGGTGCCGAGCCGCGAATGGACTTGTGCACCGCCGAGATGAGGTCGTAGAAGTGATCGCCGCCCTTGTCGAAACGGGCCACGTGCTCCCCCACCACGGCGGCGAGCAATGTGCTGTCGATCACCCGCGCCCCGGTACTGTCGGTTTCGGCCATGTCGGCCAACAGCTCCAGATAGTTGAGGGACTTGCGCCCGTCCCCATCCACGGCTTTCGCCAGCGCCTCCTTCACCCCGGGGGCGAAGGCGAGGCTCGGGTCGTTGAGGCCACGGGGGTCCTGCATCGCCTGATCGATCATGGCGAGGATATCCAGCTCCTCCAGCCGTTTGAGCAGATAGACCCGGGCCCGGGAGAGCAGCGCGTTGTTCAGTTCGAACGAGGGGTTCTCGGTGGTGGCGCCGATGAAGGTGATGGTGCCGTCTTCGATGTGGGGCAGGAACACATCCTGCTGGCTCTTGTTGAAGCGGTGCACCTCGTCCACGAAGAGGATGGTGCGCACCCCGCGCCAGCTGTTCTCCTTGGCCTTGTCGATGGCGGCGCGGATCTCCTTGATGCCGGAGGTCACCGCCGAGAGCCGCTCCACCTCGGCCTGGCAGTAGTGGGCAACCAGTTCTGCCAGCGTGGTCTTGCCGGTACCGGGAGGGCCCCACAGGATCATGGAGTGACAGTGGCCCGCCAGGATCGCCTTGCGCAGCGGTTTGTCGGGCCCGAGGATATGTTGCTGACCTATGTACTGCTCGAGGGTTTGCGGCCGCATCCGGGCCGCCAGCGGACGAAAGTCCGACGAGAAATCCAGCGATAAATTGCTCATCTGCATTGACCGTCAGGAAGGGTGCAGGCCGCCGTTGCCGGGCGGCCTGCCAATAAAGCCAGCGCCTGCTTGCGCATCAGCGCTGATCGTCCAGTGCGACCCCCGCAGGCGTCTTGAAGACAAATTCGTTGCCCTTGAGCGCCGGCTTGCGGTTGAAGTTGCTCAGGGTGAACTCGCTCCACTGCCCCTGGGCCTCTTTCACGTCGAAGCGGTTGATGTTGTTCTGACGGTCGAAGGTGATGCGAAAGGAGGCGATCAACTCGTCCTGGTTGCGGCTGGTGACTGTGTAGACATCCCCCTGCTGGGTCACGTCGTAGTTCTTCCAGAGCGAATCGTCGTTGCCGGCGATCAGCACGAAGGGGGTGTTGAGCACCGCATCCTTCATCTTGAGCGCGGTGACCTGCTCGACGAAGGGATCGTAGATCCAGACATCCTTGCCATCGGCCACGATCAGGCTCTCGTCCGGCGTGGTGGTGTGCCAGTTGAACCGGTTGGGACGCTGCACCAGCAGGGTACCGCCGGCACGCTGCAGCTCCTTCCCCTTGCTGTCATAGACCACCTGGGCGAACTTGGCGGAGAAGAGGCTCACTCCCGCCAATTTCTGCTTGAGATCGCTGGCCGCATCGGCCCACGCCTGGCTGCTGGCCACCAGCAGCACTGTGCCCATCAACAGTTGTTTTTTCATCACGCTTTTCATAACGGCTATCTCGATAAAAGGCCACGCCCGCAGAGGGCATGGCCAGGATGATAGAGGGGTGAGCCTTAGTCCCGCACCGGCGGCGGGGCCAGCACGTCGCGCTGACCATTGCCGCCCGGGGCGCTGACGATGCCCTGGTTTTCCATCTGCTCGATGAGACGGGCCGCCCGGTTGTAACCAATCTTGAACTTGCGCTGCACGCTGGAGGTGGAACCGCGGCGCGACTCCACCACGAAGGCCACCGCCTCGTCGAACAGGGGGTCGAGCTCTTCGTCGTCACCACCGCCATATTCGCCGCTGCCGCCCTCGCCGCCGGATTCACCGGAGAGGATCTCCTCGATATAGTTCGGCTCGCCGCGCAGTTTCCAGTCCGCAACCACCTTGTGTACCTCGTGGTCATCGACAAAGGCGCCGTGCACCCGGGTCGGGTTGGAAGTACCGGCCGGCATGTAGAGCATGTCGCCCATGCCGAGCAGGGATTCGGCGCCGCCCTGATCGATGATGGTACGGGAGTCGATCTTGCTCGACACCTGGAACGAGATACGGGTCGGGATGTTGGCCTTGATGAGACCGGTAATGACATCCACCGACGGACGCTGGGTCGCCAGGATCAGGTGAATACCGGCTGCCCGCGCCTTCTGGGCGATACGGGCGATGAGCTCCTCCACCTTCTTGCCGACGATCATCATCATGTCGGCAAACTCGTCCACCACCACCACGATGTGGGGCAGTTTTTCCAGCTCAGGCGGCATCTGGTCCATGGAATCGCCCGGACGCCACAGCGGATCCAGCAGGGGTTCCCCTTCCTCGATGGCCGCCAGCACCTTGTCGTTGTAGCCCTTGAGGTTGCGCACCCCGACCGCCGACATCAGCTTGTAGCGACGCTCCATCTCGCCCACGCACCAGCGCAGGGCGTTGGCGGCGTCCTTCATGTCGGTCACCACCTCGGTCAGCAGATGAGGGATCCCTTCGTAGACCGACAGCTCCAGCATCTTGGGGTCGATCATGATGAAGCGCAGATCGTCCGGCGTCGACTTGTAGAGCATGGAGATGATCATGGTGTTCACCCCCACCGACTTACCGGAGCCGGTGGTACCGGCCACCAGCAGGTGGGGCATCTTGGCCAGGTTCACCACCACGGGTTCGCCGGCGATGTCCTGACCCAGGCCCATGGTGAGCGGGTTGCGGCTGCCCGAGAACGCCTCGCAGTCGAGGGTCTCGCGCAGGTAGACGGTCTGACGCACCCGGTTGGGCAGCTCGATCCCCACATAAGTCTTGCCCGGGATCACCTCCACCACCCGCACGCTGCTGGCCGACAAAGAACGGGCCAAGTCGCGGGAGAGGTTGGTGATCTTGCTCGCCTTCATGCCGGGCGCCAGATCCAGCTCGAAGCGGGTGATGACGGGGCCCGGATAGACGCCCACCACCTTGGCCTGCACGTTGTAGTCGGCGAGTTTCGCCTCCACCAGCCGGCCCATGCGCTCCAGCTCGTCCTTGCTCATCATCTGGGTCTTGGCGGGCGGACGGTCCAGCAGCTCGATGCTCGGCAAGGGGGGCAGCCCTGGTTGCAGGCGGCGCTTGGGCTTGCCAGGAGTTGGGGCAGCCGGTGCAGGCGCCTCCTCATCCCCTTCGGCCCAGGGCAAGTCGAGATCATCGTCCTCGTCATCGGCCGTCACCAGCGCGGGCTGACGACGGGCGCCGGCTGCGGCGGCCCGTTTGGTGCGGGTAACCGGCGCAGGCTCATCATCGTCGTCGTCAAACTGCGGATCGAACTGGAAGGTATCCTCGTCGAGCTCGGGCAGCCACTCCTCGGACTTGGCCTTCTGGCCCTTGGCGGCCGCCTTCTCCTTGGGACGACGGGTCCAGCCGGTGTGCGGCTCATCCTCCTCGTCGTCACCCAGCTCGATGGCACCCACGCCCCCTTCCAGCAGGGGATCCGGCCCCTCGTAACGGGGCTGGCGCCAGCCACCGGTGAGCCAGCGGCCCAGGGTGGCAGGAAAGTGATAAACGGCGCTGACCGAACCGGTGCAAGCGGCGCCGATCCGCTCGACGATGGTCAACCAGGACCAGCCGGTAAACAGGGTGATGCCGGTGGCCACGAAGCAGAGCAGCAGCAGGTTGGCCCCAACGCCGCCAAACAGCGGCACCACGGCGGAGGAGATGACGTCCCCCACCAGGCCGCCGGCGGAGAAATTCTGCAGGTCATTGAAGTTCATGCTGGCGATGGCGGACATACCGAGCACGGTCAGGATGAAACCGACGATGCGCACCGACAGGGTGAGGTAGTCCACATCGAGCAAGCGGCTCGGGCGCCAGAACAGGCTCCAGCCAAGCAGCACGACCAGGGGGGGCACCAGGTAGGAGAAAGCCCCGAAGGTAAACATGGTGATATCGGCGAGCCAGGCCCCCGCGCTGCCGGCGAGGTTCTTCACCTCCCCTTGCCAGGAGGTCTGGGACCAACCGGGATCGGCGGGGTGGTAGGACAACAGGGCAAGCAAGAGATAGGCAGCCATCAGGGTGATGGCGATCAAGACGGCTTCGAAGATCCGTTGTGTACCTGATAAAGGAGTAAACAGCTTTTTATCGGCCAAACTCCGGCTCCTTTCTGAAAACATGTAATGCAGGGGGATAAGGGGGCCTAGTATCCCTGAAAAGCCCACCGGTTGTCAGCCAGTGCCCGATGTGCCGACCGTATTCACAACCGGCACGATAAGAAGAAACGAGCGGACCGGCCGCTCGTTTCTGAATGTCGTGACTTGTCGCAAGGCTGGCAAGCCACAGCATAACCCAACTCAACGGGTGCTGATCACCAGCCGACTGCTCTGTTTGACCTCTTCCATCACCACGTAGGTGCGGGTGTCGTTGACGCCGGGCAGACGCAGCAGGGTTTCCCCCAGCAGGCGGCGGTAGGCCGACATGTCGCTGACTCGGGTCTTGAGCAGATAGTCGAAATCGCCGGAGACCAGATGGCACTCCTGGATCTCTTCGAGCACCTGAACAGCCTTGTTGAACTGTTCAAATACATCCGGGGCACCGCGATTGAGGGTGATTTCCACGAATACCAGCAGAGACGCATCCAGATAATGAGGGTTCAGAATGGCGGCATATCCTTCGATATACCCTTGTCGCTCGAGGCGACGAACCCGTTCCAGACACGGTGTGGGACTCAGGCCAACACGTTTGGACAACTCAACGTTCGAAATTCTGCCATCCTTTTGCAGCTCATTCAGAATGTTGCGGTCAATCCTGTCCAAATCCTTTAGCCGACTCTTAGCTTCCATCATTTATTCCATCCTTTGGCTATTTTTTGGTAAGAATCACCAGTCATTTTATAATTATGGTCACAAATCCTGTCAATACCTGAATATGCTAGGCGCAAATGTTGCTGAAAACGAGCGCAACACAAAACACCAATCGATAGTCGAGGGATAGCATGATTATCGGTGTACCTGAAGAAATAAAAAACCATGAATACCGCTTAGGCATGGTTCTGGCCAGTGTACGTTAACTAACAGCACGAAACCATACCGTTTTCGCCCAAAGCGGCGCAGGAAGCGGCAATGAGTTTGCCAATGCAGATTATCACGCTGCCACTGCTGCTATTTTGTCCTGCCTCGCCGAGCTTTTAGCCAGGGCAGAGTCACCACAACCATTAGCCAGGGCCGCCAAGCCGGCAGCCGCCCTCTCGTGTTTCCCTCCTTCTTATAGATGTACGTCCCGCCCACGGCGGGCCCCATTGCGCCAGAAGCTGTCAATCCTGGCGAGCTTGTCTCCATGTGAGCGGGGTCTGGTTCACTTGTGCCGGCAATCAGGACGCACGAGCCCCACTCCTCTTGTTGTCGGCCGTGGGGCCACCAGGCATTGCTCGCCCGGGCCCATGACGACAGCCAGGGACAACCCGTGACAAGAGAGCGCTTCCCCTTCATGAAGGGCCTTGAGGCCGATTGATGCAATCGACGCACTGGCCTTTGACCCCATATCACGAATTACCTACAATCGCGCAAACTCATCACGTCTCGGAAATCACATCATGAGCCAAGTCACTCATAGCAAACTGCTGATCCTGGGCTCCGGCCCGGCTGGTTACACCGCGGCCGTCTACGCCGCCCGTGCCAACCTCAATCCGCTGCTCATCACCGGCATGCAGCAAGGCGGTCAGCTGACTACCACCACCGAAGTGGAGAACTGGCCCGGTGACCCCGAGGGTCTGACCGGTCCGGCCCTGATGGAGCGCATGAAAGAGCATGCGGAGAAGTTCGATACCCGCATCCTGTTCGATCACATCAATGAAGTGGAGCTGACCCAGCGTCCGTTCCGCCTCAAGGGCGACAACGGCGAATACACCTGTGATGCGCTGATCATCGCGACCGGCGCCTCCGCCAAGTACCTGGGCCTGCCTTCCGAAGAGGCCTTCAAGGGCCGTGGCGTCTCCGCCTGCGCCACCTGTGACGGCTTCTTCTATCGCAACCAGGAAGTGGCCGTGGTCGGCGGTGGCAACACCGCCGTGGAAGAGGCACTCTATCTGGCCAACATCGCCAAGAAGGTGCACCTGATCCATCGCCGCGACGAGTTCCGCGCCGAGAAGATCCTGATCAAGCGCCTGCACGACAAGGTCGCCAGCGGCAATATCGTGCTGCACACCCACCAGACCCTGGACGAAGTGCTGGGTGACGACATGGGGGTGACCGGTGTGCGCCTGCGCAACACCCAGAACGATACCACCCAGGATCTGCCGCTGATGGGGGTATTCATCGCCATCGGTCACCAGCCCAACACCCAGATCTTCGACGGCCAGCTGGAGATGCAGAACGGCTATCTGAAGGTGCGTGGCGGCCTGGACGGCTTTGCCACCCAGACCAGCATCGAAGGGGTTTTTGCCGCCGGTGACGTGGCTGACCACACCTACCGTCAGGCCATCACCTCCGCCGGTACCGGCTGTATGGCCGCCCTCGATGCAGAGCGTTATCTGGACGCGCAATAAGCACAAGGGATATAAAAGGCATGCCGCGAGGCATGCCTTTTTGCTTTAAGGAGCCGGATGAAACAGAAAATATTGATTGTCGAGGATAGTCTGACTATTCGTCGCATGCTGATCCAGGCCATTGCCCAGCAAACCGGGCTGGAAATCGATGCGTTCGAAACCCTGGAAGGGGCCCGACACTGTCGGGGAGAAGAGTATGTGGTTGCCCTGGTGGATCTCACCTTGCCGGATGCCCCCAGCGGAGAAGCGGTCAAGGTATTGCTGGAGCGCGGCCTGCCGGTGGTGATCCTCACCGCCGACATCAGCGAGGATAAACGGGAAGCCTGGCTTGAGGCCGGGGTGCTCGATTACGTGATGAAAGATTCACGTCACTCCCTGCAGTATGCCGTCAGCCTGGTCCATCGCCTCTACCTCAACCAGCGTATCGAAGTACTGGTGGTCGATGATTCCCGTACCTCCCGCCACCGCACCATGGCCCAGCTGCGCAAGCAACTGCTGCAGGTGCACGAGGCGAGCCATGCCCGTGAAGCGCTGGCCCAGCTCGAACAGAACCCGGCCATCCGGCTGGTGCTGGTCGACTACTATATGCCAGAAATTGACGGGATCAGCCTGGTACGTATGTTGCGCGAGCGCTACAGCAAGCAGCAGCTCGCCATCATCGGGATCTCGGTGTCGGACAAACGCGGCCTCTCCGCCCGCTACCTCAAACAGGGTGCCAACGACTTCCTCAACCAGCCGTTCGAGCCGGAAGAGCTGCAGTGCCGGGTCAGCCACAATCTGGAGGCGCTGGAACAGTTCAACAGCATCCAGGAGTCGGCCAATCGTGACTACCTGACCGGGCTCTACAACCGGCGCTACTGGTTCAACGAGGGTCAGAAATGGTTCGAGGAACACCAGCGCCAGGAGACGCCGCTTGCACTGTGCGTGCTCGATGTGGATCACTTCAAGCAGGTCAACGATCACTGGGGTCACGCCATCGGCGATCAGCTGTTGTGTCACCTCACCCGTCTGCTCACCCAGTTCTTCCCCGATGCCATGATCGCCCGCTTTGGCGGCGAGGAGTTTGCCCTGATGGTGCCTCACTGCACCGTGCCCGTGCTGCTCAAGCGGCTGGAAGGGTTGCGCCAGCAGATGCGCCAGCAACCGCTGTCACGGGAAACGCCGCTGTTCGTTCGCGCCAGTTTCGGGGTGATTCAGGTCGGGCGCGTCTCCATGGACGAGGCATTGAGCGAAGCGGATCGCCTGCTCTATCAGGCCAAGAACACCGGTCGTGACAAGATAGTGTCTCAAGGCTCAGCGGCCTGATCGCACCATCCCGGATGCTCGTCGTGTAGTACCGCCCGACCGCAGCCCCTCCCAGGGCACACGTCGGGTTCCCCTCCTGCCATCCCCCTCATGTCACAACCCTGCTCAGTAGGTCTTGTCGACCCGCACGCCATCGTCGAAATAGAGGATGCGCACCTTGTCGCCGTTCATGAATACCATGGCCGGATCGTAATCCTGAATGACGTTGATCAGTCCGTTCTGTTCATTGCGAATAAGCAGCTCCACCAGCTTGTTCTCCACCACTGTGCCGCCGGATTGATACTGCTGCACCGCAGCGGCGCCCGCCAGAGCCCCGACGGCAGTGGCGATTTCCCGACCATGGCCGCCACCGAACTGGTTGCCAAGCAGACCACCCAGCACGGCGCCGCCCAGGGTTTTCCAGCCTGAACGCTCGGATTCCATGATCTGACGCTGGGTGATGTTGCGCACCGTTTCAACCTGGCCAAACACCACCTGATTCACGGGCCTGGCGGTATTGCGCTCGTAGACCTGGGCCCAGGCGGGCGCAGTGACAAAGCAGAACAAGCTGGATACTATCAGGATAATGGCCTTCATCTATGAACCTCGTTGCCTTATGTCTCGCTATCTTACCCAATTGGATGATGAGCTGTGCTGGTTTCCCGACCCCGAGCACGCCCTGGATGAACCCAACGGCCTGCTGGCGATCGGTGGCGATCTCTCCCCCGCCCGTTTGCTGGCAGCTTACCACAAGGGGATCTTCCCGTGGAACGAACCCCACCAGCCGCTACTGTGGTGGTCACCCGACCCCAGAGGCGTAGTGCAGCCGGCGCAACTGCACATCGGCCGCAGCCTGCGCAAATTTATCCACCGTACCCCATTCGATATTTCCATCGATCGCGCCTTTAATGAGGTGATAGCGGCCTGCGCCGCCCCCCGTCGCAGTGCCAGTGGAACCTGGATAAGCACACCCATGATCGACGCCTATCGACAACTGCACCGCCTTGGCCATGCCCACTCCGTCGAGATCTGGCAGGATGGCCGGCTGCAGGCCGGCCTCTACGGCCTCTCCCTCGGCCGGGTGTTCTGTGGCGAGTCCATGTTCAGTCGCATCGACAACGGCGCCAAGCTGGCCATGGTAGCCCTCTGCCAGCACTTTGCCCGGCATGACGGGGCCCTGATCGATTGCCAGATGCAGAACGACTTTCTGGCCACCATGGGAATAGAGGAGTGGCCGAGAAGCAAATTCCTGACGACGCTGACCCAGCTGAGTCGGCAACCACTGGCGGCCGGCTGCTGGCAGGCGGGGAGCATGACACTATGACCGAAGAAGTGATCCTCAAGGTAGGACTGACCCCCAAGCATCAATGCAGCTATCTGGGTCATGAACAGGAACAGCTGCTGGTATTGATGGATCACAGCCTGCTCAACGCCAGCGGCTACGAGCGCCTGCTGACGGCCGGCTTCCGCCGCAGTGGCAACGACATCTATCGCCCCCACTGCCCGGCCTGCAATGCCTGCCAGTCACTGCGCATCCACAGCGAACGGTTCGTGCCCAGCCGCAGCCAGAAGCGGATCCGTCAGCTCAACCGGGATATCGAGCTGGTGCTGAGCTACGACGACAAGCCCGAATACTACCAGCTCTATGAACGCTACATTCGCGAACGCCATCATGATGGCAGCATGTATCCCCCCAGCCGCACCCAGTACAAGGGGTTTCTCCACTGCGACTGGATGCCTCCCCTCTACCTCGAGATGCGCAAGAACCATCGGCTGATCGGCGTGGCCACCACGGATCTGCTGCCCCACTCCCTCAGTGCCATGTACACCTTCTTCGATCCGGACCATGCCGACCGCTCACTCGGTACCTTTGCCATTCTGAGCCAGTTGGAACTGGCCAGGCGTACCGGCCGCAGCTGGCTGTATCTGGGCTACCTGGTGGAGGAGTGCCGCAAGATGAATTACAAGAGCCAGTACCTGCCTCATGAGCGCCTGATACAGGGAGAATGGAAAAATATCGACAGCAAGCCCGAGTAAACTTTACACATAGCCTTAAATCCGGCATGATCCAGCGGATTTTTGTTGTGGCTTATCAAGAGGATTCAATGGCTAAAGAAGACAGTATTGAGATGCAGGGCACTATTCTCGAAACCCTGCCCAATACCATGTTCCGTGTGGAACTGGAAAATGGTCACGTGGTTATCGCTCATATTTCCGGCAAGATGCGCAAAAACTACATCCGTATCCTGACTGGAGACAAAGTAACGGTAGCTCTGACTCCGTACGATCTCTCCAAGGGACGTATTGTTTTCCGCTCTCGCTAAGCCAGGAATTCAGCAAAAAACCCCAACCTTTCGGTTGGGGTTTTTTGTGGTCTTTCAACTGTTCAATGCTTAGTGGGAAACGGCTTCAACATTGACCTGATAGTCAAAGCTGAGGCTGTCGTTTATCAACTCAACCTTCACAACCCCCCCATCGACCAGCGCCCCGAACAGGATCTCGTTGGCCAGGGGTTTCTTGAGGTGTTCCTGGATGACCCGTCCCATGGGTCTTGCCCCCATGGCCCTGTCATACCCTTTCTCGGCCAGCCAGTGGCGGACACCCTCGGACACTTCAAGGGATACCCCTTTCGCATCCAGCTGAACCTGCAACTCGACGATGAACTTGTCGACCACCTGATGGATGATCTGCATGTCCAGATGGTTGAACCAGATGATGTGATCAAGCCGGTTGCGAAACTCCGGACTGAACGTCTTGTTGATCACCGCCATGGCATCGTGGCTCATATCCTGCTGCTGGAAGCCGATGGACTTGCGCTGGGTCTCCTGTACCCCTGCGTTGGTGGTCATCACCAGGATCACGTTGCGAAAATCCGCCTTGCGCCCGTTGTTGTCAGTCAGAGTGCCGTTGTCCATCACCTGCAGCAGCAGGTTGAACACGTCCGGATGCGCTTTTTCGATCTCGTCCAGCAGTACCACTGAGTGCGGATGCTTGAGGACAGAGTCGGTCAGCAGACCCCCCTGCTCAAATCCCACATAACCGGGAGGCGCCCCGATCAGACGAGAGACGGTGTGGCGCTCCATGTACTCGGACATATCAAAGCGCAGCACCTCGACGCCAAGCGCCTTGCCGAGCTGCTGGGTGACTTCGGTCTTGCCTACCCCGGTCGGGCCGGCAAACAGGAAGCAGCCCACTGGGCGACGCTCATTACCTAGCCCTGAGCGGGAGAGGCGAATGGAGTCTGTCAGCACCTCGATGGCCTTGTCCTGGCCAAAGACCACCATCTTGAGATTGCGCTCCAGATTCTTCAGCACTTCCTTGTCGGAAGAGGAGACTGATTTCTCCGGGATGCGGGCAATCTTGGCGACGATGGTTTCGATCTCCTGCACATTGATCACTTTCTTGCGCTTGCTCACCGGCAGCAAGCGTTGACCCGCGCCGGCCTCGTCGATCACGTCGATCGCCTTGTCCGGCAGATGGCGGTCATTGATGTACTTGGCGGAAAGCTCCACCGCGGCACGGATGGCCTTGACGGTGTAACGTACCCCGTGGTGCGCCTCATAGCGGCTCTTGAGGCCCATCAGGATGCGGGTAGTGTCATCCACGCTGGGCTCGACGATGTCGATCTTCTGGAAGCGACGCGCCAGGGCGCGGTCTTTTTCAAAGATCTGGGAGTATTCCTGGTAGGTGGTAGAGCCGACGCAGCGCAGCAAGCCATTGGAGAGCAGTGGCTTGATGAGGTTGGCCGCATCCAGCTGACCACCGGAGGCAGCCCCTGCCCCAATGATGGTGTGGATCTCGTCGATAAAGAGGATGGCCCCTTCCTGACGCTCGATCTGCTTGAGCAGCACCTTGAGGCGCTTCTCGAAGTCACCGCGATATTTGGTCCCTGCCAGCAGCGACCCCATATCCAGGGAGTAGATGGTACTGCCCGCAATCACCTCGGGTACATCACCCTTGACGATACGGTAGGCCAGCCCTTCAGCGATGGCTGTCTTGCCCACCCCCGCTTCGCCCACCAGCAAGGGGTTGTTCTTGCGACGGCGGCAGAGCACCTGAATGGTGCGGTTGAGCTCCTGATCGCGCCCGATGAGCGGATCGATACGCCCTTCCAGTACCAGCTGATTGAGGTTGGTGGCAAAGCTCTCAATCTGGGCAGCAGAGACCTCATCGTCAGACTCGACGTTGTTGCTGCTGTTGTCCGGTTTGCTGTCTTTGCGTACTCCATGGGAGAGGAAGTTGACCACATCCAGCCGGCTGATCTCGGCCTTTTTCAGAAAGTAAGCAGCCTGGGACTCCTGCTCGCTGAAGATGGCAACCAGCACGTTGGCTCCACTGACCTCGGTGTTGCCGGAGGACTGAACGTGGAACACGGCGCGTTGCAGCACGCGCTGGAAGCCCAGTGTGGGCTGGGTCTCGCGGTCTTCATCATCACGGGGGATAAGCGGGGTTGTTTGACTGATGAATGCGCTGATCTCTTTGCGCATCTGCTCCACGTCAGCACCACAAGAACTCAGCGCCTCATTGGCTGAGCTGTTATCCAGCAGGGCTAACAACAGGTGCTCGACGGTCATGAATTCGTGGCGCTCGTCACGGGCCAGTTTGAAAGCCTCGTTCAGCGTCTTTTCTAGATCTTTATTCAACATAGGCACCTCCCCTAGTACAGCAACAATGTGGTGTCGTCATCGCCATCAAGTCATCAGATTCAAGCCTTTTCCATGGTACAGAGCAGTGGATGTTCGTTGTTACGTGCATAGGTGTTGACCTGGACCACTTTAGTTTCGGCAATCTCGGCGGTGAATGTGCCACAGACTCCCTTACCACTATAATGCACGCTCAGCATCACCTGAGTGGCCTTGTCCAAATCCATACCAAAGAACTTTTGCAGCACCTCCACCACGAACTCCATCGGTGTGTAGTCGTCGTTGTTCAGAACGACCTTGTACATGGGTGGCGGTTGCAGCTTGGTTTTCTCTGCCTCTGCAATCTCTTCATTAGCAAAGAGTTCTTTCTGCTTGCTCATAGTCGCGCTTTGGTACCTCTAGATTACTACCGCCTAACACAAGATTGGTCAATAGACTTGTTAACCAGATCACATCAGTTGTTAACAACTCCTTGACTCGCTCAAAAGTTAGACTAGATTGGTTACTTGCTAATCGGCGCCCGTCTGCTATGGGCTATGTTACTAGTTATAAAGGGCTGGCGCAGGTTACTCAACGACTTCAAGGTAATCAATAAAAGGATGTAGATGTATGGCAACCGGAACAGTCAAGTGGTTTAACAACGCAAAAGGATTTGGGTTTATCTGTCCGGAAGGAGGTGGTGAAGATATTTTCGCCCACTACTCCACGATACAAATGGAAGGCTACAAGACGTTGAAAGCAGGTCAAGCAGTCAACTTCGAACTGCAGCAGGGGCCGAAAGGCAATCATGCCTCTGTCATTGTGCCAAACGAAGCACAGAACATGTAAGAGTCGAACTGGATAAATAAAAAAACCGGCAACCTTGCGGCTTGCCGGTTTTTTTATTGCTGCGAGCCAGAGGAGAAGCGAATTCTCCTGACGGGTCAGGCAAAGATCATTTTGCGTTGTCGTGATAGTTCTGACAGGCGCTCAGGGTGTTTTCCATCAGGCTGGCGACCGTCATGGGGCCCACCCCACCCGGTACGGGCGTGATGAAGGATGCGTGGTTACGGGCTGTTTCAAACTCCACGTCACCGACCAAAGAGCCATCCGCCAACCGGTTGATACCCACGTCGATCACCAGTGCCCCCGGCTTGACCCACTCACCCGGGATGAAATTGGGTTTGCCAACGGCGACCACCAGCAGATCGGCACGGCGAACCTGCTCTTCCAGATCCTGGGTGAAACGGTGGCAGGTAGTGGTAGTGCAACCGGCCAACAGCAGCTCCAGTGTCATCGGCCGGCCAACGATGTTGGACGCACCGACCACCACCGCATGCAAGCCGTGTGTCTTGACCCCGGTCGTTTCAATCAGGGTCATGATACCTTTGGGCGTGCAGGGGCGCAGTGCCGGAATTCGCTGTGCCAGCCGACCCACGTTGTAGGGGTGGAAACCATCCACATCCTTGTCGGGGCGAATACGCTCCAATACCTGAGTCGTATCGCAGTGAGCCGGCAAGGGGAGCTGCACCAGAATACCGTCAACGTCTGCGTCTTCATTCAGTTTATCGATCAGTGCCAGCAACTCTTCCTGGCTTGCCGTCGCATCCAGATCGTAAGAGCGGGAGATAAAGCCCACCTCTTCACAGGCACGCCGCTTGCTGCCGACATAGACCTGAGAGGCAGGATCTACCCCGACCAAGATCACCGCCAAGCCCGGCGCCCGTTTTCCTTGTGCCAACCGCTGTTGGACTTGCGCTGCGACCTGATTGCGAATCGTTTGCGCAACCTGTTTTCCATCAATGATTTTGGCAGACATCGTTCTTCACTCACCATGTGTTCAACTGCCGCGCATTGTCGCATTTTTTTGCCACGGGTGTTAGCGGCTCTCGCATGGAGGGCAATAAGTAGGCATTTGAATTCATTGGCGGAAAAATTCGTTGACGCTGGCTTTCCCGCTTGGGTATGATGCCGGCCCGTTGCCCAGTACAGCAGCTGTCGCTATGCTGGAGACGAGATTTTCGGTGATTAGCGCAGCCCGGTAGCGCATCTGGTTTGGGACCAGAGGGTCAAAGGTTCGAATCCTTTATCACCGACCAGGTTTTTCGACATGCCGCCAGGCTTGTCGAGGCAATGCGCCCTTAGCTCAGTCGGATAGAGCAACGGCCTTCTAAGCCGTGGGTCGCAGGTTCGAATCCTGCAGGGCGCGCCATTGATGATATGCATCTCTCCGATGCGGGCATTAATGGATATTTTCAGTGGTGGCTGTAGCTCAGTTGGTAGAGTCCCGGATTGTGATTCCGGTTGTCGTGGGTTCGAGCCCCATCAGCCACCCCATTATCGCCTTTCAGAAAACATTCAATCCTATCTATTTAAATCCAGTAAAAATACCCCTCTCTTCTTGCGTCCTGATAGTTGCCTGCAGAATGTCTTTAAGGCATCAGTGTCGGTACGGGTGGTGTGCGTGGCGTATGACAACGTCACGACCTGCATTCCAAACGCGACCGCTTGTTGCGCCTCGAGAAAAATCACCAAGAACAAACGATTGTGCTCAATGATGAGCAAATTCGCCTGCTCGAACGCTTCAGTCCGAGTTCAGAGAACACCATATTGAGGTTCACTACACCGGAGAGCGGATAGCGGTCGATACCTTCGCTTATTCGCTTAAGAGGATTGGTGAGGTGTACCTGCAAGCTGTTTGGGTTGCTACAACCAACACACCTGAGGACGACGCTACCGCAGCAAGCAGCCAGTGACCCCATCCATGCTGAAACACACAGCTGCTCTTCGAAGTTCATAGGCGCAGTTTTATAGTGTCTCGTAAGTTCTATCGGTGCCCTTACTATCATCCTTACGAGCTGTTCCTGCGTCTGAAAGGGATTCGCCACCGGAAAACCAAGGTAAGCAACAGCTTTATCGCGCGGCTACATCGACCCCTACTCGATGATCACTGCCCGGACGAACCCGTGGAGCAGATGCATACAGGTCTGGACAGCTACCTAGAACACTACAACAAGCAGTGGTCTTGTCAGGGCCTAATGATGGAGGGACAGGTCCCCTTATTGCATGCTCAAGAAGGCTCTGAAATTGGTTCCGAAGAAGGTGCGCTCTTAGAGTGGTGTAAGCAAGACACCGGTTTGAGACCGGTGTCAGGTGGTAACTATATTTGTGCATGCTACTACCAGCTTACCAACTGCCAGCAATACTCTTTAACATGCAGCTAAACAGCTATGAAAAAGGTGTGCACCTCATATTCTCACTGGATGTCTATCGCACCTTGCCAACCTCTTAACCATATCTTTCTTTCATATATTTCTTTACCGATATTGCATTGTTAAACTTATATGTTCCATCACCGGCTCCATCCTCTGTTCCACTTAAAACTGGATCCAAAGTCTTTGCCTTATCAACAGTATATTCTCCACCAGCGTTCTTTTTATAAATCTTAACTTCAAAATTTGTCTCATCAATCCCTTCTGCCTGGTGCTTATTATGCCATGAAACTATAGTCCCTATATGATTAACACCTTTCAGAGTAAAGAAAAAAATGCTCCTGAGATTCGGGTAATCGCCGTTCTCACATATTTTATCCAACTCATAATGTGATGATTTATCATATATAACCATAGATAACTGGCAGTTTATGTCATTATTTTTCTCAATTTTAACGCTCGCTGTATCATTACTTATTCTATAGGGCCCTTGAATAATATCAGCCGCATTCACAAACAAAGTGGGAAAAATTAAATTTAAAATGAAAAAACCATACTTCCTCATTATAACCTCACAAATTTGCACTCACTATTATCAATACCTGCTGGGCAATATCGGTTCAAGCAGTTGCTGGCGGTGAAAATTAGTCTGCGTAACTACAACAGCCAAGTGGGAGAAGTCATAGCGTATGTAATCGCCATAAACAAACTGAATACCCTGGACCTGCCAGTCAGAAAACCCAGAGTGTAGCGGTCACCCGGAGCTGGGGAAGTGATGACTTGATGGTTGATTTGGGCAACAACGCCGTCAGGTGATAACTAGAACTGTACACTCGATGAATAAGACGCCCCAGTATTTCACAACCACCGTAATCAAAAACAGTTCTCATAATTTTCTAATGCCTGAGAAAAATAAAATTTCTTTCCTTTAGCATTTATATAAAAACATTGCCAAAGTTAGCGCCTTGATAATCAAAGTGATACAGCCCATTTACCTTGCCATCAACTATTTCAATCCAGTCAATATTAACAGCATATGGTCGACCTTCATCATTCATCTCTTCTTTATAATTAACTTGGACTATAGTTATTTTATCTTTGTTTTTCCCATATTGAACATATCCTCCAACCCAACCTATAGTGGAGGCCCACATCATTCGCATTTTAATTTTATCATTGGGACTAACAAAGCATCGATAGTCTACGCCAATATATTCAGCACGACAAATTTAAGACAGCAGAGTAAAAACAAGACCAAATACTTATTCATTTAAGTTTATTTAGAATTATAATACGCTGCTCTACATAAATTCGCCAATCTCGAAAAAGCCGTCCATACCAGTTTTCACCAGTCTTATAATGATTAAATGGGTAAGCATCTAGCAGGGGAAAAACTTGGGTGTTCCATATTTTTTCCACCGCATAGACTTACTGGGGAACCACCGATAAAATAAGAGAAGCGACTTAGATAGGCCGCCTCTTTCTATATTTTCCTAATATGCTATTTTTTAAAAGAGCTGATATGCTAAAAAACAATCTGATTGACACAAATTAATGCAGCGCCTTCCTTGGCTATTATCCTTGCCTCTCAGGTGGTTTTCTGTCGGAGATCCGAATAGACTTTCTGTCACTTGGAATACGCCTCTAGCTTGCCAAAAAGCACAGATGCTCTCAGCCAATTCCGCAGCCATAGCGTGACCTCCATCACATCTAAAGCCCAGATATTCGGAGAGAAGAGCTTAATCTACAATATAAAAGCCTCTCCCTTTTTGCCTTAAGAAATAAAATTCATGTCAATTTATCTTAAATTCTTCAAATATGTCTGAATCGACATTAAATGTTTCGCTATGGTTTTCATCACAAAGTTGAGAGAAAACATTTTTTTATATTCGTTACGCTCTTTTCTGTCAACTTTTAGCCCCATTTTTTCTGATTCTAAAGTATGGTCATTAAAATTTCCTTGATAGAAAAATGAATATCTGAACAATCCAGAATAAAATGTTAAAGCAACAGCACGTTTAATTCCCTCCTTACCACACATTTTATTCTTCTCATCTGGCCCACCAATAACACCACATGAGCTATCAATTTTAAAAAAAATTCCCTCTGGGCTCATTGCCTCTTCAGGATATTTTAACTCTATCTTTTTAGGTGTGCCGTATCTATATTGAACCAATATCATATCTTTGTTTTTATCGCCTACAGGGACACCGCAAAATGAAACTATTTTTTTATTTTTAAGTGTACATGACGCATATACTTGCTCTTGGCTGCCACACAGAGAGCCTAAAATATACTCGCCCGCATAAGAATGCGATGAGAAAATGGCAAGGGGGATTAATATATATTTATTGGTCATGGAGAACCTCCTCATTCCATAAGCGCCAGAAGTTATTTTTTCTTTTTTGTCTGGAGTCTGTATTAAGATTTATGATGTTAGTAATTCTATCCACTGCTGCATCGCTGGCTTCATTTGCATAATCAAAGCATTTTGCACGTGAATCAGGATTTGCATTACTACTATTACTTATCCAAAACCATGCTGCTGACCTTGTAGCAAACTTCATTTGGGATAATATTTCAAAATCATCAAGAGCATTAATTATATCATTAGGCCATTTCGACTGATTGCTTTTATGCCAGTCATTAAAACTTGTATAGTTACTTTTTCCTGTAACTTGCTTCAGGCCTCTTCCTCTATAGTTCCATCCATCATTAGAGCTATAGGAACCATTACCGAGCTCAGTTCTATTACCATATATTGTATTAACAATGGCAATTTGATCGTCAATGGTAACATCGTTGCCATCGCTTTTAATATATCTACGTGGTCTTTCTGTTTTTGTAACATATCCATGGACATCTGCATAAAGACGCCCATCAGGATAGCGACGAGTTCTGCCCCCCCGAAAAGTTTTTATAGCACTAACACTCCAGACACCGCCTTCAATTACATTCAGGTCCGGCCCTGTTTCCTGTAGAATTTGTGCGAAAAAATGGGTTCTCTTTAACGGGGTATCAAGCTGATAGAATTCAATATGTTCATTCAGTTCATCAGCTATTCCTTGTAACTCATTATCCTTACTATTGTTGCCCTGAAAATTGGTATAGATACGTTTCATTATATCGAGAGTAAATACAAAGCCACGCTTTTGGCTACCAACCAATCCAAACATTCCAGCCGGATGAATAAACCAAGGTTGGGTATCAACCAATATCTCGCTGGCATCTTCCATCCACGCCATATTGTTGTGTACCTGCATCGCATATTCATAGAGCTTCGGCTGCTTAGCCAACTCCTGTTTTAAGCGCGGCCACTCCTGGCCTGGCTTTACCCATTCGCTTTTGTGCTTGATAAACAACATCCGCAACTTGCCCGCCAACACCTCATCGGCCAACGCGGCCTTGATATCGTTGCCGCTCAGGGTGCCATCGTTGTCCCTGTCTGTCACCAGCTTGTCATAGAGAGTGCTAAAAAACTCGCCTCCTTCTTTACCTTCGGTATCAGCTTTATCTAAAAATCCGTCGGGGTCACTACTGCCATCGACCAACTTGACGCCCAACTTGTGCCAGTCGTGCTGACTGACCACTTCGACATCACCACCCTGCAATACGAACTCGCCAGCCAACTCCCCGTCCGCAGCAGTCCGCTCACGCACCTTCACAAAGTTGTTGGCACCGTGAGTGACAATATCAGACTCTTTCACCGCCAACGGTAAGACCTGTGGCCCAATATTCGCAACACCGTGAAAACCATGTTGGCTATCGTTGGTAAGGCGATAGGTGGTAACCTCTTTTTTTACTAGCAGGTAGCCCTGGCCACCGGTTACCCGCGCCTTGTTATTGATGCAATCTTCAAGCGCCTGCTTGTCATTCTTCGCAACAAACATCTCAAAGTGCACAGCTTTGCTGTCGGCGCCTTTCTCGAAGCCGCGGGTTCCGACAGTGGCTAGCTCATGCTCACCCCAATGACCGATGATCTCTCCGGCCTGCACCGGTATCGGATTTGCGTTGCGATTAACAACCGGCGCATCGTCTTTGAATTCGATGGGGATGCTTGGCTCGGCAGCCAGCCCTGCACCTATCTTGCTTTTTGCCAGCCAACCGGTGGCTCCTTTGCTGGCATTGGTCATCACCTGATTGGCGCTATCTTTGACGGTACCACTACCCGCCTTGAACACCTGTACTTTACGAAACTCAGTCGTGCCGCCATTGAGGTTCACCATCTGTGGTGGCTCACTGGATACCACCACCTCACTGCCAGCAGGTAGCCCCATGCTACCCACAGTGGTATCAGCAGTTTTACGTAGCCATGTATTACCAGGGACCTTATGGCGGGCCGGTTTGCCTTCCGGTGGTGTCATCCACTTCGGCTTTTGTGGAAATTCCTGCTGTAATTGGCTTGCCGCAATATGGAACAGGCTGTCCGGGTCATCAACGTAGTGCACCAAATAGTAATCGTGGGGCTCATCTTTGTGGTTAAGCAGGCTCTTCACTTCCTGGCCGACCAACTTCACGTCAGCCCCTCTTTTCGCATAGATAGGTTTATCGCCAGACAGCCGACGTGTCAGCTTGGGAGGATGTCCCTCTACCACCGGTTCATAGGTGGACACACCTGTCCCCTTGACCCTTACTCGCGCAGCCTCGGGACTGTTGTAGCTGTTCTCACACGCAATATGCATGTAGAGGCTGTAGAAGGTCAGCTGATTCTTGCTCTGCTCACCGGCTTCGTAGCAATGGCGTACCAGACAAAACGAAGGGGAGGTATACAAGTCAATCTTTCTCTCTGGCTTGCCCTCTTCGGAGCTACGGGTCGCCTTGGCTGGTTTTGTCGCCAGTCGGTAGGCCACGATCTCCCCGTCAGCAATCGCGCGCACAGCACCGCTCGGGTGCCAGCCCCCGCTTTGACTGAAGTGGATACCACCGTGCCAGATACGGTTGCGGCCTATCGGGAAGGTACCGCTCTTGAGACCATTGATCTTCTTGATAAATTCATCGAGGGATGCAATCTCGCTGGAGCCATTTTCACCCGCCAGTTGCATGGGATAGACGATTTTCATCTTTGTCATTCAATCCTAAGTTGTTCGTCGAACATCAAGCAGAGGGCTGATAATCGCTATCGGGCTCCAGCGCCTTGAGCAACGCTTCCATCGCCTTCTCGGTGGCAATCGCTTTGACCAGTTCAACCAGTTCAGGGGCTTTTACCACCTCAACTCCCTTGGGCACCACGGGGGCCTTGCCACCCCAGCCAGAGCCTGAGCCTGCGCTGCCGCCGGCATTGAGCTTGATCGCAGGGCCGACCAGCTTGATGCCGCTCGGGTCAACTTTGACAAAGCTGCCGCCCCCCTTGAGGGTGATCTCGGAACCCGCCTCCAGCACCAGCTTGTCGCCCACCTTGATATGCACCTCCTGCCCGGCTTCCACCAGCAGAGACTGCCCCAACTTCTGGTGCAGGCTGGCATCCACCGTCAGGGAGTAGTCAGCCTTCACTTGGTCGCGCTTCTCGCCCTCCACCGTCAGGTGGTCGTTGGCCTTGATACGGGTCACCCGCTCATTGTCGATATCGGTGTGCTGGTCGTGCTTGATGTGCCAGGCGGCATCATTTTCGATAAGCACGTTCAGGTCTTTCTGACCGTGGATGTAAATCTCTTCCTGCCCCGCCTGGTCTTCAAAGCGCAGTTCGTTGAAGCCCTCCCCCTGATGGCTCTCGGTACGCAGCACGGTGCGGGTCTTGTTGGCCGGCAGCTCGTAGGGCGGCCAGTTGGTGGCGTGGTAGGTGCGACCAGTGACGATGGGCTGGTCCGGGTCCCCTTCCAGAAAGCACACGATGACCTCGTGGCCGATGCGCGGGATGGCCATCATGCCGTACTGACCGCCGGCCCAACCCTGGGAGACTCGCACCCAGCAGGAGCTCTGGTCGTTGGAGCTGCCGTAGCGGTCCCACGGGAATTGCAGTTTCACCCGGCCGTGTTCGTCGCAGTAAATCTCCTCCCCATCGGGCCCCACCACCATGGCGATTTGCGGGCCATCCACCATGGGTTTGTGGGGGGCCTCCGGGCTGCCGATACGCGCCCGCCAAGTGGTGCTGGCTTTCACCACCCCGAATTCGTTGTGGTAGACAGTCGGGCCGCAGCCCCCCTCCTCTTCCAGCGCCTGCGGCTGCAAGCCGGTATGCTGGATACGCACGATTTGCCAGTCGGTGTTGAGGCTGCCGTTGGGGTGTTCGGTCAGCGAGAAGCTCTGCCCCGGCTGCAAGGCCGCGCAGTTGGACTTGCCACTGCCCGCCACCGCATCGTTGCGCAGCGCATCCAAGCGGTGCTGGGCAAAGGCCTTGCCGCTGCCATCCTGCTTGTAGCGACCCGGGTAGTCGAAGTGCTGATAGGTATCGCGCTGGTGAGTCAGCTCAGCCCCCACTTTCTTGTGGGAGAGGCCATAAGCCGGGGTCTTGAAGCTGTAATCTTTGAGCTCCACATCCGAGGGGCGCACCGCCTCCCGGTAGTGGAACTGGCGCACATAGGGGCCCTGCTCCAGCGAGCGGTTGCCGAGATTGAAGAAGAGCTCGGGGCCGGCAGTCAGCGCGGCTGCATCGTCGGCAAACACGATGCGGTGTTTGCCCGCTTCAAACTCGTGGAAGTAGAACATCCCCTCTTCAGCGGCGAGGCGGTTCACGAAATCAAGGTCGCTCTCCCGATACTGAACGCAGTATTCCCGCTTGGCGTGCTCGTTTTTCAGCGCAAAGGCGTAGTCGGTGATGCCGTGTTCTTGCAAGAGGATACTGAGAATTTCATCGGGTTTCTGTGCCTGAAAGATGCGGGAGTTCTGGCGAAGCGACAGACGCCACAGGGCCGGCTGTACCAGCAGCTGATAGCGGGTGCGGCGAAAGCCGCTGTCACCCAGCGCGAAGTCACTGACCACCCCACACACCCGGCGCTGCAGCGCACCGTTGTACCACACCAGCAGCTCGCACGGCTGGTCCAGCACGGCACCAAAGTCGATGTCGGGCTGGGCGCTTGCCAGCTCCAGGCGCAGGTTGAACGGCCGGTTGAGCGCTTCATCCAGCGCAAACTCGGCCACCACGAAGGTGCTCTCGGGCAGGGCCCCCACCTTGACGGTAAATTGTAATCCTGTGCTGTCTGCCATCGTTGCTCGCCCCTGAGATATCGTGCAGCCCCATCAGGCGGGGCACTTCAAGCCGTGTGAGAGATCCGCCTTCGCCCCGGTTATTCTGACACCATGGCTACCGCACGCCCTTGACGGCGTGCGGCAAGACGTAAACTCGGATTTTTTCTTGTGCCCCCTCACCTCAGGCAAACGGGCAGAAGAAAAAACACGTGTGATTGAAACGGAGCGGGAAATGCCAGAAACGGCAAAAGGGCACCGCAAGCAGTGCCCTTTGACTGAGAATTACGCTTCGATCGGTGCGCGCCAGTCGTCCGCACCAGAGGTACCGGCAACGGTGTGCTCCCAATCGATCTTGCGATAGGCCATGGAGACCTGGATCAGCTGGGTGAAGTCAGACTTCGCCGGATCCTGGCAGTGCGGCATCTGGCAGTCGATGTCGACGATGGTGGCATCGGTCAGCACGGTAGAGAAGAAGTGCTCCTGCTTGCCCTCGACGGAGGTGCGGTACCACTTCAGGGTCACTTTCGGCAGCATCTCGCCGGAAGCCAGCGCGTTGTACATCAGCGGCACGGCCTTGTTCAGCGCAACGGTGAACTTGAACGGCTTGTGGACACGCTGGCCAGCAGGCTGACCGGATTGCGGATCGGTCGGTACGGTAACGACGTGCTGGAACTCTTGCACCAGCATCTCGTCTTCGTGGCCCTGCACGAAGATGTTGCCGACGGAATCGGAGGTGAAAGCACCGGCGGTGATATTGCCCTGGGTTTTACCTTCGATGCTGATATAACATGGAGTTGGCATGGAATTGCTCCTGATTGGTTGAACGGTAATGACACTCGACCGAATCCGTTAGCAGTGACCATGCCAATTCATTTTATTGTTTTAAAACAATAGGTTGAATCGATCACCAATCAAGCCATCATCGCAACAACGCAACAAGTTGCGCATCCAGCATATTCATCCAAACAAAATTGCATATGCAGAGTAAGAAACTAAAAACCCCGCAATGCATTGCGCAAATCAGAACTTATTTCAACCTGATGACCCGCACGGGCGTGATAGCGACTGAGCCGTGCGTTGACAATAGGAAACATCGGGGGCCGGCTGCCGTTCATCGCAGCAAGCTGCTCTGCTCGAACCCGGCGAGGGTTCTCACCCTCCCTCTTCGACATGGGCTGATACTTCTTCCCCAAAACAAAAAACCGACCATCAGGTCGGTTTTAACATCTGAGGATGGGTCGGGATTGACTCGCACCGTCCCTGGCGCTCGCCCTGCGGGCGGCCTCTGGCCGTCCAGGCGGGCTGTCCTGCCCGCCTGTCGAACCAGGGCCCGAACCAAGCCCCCCCGTCACCGGATAAAACAAAAGGGCCTGTCTTTCGACAGGCCCTTTTGTTTTATTTGGCGGTGAGGGAGGGATTCGAACCCTCGATACGTTGCCGTATACACACTTTCCAGGCGTGCTCCTTCAGCCACTCGGACACCTCACCAAATTTTGGTCTGTTGTTTAACGTGCTCAGCCAGCACCTCGTTCGTTGCGCCGTTGCGCTGGAACGGGGCGTAATTTAGGGGAAAGCCCCGCCGGCGTCAACGGCTTTTTGCATCAGACGAACCGTTCGCACATTTAACGCACAAATCAGTGCACAGACTCCGGCGCAACCTGGATTTCCGGCAGATTCAGGAAGCCCAACCGCTCGCATTCGGAGACCACTTCATGGGTCGCGGCTATGGTGCTCTCGACAAACAGCAGGAACTGCTCGACGGAGAGCCCCGCCTTGGTAAAGACGGTATGCCCCACCACCAGCCGCGGCAGGTTGTCATCGATGATGTCGAGGAACACCTTGAGCGACGGGTACTGCATGTTGAGGCGACCCAGCTCGGCCACCAGCGGCAGCAAAGCGGAGGGACGCACCTCCAGCTCGGATGAAAACAGCACCCCTTCCTCTTCAACGAAGATCCGGCTCTCCTGGATGCCCTCGACGGACTGCAGGGAGACAATGTGGATACCATGGCACTGATCACAGACATAGTGCTCGATACGAGCCTGCTGCAACCAACGCATTATCATTTCGGAGCTGGGGATATTCATCATTTCCACGACACAATTGGGATCAAGGGGCGCAGTCTAAACCAATTTTCCGGCAACCAAAAGCGCACTGGCCGGATAAGCACGGCCCTCGCTTCTTTTTGGCAAGCAGCCTGCATATACTCAGCCCATTCCAGCGCCACACTCGCCCCACAGGGGGCTAAATGACCATCCAAGAAAAGTACCGTCTGCATCTGAAATCCCTCTCGGATGAACTCTTGATCCTGCAAAAGCCCATCCGCATTCTGGATGCCATCAAGTGGCCCCGTCACCTGCAGGCCGACTTTCTGGCCAGCGGAGGGCGCACGCTGCCAGCCGTCGACAAGGCCTTCTATGATGGCCTTCCCCTCGGCTTCGATCCCCGCAACAAGTACCTGGAACTCAAGGAGCTGCGGGACAGGATCCGGCGCCGGCTCGGTCCCCAGGATGATCTTGGCCGCATCCTGCAGGAGACGGTGGATCAATACATGGTGGTCATCGAGATGCTGCGCCAGCGCGGGCAACCGGACTTTCTGCGCTACAGCCGGCTGCTCTACGGTTCGGCCGGCGATCACCTGCGCGGCGATCGCAAGACCCTCAAGGAGCTGGGCGCCAGGCTGTGCGACATCTTCTCCCTGCCCGGCGCCCGCCACCTGGTGCGTCCCTACCCCAAGGAGTTCGAGGGGGAAGCGGCGGTGGCCAGGTTGCAGGGCAAGCTGTCGAACTACTTCAGTGACGGCACAGTGCAGGTCAAGCTGAGCGATGGCATCGTCTCGGATGCCGCGGCCGGCGGCGATTACATCAAGCTCAACTCCCACGCCCGTTTCTCCGAACTCGACCTGCAAGTGCTGGAGGTCCATGAGGGCTGGGTGCATGTGGGCACTACCCTCAACGGGCGCCAGCAACCCTATGCCACCTGGCTCAGTGCCGGCTCGCCGCGCATCACCGCCTGCCAGGAGGGGCTGGCGGTACTGATAGAGACCCTCACTTTCAGCTCCTTTCCGGACAGGGCCAAGCGCATCTCGGATCGGGTGATGGCCATCGATATGGCGGAGCACGGCGCCGACTTCATCGAGGTGTTCCGCCATTTCGTCGGCCAGGGTGCCAGCGAACACGATGCCTACAAGATCACCCAGCGGGTGTTTCGCGGCGGCATGGTCGAGGGGGGGGCCTGCTTCACCAAGGATCTCTCCTACGTGAAAGGCTATGTGGAGACGGTCAACTTCATCCGCAGCGCCGTGCTGGAGGGAGTCCCCGAGATCCTGCCCATGCTGTTTGTCGGCAAGGTGACCCTGGACGATATCCCGGTGCTCTATCAGCACTATCTGGAGGGACTGATCAGTGCGCCCCGTTATCTGCCTCCCATGTTTCGCGATCTCACCGGCCTCTACGTCTGGTTCGGCTTCGCCTCCGGCATGTCACTGGTGGATATCGGCCGGGTGCAGCAGCACTTTCGCCAGCTGTTCCACCGCCTGCCGGTGGCCGATCCCATCATAGCCCCCGTCGACATCGAGATTGACTGAACCACCAGCAACAAAAAAGGCGCCAGATTGGCGCCTTTTTTGTTCATGTTATCCCCATCAGCCGCGGGTTATTTGAAGGCCCGCCCTTCCAGGTAGTGCTTGCGGCACAGGGAGACATAGCGATCGTTGCCGCCGATCTCCACCTGCTCGCCATCGCGCATCACCTGGCCTGCTTCATTGACCCGGGAGTTCATGTGCGCCTTGTTGCCGCACCAGCAGATGCTTTTGAGCTCCTCGAACTTGTCGGCCAGGCAGAGCAGGTGGTAGGAGCCGGGAAACAGCTCGCCGCGAAAATCGGTCTTGAGGCCGTAGGCGATCACCGGAATGTCCTGCTCGTCGACGATACGGGCCAGCTGATAGACCTGCTCCCTGGTCAGAAACTGGGCCTCATCGACGATGAACACATCGATACGCTTCTCGGCATGACGGGCTTTCACCATCTCGAACAGATCACAGCTCTCTCTGAACACTTCTACTCTCAGCTCCAACCCCACCCGGGCGCTGATCACCCCGACCCCGAAGCGGTCGTCGATGGCGGGTGTCATGGCCAAGGGATGCATGCCCCGCTCCAGATAGTTGAAGTGCGCCTGAATGAGCTGGGTCGATTTGCCTGAATTCATGGTGGCAAACTTGTAGTGCAGTGAAGCCATGATACTGTTCCGAAACTGAATTTATGGGGCGCATGCTAACCAAAGCCCCCAACAAAACCAAGGGGCCTTGCGGCCCCTTGTACGTTTTAAGCAACTGCCAGGTCCGCCTGGGACCTTGCCTTGCGCAAATGGTAGCTGGAGAAGATGACGAACCAGAGGGCGCTCACGCTGAAGCCTGCCAGCACCGAGTGCATCAGCCCCATCACCAGATACCCGAGGGCGGCGCCAAAGGCGATGGCCAGGGCATAGGGCAGCTGGGTCATCACGTGATCAATGTGATGGCAACCGGCGCCGGTAGCCGACAGGATACTGGTGCTGGAGATGGGCGAGCTGTGATCCCCGAACACCGACCCCGCCAGCACGGCGGCCAGCATCGGCAGCATCAGGGCCGCATCGCTGGCCGCCGCCATGTCACCCGCCAGCGGCAGCATGATGCCGAAGGTGCCCCAGCTGGTGCCGGTGGCAAACGCCATGGCGCAGGAGAGCACGAACACCACGGCCGGCAGCACTTCCACCGGCAGATTGCCGTTGGCCAGGGAGGCCAGGTACTTGCCGGTCTCCACATCGCGCACCACGGCGCCAATGGTCCAGGCAAACAGCAGGATGTTGATGGCCGGCAGCATGGCCATCACCCCTTGCGGCGCGGCCTTGAGCCAGTTCTTGGCACCGAGCTTCAGACGCATGGCCAGACCGATGGAGACCACCAGACTGCACAGGGCACCGTAGACCAGGGAGGAACCCACGTTGGTATTCTCGAACGAACCGAGCACGCTGAACGGCTCGCCATTGGCGGCCAGCACGGCGGCACCGGAGTCGATCATGAAGTAGACGGTGGCCGCGGTCAAGGTCAGGATCGGCAGCACCATGTCGATCATGCCGCCGTTGCTCTCCTCCGGGCTCTCCATGTCCAGACCGATGGGGCGGCCTTTGGACTCATCCCACAGCTTGCCTTCCAGCGCCCACTGCTCGTGCTGGCGCATCGGACCGATATCGAGCTGAAACGCGATCACCACCAGCACCATGATGAGGGTGAACACCGCATAGAGGTTCATCGGGATCATCTCGACAAAGGCGGAGATGGGGCTCTGCCCGGTGATGCCGTGAGCCGTCATGATGCCGCCCACCAGGGCGATGATGTAGGCCCCCCAAGAGGAGATGGGCATCAGTACGCAGACCGGCGCCGCGGTGGAGTCCAGCAAGTAGGCCAGCTTGGCGCGGGAGATCTGGAAGCGGTCGGTGACCGGACGGCAGATGGCCCCCACCGACAGGCTGTGGAAGAAGTCGTCGATGAAGAAAGCAAACACCATCATGCCGGTAAGCGCCTTGGCCCCCTTGCGGGTCCTGGCACGCTTGGCGGCCCACTCGGCAAACGCCCGGGTCGCGCCGGAGACGCTCATCAGGCTGATGAGGCCGCCCAGCAGCAGCATGAACAGCAGCATATTGATGTTGTCACGGTTGAGCGCCCCGTCGACCCAGAAGATCTTGAGCACTGTGTTCAGCATGTAATGCAGGGAGTCGAGGGGAGAAAACTGGTTCAGCAGCAGGCTGCCGGTAACGATACCGACGCCCAGCGACAGCAGCACACGGCGGGTGAGGATCGCCAGTGCGACGGCCAGCAGAGGGGGAATGATTGACCAACCGGAGTCGGCGTAGTGAACGATGTCCATGATCTCTTTGCACCTAAAGACAGCAGGTGGAGATCTACCGAGAGGATAAAGAAACAAAACCCATGGGGAGGTAATACTCCTCAGCCCCTTCAGGTAGCGCTCCATAGTGGATGACTATGGCAGTCCTGCACCTATTAGATGCAGAACCAGCAGCCCGGTATGATGGCCTGGCCACTTCGGCGCTGACTCCTTTCCTTGTGCATCATCGGCATCACCCTCCGCACAAGTAGTCATAGGCAGCGCGCCTCTACTTAAAGGTATTCGAGGCACATTTTATCGTGCCGACACGTTATAGCAAGTTTTTTGATTAAATCCCCAAGCAAGCAAGATCAAAAGGGCAAAGAGGTAGTCAAATGGTGCAAAAATTATGATTTTGTCGCTATTTTCATCTACTTGGAACTCAGTCGAGTATGCCACTGGCCAATATTGCTGAATCGGGCCTGAATTCAATTGCATTACTTAATTCCAGGCATGAATTTATTAATTCGACTCGCTTGACTTAATCCCGAACGGCCGTATAAATTAGCCCAAAATAACTATTTTTATTTAATTCACTCTTTTGCTCGCGTGGTGAACACTATGAACGAATTTTTGAAAGTACTGCTGAATATCCGTAGCCTGCGCGCCGCTTGCCGTGAGCTGACGCTGGAACAATTGGAAGAAGGCTTGGAAAAGCTCTCCGCGATTGTCGGCGAACGCCAGCAGGATGAAGCCGCCGAGCGTCAGGCTCGTGAAGAACATCAGCGCAAAATTAATGAATATGCCGAAATGCTGAAAGCCGCCGGTATTGATCCGGCTGAACTGGTTGGCACAGTCGCAGCCGAACCGGCCAAGGCGACCAAGAGCAAACGTGCCCCTCGCCCGGCCAAATATCGCTATATGGACAACGGCGTGGAAAAAACCTGGACCGGTCAGGGTCGCATGCCGTCCGTGATTGCCAAGGCGGTCGCCGAAGGTAAATCCGTCGAAGACTTTGCCATCTGATAAAGCAGAATAGGCTCAATAAAAAACCTCGCCTTGCGAGGTTTTTTATTGCCTGCCGTCAGCCCCGCTCTGCCGCCTTGACCCAGAGCACTTCTGGCGTCGCGGTACAGGCCAGCAGGTAGCGGGCTATGGTGAAGAACCAGTCACTCAGCCTGTTCATGTAGGGCAAAATGGCCGGGTTGAGCTGCTCGCTGCGGCCCAAAGTCAGCAGCAGACGCTCGCAGCGCCGGGTCAGGGTGCGCACCACATGGGCTTGCGCCGCCGCCCGGGAGCCGCTGGGCAGAATGAAATTGCGCAGCAGCGGCAAATTGGCGCTGTAGGCATCGATCTGTTGTTCCAGCCGCAGGGTCCACTCGTTATTCACCTGCCAGATGGCGGCCTCCTGAGCGTCACTGGAAAATGCCAGCTCCCCGCCAAGATCGAACAATTCCTGTTGCAGCAATAACAGGTCTGCTAATAATCCGGTTTCCGCTGCGGGTACCTCGGCAATAAGAAGACCTATATGAGAATTTAATTCATCGATATAGCCATAGGTTTCCACCCGCATATCGTCTTTGGCCAGTTGCACGCCATCGGCCAGCCGAGTCATGCCCTTGTCGCCCTGCCTCGTATATATCCTCATACCGACATCCTGTTAATAATGGGAACAATCATGGATTCAAGCCCGTTGAGCTTGATTTCATAGGCAAGCGCCAGCGTTTGACCAAGCGATCCGGCCGGGAAACCGGTGCGGGCCAGCCACACCAGATAAGGCTCCGGAATATCGATGATGCGCCGCCCCCGATATTTGCCGTACGGCATCTTGTTGGCCAGCGACAGCAAGACCCGCTCGTCGGACAACCACTCCATTTCAATCAATATCCAGATATTTGTGGGTCTGGATGGAGAGTCGCCAATTGCGGGCAATGCAGGTTGCCATGGCCAGCTGGGTCGCCCTGGGTTTCTGGCTGATGGGTTGCAGTGCAATCACCACGTCGTCGCGCAGACGAGCGGTGGCCAGCAGCGCATCCAGCTCCTCCACGTGGCGCTCGGTGGCTACCGGATGCTTGATCTCGTTGGCGCGCTCGAGGGCCGAGACCAGCACCGGCAGGCCCCCCTTCATATTGATCTTGGGGGATACGGTGACCCAGGTCCGCTCATGGGTCTGGATCTCGCTGGTACCACTGGTTTCAATCTGCACCTGATAGCCTGTCGCAATGAGGGCGGTAGAGAGATCCTGCAGGTCATAGAGGCAGGGTTCGCCTCCGGTGATCACCACGTGACGCGCCTGATAGCCAAGTTGCTGGAAGCTGGCCAGGATCTGCTCCGTGCTCATCTTGCTCCAGCCATCGGATTCGTTGGAGCAGTCGAGCACCGCCTGCACGCCCACTTCACGAGCAGGATCGACCACCCAGGTATGACGGGTATCGCACCAGGGGCATCCCACCGGGCAACCCTGCAGGCGAACGAAAATGGCGGGCAGGCCGGTGAAGACCCCCTCCCCCTGGATGGTCTGGAATATCTCGTTGATTGGGTAGTACATCTTGGTCACGGCTGGTTGCAAAAGTCGCGGATTATACCCCAAGCATGGCCGAGACGCAGGCTCAGCATCCGCTTTTCTCACCGAGCCCGGTTTTTTGGTGCAGACGCGCCATCACGCCCACCTTGTCGGCCAGGTACTGCTGCAGGCCGCGGCTGCGCAGATCGCAGGCCGGACAGGCGCCGCAGCCATCGCCGGCAATGCCGTTGTAGCAGGTGAGCGTCTGCTGGCGCACGGTATCGAGGTGGCCGTAGTGATCCGCCAGCGCCCAGGTCTCGGCCTTGTCGAGCCACATCAGCGGGGTCTCGAAGCGGATGGCACGATCCAGCCCCAGGGAGACGGCCT
Source organism: Aeromonas sp. s2 (assembly GCF_040907935.1). Taxonomy (NCBI): domain Bacteria; kingdom Pseudomonadati; phylum Pseudomonadota; class Gammaproteobacteria; order Aeromonadales; family Aeromonadaceae; genus Aeromonas; species Aeromonas sp. s2. The sequence continues at coordinate 26,426 of NZ_JBFOCR010000013.1, read as the reverse complement.
GATTGAGCGCCTTGACGAACTCGTCGCGGCAATCGGGATAACCAGAGAAATCGGTCTCGCACACCCCGGTGATCACCGCCTCGGCGCCCACCTGATAGGCGTAGATGGCGGCCAGGGTGAGGAACAGGATGTTACGGCCCGGCACGAAGGTATTGGGCAGGCCATTCTCCTGCAGCTCGAAGCTCACCGGGATCTCGTCCCGGGTCAGGGCCGAGATGGCAAGCTCCCCCAGCATGGTCACGTCCATCACCTTGTGGGCGGCGATGCCGAGCCGGCTGGCCAGACGGCGCGCCGTCTCGATCTCTTCACTATGGCGCTGGCCATAATCGAAGGTGATGGCGTGCACCTCGTCATAACGGGACAAGGCCTGGACCAGGCAGGTGGTACTGTCCTGACCACCACTGAATACCACGACGGCTTTTTTCACGTATGTCACTCCTCTGGGCAGTTCAACTGCGTCGGCCCTGGGCAAAATCATGCCACTGCCGGTTCAAATGGGTAAAAAGGGTCATCAGCGGGGCGAAGCGATCGGGTGCGCCCTCCCACTGGGACAACAGATGGTAGCCCGCTTCCAGGGTCGAGAGCGCCTCAGGAAACGGCTTCTTGCGAATGGAATATTGCCCCGCGACGGCATCCAGCCCAATTCGCGGCAACTGCTGCAACTCGGGGTTGCTGTGCAGCATCCGGTAGGCCTTGCGCCAGGTGCCATCGAGCAGCAGAAAACAGACTCGGCGAGCCGGCTCAGCCGTCTCCCTCTCTCTCACCTCGGCAAGGGTGATGGCCTCCTCATCCGGCCACAGCAGATAACACTGCAGCGCGGGATCGGCCAACAAGGCCGCCAGCTCGGGGACGTCGGCCACCTGTTCACCCACATGCAGACGGGCCTGCGCCAGCGAGGCGGCCAAAAGGACGGCGGTTCCCTTGGGATGACCCACCTCCCCCGGATGCTGCAGGATGTGCAGGGGCGCATGGGGTGAAACCGGCCGAATATAATCGCACAGACAGGCTTTGAGGGCTCTGGTGCAACGTGTACAGTATCGACTCTTGTTGTCGTCGGACTGTTTCATGTTGTCAGAAAAATCAGGATTGCTCTGGGTCATCACGCTTTCACTCGCCAGTTTGCTGCTCTTTTTCACCGTGCCGAATCACCAGCTCTCCTTCGATCGCACCCTGATAGCCCAGGGTGAAGGGTGGCGCATCATAACAGGCAATCTGGCCCACACCAATCTGTGGCACCTGTTGCTCAACCTGAGCGGGCTGTGCGTGCTCTACAGCCTGTTTCGTGAATACCTGACAGGCTGTCGCCTGCCGCTGCTGCTGCTGTTGCTGGGGAGCGCCGTCGGGCTCGGCATCTGGTGGTGGTGTCCGCAGACCCAGTGGTACATGGGGCTGTCGGGAGCGTTGCACGGCCTGTTCGTGTGGGGCGCGCTGCAGGATATCCGCTATCGCCGTCACTCCGGCTGGTTGATGCTGGCAGGGGTAGCGATCAAGCTTGGGGTGGATTTCTACAGTGCGGGGGAAAGTCCGGTGTCCGCCCTCATCGGGGCCAGGGTACACATTGAATCACATCTGATTGGCTCGGGCGCCGGCCTGTTGCTCGGCCTGCTGCCGGTCACCCTGCGCCCCCACGCCGTCAAGGAGTGAGCCTGCACCGGATGCAATGCCGGCCCCATCGGGCCGGCATTCTCTTTTTTTATCAGCGACCCGCCAGCTCTGCGTTGATGCCGGCCAGCATGGCGGCAGGATCGGCCGCCTGGGTGATGGGGCGGCCAATCACCAGATAGTCGGCACCCGCCTCCACCGCCGCCAGCGGCGTCATGACCCGGCGCTGATCCCCGGCGGCCGAACCGGTGGGGCGGATCCCCGGCGTCACCAACTTGAACTCGTCACCGAGCAGCGCCTTGAGCTCGTGTGCTTCGTTGGCGGAGCAGACCACCCCGTCCAACCCGGCCTCCTTGGTCAATTTGGCCAGCCGGATCACCTGCTCAGCCGGCGTCACATCAAGGCCCAGCGGCGCCATGTCGGACTGCTCCATGCTGGTCAGCACGGTCACCCCGATAAGCAACGGCGCCTTGTCACCATAAGGCAGCAGCGCCTCCTTGGCGGCCCGCATCATCCGCTCGCCACCGCTGGCGTGCACGTTCACCATCCAGACGCCGAGTTCGGCACTGGCGGCGACCGCCTTGGCGACGGTGTTGGGAATGTCGTGAAACTTCAGATCCAGAAAGACATCGAACCCCTTGGCAACCAGCTGACGCACGAACTGGGGGCCAAACAGGGTAAACATCTCCTTGCCTACCTTGAGACGGCACTGGGCCGGGGAGATACGTTCAATGAAGGCGAAGGCATCGGCCTCGTGCTGATAATCCAGCGCAACCAGTACTTTGGGATCTAGCATCTCACTTCCTATCGATGGTTATGCGCCGTCCGGAGCGAGTCCGGCCCGGCCTGAAAAAACCAGGCCACAGGGGCCTGGTTGATGACATTGTTGTGGCTCTTACTCCCCGTCCAGACCGCGGATCGGCTTGATGGCTCCCCACTGGCGGCAGGAGGGGCACTGCCAGAACAGGGAGTGGGTGGCAAACCCGCACTGCCGGCACTTGTGGGTGGACTTGATCTTGATCTGCTCGTCGACCAGCGCCTTGAGCATGGTCAGGCTCTCCTTGGCCTGCCCCTCTTCAGCACCACGCAACTGCAGCGCCATCAGGTGCTGGAAGCCGCGTAGCGACGGCGTGCGCCGCAGCTGGCGCAGCACCAGCTCGGAAGCTGCCTCGCGCCCGTTGTGGCGCTCCACATAATCGGCCAGCCGCAAGGTGACCGGGAAGCCGGCCCGCGCCTCCTGGGCCTGGCCGAGCAGCTCGGGGATACGCGCCTCCTCGCCGCACAGCTCCAGGCTCTCGCACAGGGGTTCCAGCACTTCGCTCGCGAAATCGATGTCCTGGGTCAGCACCCGCTCAAACTCGCGGGCCGCCTGGCGCGGATCGCCCTCCCCCTTGGCCAGCCAGCCGAGGCCGAGCGAGGCACGCACGCAGTTGCCGTCGGCGGCCAAGGCCTTGCGAAAACGCAGCTGGGCCTGCTTGCGATTCTCTTCGCGCAGGGCCATGTCGGCCAGCTCGCACTGGTAATGGGCGATAGTGGGGGCCAGCTTCTTGCCCTGGAATTTTTGCAACCGCTCGCTCACCGCGATCGCCTTCTCCCAATCACGCAGCTGCTGATAGATGAGCTGCAACTGGGCCAGCGCCGTCTCCTCATACTCCCCGTCCTCGGTGAGCTCTAGCCACAGCTTCTCGGCCCGATCGAGCAAACCGGCGGCGAGGAAGTCCCGCGCCAGCTCCTGCAGGGCAAGCTGACGCTGCTCCATGGTGAGCTGGCGGGTGATGAGGTTCTGGTGGATCTTGATGGCCCGGTCTACCTCACCCCGTTGACGGAACAGGTTGCCAAGGGAGAGGTGGGTTTCGATGGTCTCGCTGTCCACTTCCAGCAGTTGGATAAAGAGATCCACCGCCTTGTCAGATTCATCGGAGAGCAAATAATTGAGGCCCGCCACGTACTGGCGGGAAAACTGGTTACTCTGTTTCTGGGTGTCCTGGCGAACACTCCTGCGCCCCATATACCAGCCGTAGCCGGCGGCAATGGGCAACAGCAGGAAAAGCAGTTCAAGCATCGAGGGACATTATTCCTTGGCAGCCGTTCGGGCCAGCTCCAATTCACGGGATTGACGGCGCATGGTGCGATTGAGGGTGCGGTTTTGCATCTTGAGGCGCAAGAACAGCAAACCGAAGACCAGCCAGCCCAGCAGGAAGCCACCACCAAAGAAGAATCCCAGCAACATGGAGAGCGAGAACTCCCCTTGGGCAATCAGATAATTGAACTGCACCAGCTGGCCATTTTGCGAACCGATGGCCAGCGTCAGGATAAACACCAGCACCAGCGGAATGAGGGCCAAGATACGCTTCATAGGAGCTCCCTGTCAGTAGCTAATGAGAGGCTGATTATCCTTAAAATCACCGGCAGACTCTAGAGCGAATGGGAAAAGACTTGGCAAAACCGGACAATTGCCACAATAGAAACCGTAAAAACAAAAAAGGCATACCCAGGTATGCCATTTTCTGCATTATTCGATGATGTTCACGCGCTCGCGTAACTCTTTGCCGGGCTTGAAATGCGGAACATATTTCCCGGTCAATTCAACCTTGTCCCCGGTCTTGGGGTTGCGGCCCACACGGGGTGCACGATAGTGCAATGAAAAACTTCCAAATCCGCGGATTTCAATCCGGTCGCCGTTTTGCAAAGTCGACGCCATCTGCTCAAGGATCTCCTTGATGGCGGCTTCGACATCTTTGGCCGGCATATGCATGCGGCTGGCAGCCAATTGTTCGATGAGATCTGATTTGGTCATAACGTTAAATCTCCTTCCCCGATCACATGCAATATTCATTACGCCAAGATAAAAAAGGGCGGCGTGACACGCCGCCCTTTTCTTGCATCAAGGATTATTCACCCTTGGCGGCTTTGAACGCTTCAGCCATGGCATTGCTGAACACAACTTCTTCTTGTTGGTTCAGGTTGTCGATGGCAACACGCTCGTCAGCCTCGTCCTTGGCGCGGACAGACAGGCTCACGGTGCGGTTCTTGCGATCAACGCCCATGAATTTAGCTTCAACTTCGTCACCAACAGACAGCACCAGAGTGGCGTCTTCTACGCGGTCACGAGCAGCGTCGGAGGCACGCAGGTAGCCTTCTACGCCGTCAGCCAGTTCGATCACGGCACCCTTGGCATCAACCTCGGTAACCTTACCCTTCACAATAGCACCTTTCTTGTTGTCAGACAGGTACTTATTGAACGGGTCTTCTTCGATCTGCTTGACGCCCAGGGAGATGCGCTCACGCTCCGGGTCAACTTGCAGAACAACGGCTTCGATTTCGTCGCCTTTCTTGAATTCACGAACTGCTTCTTCACCCTGGTTGTTCCAGGAGATGTCAGACAGGTGAACCAGGCCGTCGATGCCGCCGTCCAGACCGATGAAGATACCGAAGTCAGTGATGGACTTGATCTTGCCGGAAACACGGTCGCCCTTGGCGTGGGTTTCGGCAAACAGCTGCCACGGGTTGGATTTGCACTGCTTCAGACCCAGGGAGATACGACGACGCTCTTCGTCGATGTCCAGAACCATCACGTCAACCACGTCGCCAACGTTAACAACCTTGGACGGGTGGATGTTCTTGTTGGTCCAATCCATCTCGGATACGTGTACCAGGCCTTCAACGCCTTCTTCGATTTCAACGAAGCAGCCGTAGTCGGTCAGGTTGGTCACGCGGCCAGACAGACGGGTGGTCTCCGGGTAACGCTTGGCGATAGCAACCCAGGGATCTTCGCCCAGCTGCTTCAGACCCAGGGATACACGGGTACGCTCGCGGTCGAACTTCAGAACCTTGACTGCGATCTCGTCGCCAACGTTGACGATTTCGGAAGGATGCTTAACGCGCTTCCACGCCATGTCGGTGATGTGCAGCAGGCCGTCAACACCGCCCAGATCTACGAATGCACCGTAGTCGGTCAGGTTCTTGACGATCCCCTTAACTTCTTGACCTTCTTGCAGGTTAGCCAGCAGGCTTTCGCGCTCGGAGGTGTTCTCGGTCTCGATCACGGCACGACGGGAAACAACAACGTTGTTGCGCTTCTGGTCCAGCTTGATGACTTTGAACTCGAGTTCTTTGTTTTCCAGGTGAGCGGTGTCACGGATCGGACGCACGTCAACCAGAGAACCCGGCAGGAAGGCACGGATGCCGTTCAGTTCAACGGTGAAACCACCCTTGACCTTGCCGTTGATGATACCGATAACGGTAGCTTGCTCTTCGTAAGCTTTTTCAAGCTGCAGCCAGGCTTCGTGGCGCTTGGCTTTTTCGCGGGACAGCTTGGTTTCGCCGAAACCATCTTCGATAGAGTCCAGAGCCACGTCAACGGAGTCGCCTACGTTGATTTCCAGCTCGCCCATGGCGTTCTTGAATTCTTCAGCCGGGATAGCGGACTCGGATTTCAGACCGGCGTCAACCAGTACGAAACCATTTTCGATAGCAACGACAGTACCCTTGACGATGGAACCTTGACGGGTTTCAACGGCATTCAGGGACTCTTCAAAGAGTTGAGCAAAAGATTCGATCATTGTTTATGTCACAAATGAAACATCCACTTGTCATCCAGCACAAGCGGGGTTGTTTTAAATAATCTGCGCCATCCATGGTGCAGACGACCGGATGTCAGCTTGCGCTGGCATCGCCGAGTTGTTGCTCCGCATAGGCGAGCACCGTTGTCAGCACTTCGTCTATGGACATGGCGGTTGAATCCACCACGAGAGCATCTTCTGCCGGTTTCAGGGGGGCAACGGCGCGATTTCTGTCGCGATCGTCACGCTCCCGAATCTCGGTTAAAAGACGCTCAAAGTTAACATCAAAGCCCTTATCTTGCAACTGCTTATAGCGGCGAGCCGCCCGTTCTTCGGCGCTGGCGTCGAGGAAAATCTTCACTTCCGCCTCGGGGAAAACCACGGTGCCCATGTCGCGGCCGTCGGCGATGAGGCCGGGGGCCTGGCGAAAAGCGCGCTGACGGCGCAGCAGAGCTTCGCGCACCCGCGGGAAGGCGGCAATCTTGCTCGCGGCATTGCCCACTTCCTCGGTACGAATGGTACGGGAAACATCCTCCCCTTCCAGCACGACCTTCACCTGCTCGGCATCGACCTGGAACTGCACGTCCAGATTGGCGGCCAGGGGGACCAGCGCGGCTTCGGAATCGAGCTCGACATCGTGATGCAAGGCCGCCAGGGCCAGCACCCGGTAGATGGCGCCGGAGTCGAGCAGGTGCCAACCCAGTTTTTCCGCCAGCAACTGGCACAGGGTGCCCTTGCCGGCACCACTTGGGCCATCAATTGTCATCACGGGGGCCATCTGCGGCATAACGTCTCTCCTGCACACTTGTTGCACACATCCCGGGAGGGATGGGGTAATGGGCGCCGATTATACCCAAATGTGCCGAGCCTGGCAGTCGCCAGCACACACAATTGCGCAAAACCGGTCGCAACTGTCCTCTTTGTGTACAACGGGGCAAGCCATTAAACAGTGCAAGGTTTTGTTCTTATGGTTGTTCCGGACAAGGCGCGCTAAACTGGCCGCCCTTTTTTAAGCAGCTGTAGTAAGGAGCAACCTATGAGCAGCGTTACCCTCGTGGCCAAATCCAAGTTGCCAACCCCCTGGGGCACCTTCACGCTGGTCGGCTTTCAGGAAACCGGCACCGGCAAGGATCACGCCGCGCTGGTGATGGGCGATATCACGGGTGATGAGCCGGTGCTGGGCCGAATTCACTCCGAGTGCCTGACCGGCGATGCCCTGTTCAGTCTGCGTTGCGACTGCGGCTTCCAGCTGCAGGCCGCACTGGAAAACATCGCCAAGGCGGGCCGTGGCGTCTTGTTGTACGTGCGTCAGGAAGGACGCGGCATCGGTCTGCTCAACAAGATCCGGGCCTATCATCTACAGGATCAGGGCGCCGACACCGTTGAAGCCAACGTGGCGCTCGGCTTTGCCGCCGACATGCGCGACTACACCATCTGCGCTGACATGCTCAAGCAGCTGGAGGTGAAATCCCTCAAGCTGATGACCAACAACCCGCGCAAGATGAAGGCGATGGAATCCTTCGGTATTCCGGTGGCTGAGCGGGTGCCCCTGCAGGAAGGGCGCAATCCCCACAACGAGTTCTACCTCTCGACCAAGGCCAACAAGCTGGATCACATGTTCAAGAAGTGATCCCGCCTCGCCGCTCGTCGCCATGAAAAACGCCTCCCATCGGGAGGCGTTTTTTGTTGCTCTCGTATCGCCGCGGCGCTAGCGGATGGGCAGCTCGATATCGGCAAACATGGCATCCACGTCGTCGCTGGAGCGCAGCGCAATGGCCCGCTCCACCACATCCCGGGTCAGATGGGGGGCAAAGCGGGTCATGAAGTCATACATGTAGGTGCGCAGGAAGGAGCCCTTGCGAAAGCCGATCTTGGTGGTGCTGTGGGCAAACAGGTGGCTTGCATCGAGGGCCACCAGATCGGTATCGACCTGGGGATCCAGCGCCATGGTCGCCATCACGCCAATCCCTACCCCCAGCCGGACATAGGTCTTGATCACGTCCGCGTCGGTGGCGGTGAAGACGATGTTGGGCTCGAAACCGGCCCGGTTGAAGGCGGTATCGAGCTCGGAGCGACCGGTAAAGCCGAACACATAGGTCACCAGCGGGAAGCGGGCGATGTCGGCGATGGAGAGCTTGCCGACCTGGGTCAACGGGTGGCCCTTGGGCACGATCACGCTGCGGTTCCAGTGATAGCAGGGCAGCATGATGAGATCTTCGTACAGGTGCAGCGCCTCGGTGGCGATGGCAAAGTCCGCCTGTCCCTTGACCACGGCTTCGCTGATCTGGGTCGGCGTGCCCTGATGCATGTGCAGGGAGACCTTGGGAAAGCGCTTGATGAAGCCTTTTATCACGTCAGGCAGTGCATAACGGGCCTGGGTGTGGGTCGTCGCGATATGGAGCGTGCCCTGTTCGGGGTGAGTGTGCTGACTCGCCACCGACTTGATGCTCTCCACCTTGCCTAGGATCTCGTTGGCAATCTTGATCACGTCCCGTCCAGCCGGGGTGATCTGGGTCAGGTGTTTGCCGCTGCGCTCGAAAATCTGGATCCCCAGCTCATCTTCCAGCATGCGCACCTGCTTGCTGATCCCTGGCTGAGAGGTGTAGAGACTCTCTGCCGTTGCCGACACGTTCAGTCTGTGGTTGGCAACCTCAACGATATAACGCAATTGTTGGAGTTTCATGATGTTAGGCTCTAAAGGCGACTTGAACTAATACTAACAAACTTTTGCCTGATAGCCTTTCCTTCTTGGCCATTTATGGCTGTGCCTGCGCCAGCAGAAAATCCCGCAAGGCCCGGTTGGCCATGGAGAGCGGATCCCCCCGCCGCCACGCCACACAGAGATCGAGAAAGATCGGGGGCGCGAACGGGATCCCGGTCAGGGCCGGCTCTTCGTCCAGCGCCATCCGCAAGAAGGTGGTCACCGCAAAGCCCTGCTTCACCACCGCCTTGAGCAGCGGGATGAGGTTGCTCTCAAAGGCGATGTCGGGCTCGCAGCCCAGCCCCTGAGCCAGCGCTTCCATGTGCTCGCGGTGATAGAAGCCACGGCGAAACATCGCCAGCTCCTGGCTGAAGAACTCGCTCAACGACACACTCCGGGCCTGACGCAGCGGATGCTCCTCCCCCACCACCATCAACATCTCTTCACGCAGCAGCTGGGCCCCTTCCAGCGCCGGCGGCAGATCGCTGGTGATGAGGATGGCGAGATCCAGCGAGCCGTCCACCATCCGGCTCAACAGCTCGCGGGTACCCGCCTCCTCCACCCGGATCTTGAGGCCGGGGTAGCGGTGCTTGAAGGCCATCAGGATCGGCGGGAAGTAATAGGAGCCCATCATGTAGGGGATGCCGATGCGCACCTCTCCGCGCTCCAGCCCCTTGAGCTCGGCCATCTCGGCCTCGGCCTGGTGCATCTGGCGCAGCAGGCGCTCGGCATGACGGCAGAGCACCTCCCCTTCCGGGGTGAGCCGCACGTTGCGATCCTGACGGTCGAACAGGCGCAGCTCGAGCTGCTGCTCCAGCTTGGCGATGGCCATGCTGATGGCGGGCTGTGCCACGTGCAACCCGTTGGCCGCCTTGGTAAAGGAGCCGGCATCCCGCACCGCCAGCAGATAGGTGAGCTGTTTGAGGTCCATATCAATTTGGTTTATCAGATGGATAACTTAAATATATTATATTTATGTTCTGGCGCGCACTAACCTGCAACAAAGCTGTCAGGACAATTGCATATGATCGAAGTCGGTAGTCGTGAATGGATCCGCGCCACCCTGGCCCTCAGCCTGGGCTCCTTCCTGGTGTTTCTCAATCTCTATCAAACCCACCCCCTGCTGCCGCTGCTGGCCGAGGTATTTTCCGTCAGCTCGCTGTCGGCCGGCTGGACTCTGGCCGGCTGCACCGCAGGGCTCGCCGCCTCGCTGCTCGTCTGCGCCCGGCTGGCGGATCGCTTCGGTCGGCGCCGGATCATGTTGTGGAGCCTGGCCGGCGCCATCCTGATCTCCCTGCTCATCAGCCTGGTCAGCCAGTTTGAACAGCTGTTGCTGTTGCGGATCCTGCAGGGTGTGCTGCTGGCGGGGCTGCCCGCCACCGCCATCGCCTACATGGGGGAAGAGTTCAGCAAGCGGGCCCTGCTCTCCGCCGTCGGCGTCTACATCGCCGCCAACTCGCTGGGGGGCATCGCCGGCCGGGTGGTCGGCGGCCTGCTGGCCGGCTGGTTTGGCGACTGGCAGCACACCTTTCTCGGCATCGGCCTCATCAGCCTGGCCCTGCTGCCCCTCGTCATCTGGTTGCTGCCGGCCCAGACCCGTTTCGTGCCCATCATCGCCAAGCCGGGCCAGTTTCGCCAGGCCATCACCAGCCACCTCGGCAACCCGCTGCTGGTGGGGGCCTACCTCATCGGCGGCCTCAACTTCATGGTGTTTCTGAACCAATTCAGCTACCTCACCTTCCTGCTGGCCAGCCCCCCCTTCTCCTTGCCGACCCAGTGGCTCGGCATGCTGTTTCTGACCTATCTGTCGGGGACGGTGGCCTCCTCCCTCAGCGGGCGCTGCGCCCATCGCTGGGGGGCACAGCGTCTGCTGCTGATCGGCATAGCCCTGATGGCGCTCGGCAGCGCCCTGCTGCTGTGCGGCTCGCTCGGAGCCATCCTGTCGGGTCTGCTCATCTCGAGTTTCGGCTTTTTTCTGGCCCACGCCTGCGCCAGCGCCTGGGTCGGCCAGCACGTGGAGCACAACCGGGCGCTCGCCTCATCGCTCTATCTGGTGGGTTACTATCTGGGGGCCAGTCTGGGGGGACTTTATCTTCACCCCTTCTGGGAGCAGGGAGGACTCGGGGGATTGGTGCTCGGCATCGAGCTGGTACTGGTCATCACGGCGGGATTGAGCCTCTGGCTCGGCCATTTGAAGGGACGCCCCGCCCGCCCCCGCATCTGTCATCCCTGACGCCATTCCTGATATCAGACGGGGCCAGTCAAGCGGCTCCGTCTCATCAAGCCTGGTCGTAGTATCCGGCAGGCACCGGCACCACGGCGCCGCTCGCCAGCTCTTCCTCGATCACCTCGGCCAAGGTGCGCAGATGGAATTTGATCTGCCCAGAGGCCAGCATCACCGCCACATCGGGATTGCGTTCATCATTCAGGTTGCCGGTCTTGAAGGCCACCTCGGGATGGGCCGTCAGCAAGGCGTCCAGCGAAGGCACCACCAGCTCGATATGTTCCAGCCCGGCCTGATGGCTGCGACCGGGTTTGGGCGCCGCCAGCTCGATGCAGGGCACGCTGCCGTGGGCATGGGGCACAGGTTGATGCAGGCGGTAGGTGGCGATGGGCCGTCCGCCGATCATCCCCTCCACCAGCAGGTCGCCATGGGTTGCCAGCAGCCCCTTCAGGGTCTGGTACTCCACCAGGGTGGCGGCCCGATAGCAGAGGTGGTCGACCTCGATGGCGGCGGGATGAATGGCAAGTGCGTCCAGCTCGGTCAACAGCTGGCAAACAAATGGGGCCATCGGCCCCAGTGTGGTATCGAGTGGATGTGACATGATCACCATTTCTTCTTGGGTTGGAACAAGACGTCCAGTTCGTCCGCCTCTTTGTCCTTGATGTTTTGCAGCTCTTTTTCGCTGTGCTCTTGGAGATGGGCGTCGAGTCCGGCCAGCCCCTGGCGCATGTCCTCTTCCCGCGCCATCAGGTAGGGATCTTTATCCGCGACGCTGGCCAGAGCGGAGAGCCCCTTGGTGTAGAGCTGGCGACAGGTGCCGTATTGCCCCTGGATCTGGGCATCCATGGCTCGCTTCACCAGGTTGGCGATGTTGACCTTGAGCTGCATCAGCTCGAGGCGGCGATCCTCCTGGGCAAAGCCCTGCGGATCTATCTTGCCCTTGTTGTGTTCGACCCGCAGCACGGCCCGCATCTTCTTGACCAGCTGCAACATCTGGATGGCCTGACGATCCGATTCGGGGGTCTTGAAGTGCCCCTCATCCTGGCTGCTGTAATTCTCCTGCACGTTCTTGATCTGGGTCTGCACATCGACAATGCGCTGCTTGATCTGGGCATTGGGCATCACCAGGGCGATGGCACGATAGGCATCGAGGATCCGGTGCTGCAACAGCAGCACTATGTTCTTGGAGAAGGGCACCAGGTTGACGTTGAGCAGCATCTCTTCGGTTTCATCCACCACCGACTTGTAGCGGGCGATGGCGTGACGCTTGTCGGCCTCAGCCTTCTGCTTATATTGCTGCATCACGTTATAGGCGATGACCAGAAACAGGAGTGCGCCAATAGACAGCAATACCAAGGTTAAAATCATAGGAAGTCCAAACTCCTGTCCCAATTCAATTGCGTGATCCTACAACAGCTTACCTAGTTAAGGTAGTCCGCACCGCAAGGCTTGCCCCCGATTTATGCCGCAAGGTAGCCGTAAAAACGGGGGAAAACCGGGATCACGCGGCGCTGGCGACACCGCCATTACCCCTTAGTATCGCCCATCGGGCTCATTACTTGAGGCTGAAGCCCCGGGATCGCAGGAAATCCTGCATGAAGGGCCGCGCCTCCTTGCCAAGAATGCCCCGGATCTGGCCGCTCCAGCTCTGCTGCTTGTTGTTGCTGCTGCGGGACTGGTAATACGCCTCGATCTGCCGGTCATAGCTGGCAAGCAGCTCCCGATCCAGTTCGGCCTGATAGCAATTTTCATGCACCACCAGAGCGCGGGGCAAGCGGGGTTTTTGCTCAGGCGCCTGAGCCGGATGGCCGAGACAGAGGCCGAACAGCGGGATCACCTGATGCGGCAGACCCACCGCCTCGCTCACCGCAGCCGGGTTGTTGCGGATCCCGCCGATATAGACTCCGCCAAGCCCCATGGATTGGGCTGCCAGCAGGGCATTCTGGGCCATCAGAGCGCCGTCGATGGCGCCGATCAACAGCTGTTCGACAAAGCCGGTCTGGGCATCCGGAACCACCTCGCAGTGGCGATGATAATCCGAGCAAAAGAGCAGGAACTCGGCCGCCTGGGCCACATAGGCCTGATGCCCCGCCAGTTCGGCAAGCTGGCTGCGCAGGGCCTTGTCGGTCACCCGGATGATGCTGTTGGCCTGCAGAAAGCTGGAGCTGGAGGCGGCCTGGGCCGCACTCAGGATCTGGTCGAGCTGGGCTTCACTGATGGGCTCGGCGGTAAATTGACGAATGGAGCGATGGGCAAGAATAAGGTCGAGAGTCGGGTTCATGTTGCCTCCATATGAAGAAGCCCACACTCTACCCAAAAACTACGGGGGGCCCAAGGCCCCCCGTACCAGCATTACAACACGCACACCGGCTAACCGGCCAGCGGATAGTTGCCCGCCTTGCAGCTGACCACGAAGCCGCTCTCTTCCACCTGCGCCACCGACATTGGCTTGCTGAACAAAAACCCCTGAAACACGTGGCAGCCCTGGGTGCGCAGGGCGGCCAGTTCGTGTTCGTCCTCCACCCCTTCGGCCATGATGCCAAGGCCCAGGCTGGTGGCCATGGCGACGGTGGCCCGGATCACCGGCAGGTTGAGCCCCACCACGAAGGAGCGATCCAGCTTGATGGTGTCGATGGGCAGCCGGTTGAGATAGGCCAGCGACGAGTAGCCGGTGCCGAAATCGTCGATGGCAATCTTGATCCCTTGCTCGCTCAGGCCATCGAGGATCTCGATGCACCCCTTCATGTCCAGCATCAATACCGTCTCGGTCAGCTCCAGCGTGAGCAGGCCGGCATCCACGCCAAACTCTTTGAGCTGCTGGGCCACCAGCTCCGGCAGGGAGGACGAGAGCTGAAAGCCGGATAGATTGACCGACACCGGCACGCTCACCCGCCACTCCTTCTGCCAGTGTGCCATCTGGGCCAGTGCCGTCGACAACACCCAGCCACCTATCTCGCGGATGAGCCCCATCTCTTCCGCCAGCGGGATGAATTCCACCGGCGAGACATGGCCCAATACGGGATTGTGCCAGCGCAGCAGCGCCTCGTACCCGAGCAACCTGCCTTTTGCCACATCCACCTGGGGCTGGTAGCAGAGGCTGAGCTCCCCCCGCCCGATGGCCTTGGCCAGAAACTGCTTCAGGGTCAGCTTGCGATGCAGGGTCTGCTGCATGCTGGGGGTGAAACGCTGCCAGCGCAGCCGCCCCATCTGCTTGGCCTGATACATGGCCATGTCGGCGCGGGTGATGAGGTTGTCGCCATCGTCCGCATCATCCGGATAGATGGCGATGCCGATGCTGCCGCCTATGGTCACCTCGGGCACCCCGCTCAACTGCAACGGCTTGGTCATCTGGGAAAGCATGAGATCGGCCACCTCCTGCGCCCGATCGCTGGAGTGGCTGAGCGGCACCAGCGCGGTAAATTCGTCGCCACCGAGCCGGGCCAGCTCCACATCGCGCGGACAGATCTGCTTGAGCCGGCCGGCGACCCGCTCCAGCAGCCGGTCACCGGCCTTGTGGCCGTAGTTGTCGTTGACCAGCTTGAAGTTGTCCAGGTCCATGAACACCAGGGCGAAGCGCCCGCCCAGCCCGCAATAGGCTTCCAGCGATTTCATCAAGCCATAGCGATTGAGCAGCCCGGTCAGCGAGTCGTGCCAGGCCAGGTGGCGATGTTCCAGCTCCTCCAGCTTGCGGTCGGTGATGTCACGCATGGTGAGCAGGATCTGGGCCCCCTGCTGGATGTGACGAAACTGGTACTGAAACCAGCGCATCCCCTTGAGGGTGCGGCACTCCCCCTCTGCCACCACTTCATCGAGCCGGGAGAGCTTCTGATAGAAGGCGTCGTCATTGCCGGAGAAGAGCTGGGAGAGGTGATGTACCTCATCGCCGAAGCACATCTCGAAGTGGTGATTGCCGCTCTCGAGCCGGCCCAGGTTGTCAAACAGGCAGGCCAGGGTATCGCCGGTGGCGAGGGAGGACTCCTGATAGAGGGTGTCGGCATCGATGACCGCCTCGGTCATCATCATCAGCCGCCCCGCCAGCTGGATACCGGAGAGGCGCAAATAAACCTGTTTCTTTACCCCCTTTGGGGAGAGGGTCCACCACTCGCTGTAGCTGCGCCCCTGCTGAAAGTCCCCGAGGTAGCGCTGCAACAGCAGATCGATGGCCTGTGCCATGTCGGCCGAGAAATCGCGCGACTGCAGTTCGTCCAGCGAGCTGGCCTCCCACACATTCAAAGCGGCGCGATTGGCCCAATAGATATGGTGATGCCGGATGTCATACACCCAGATTGGGGTATGCAACACATCCATCCCGTTCAATAACCGTTCGTCTAGCGTATTCATCTAATATGGTGATTCATGGTATGTGATCACTGGGAAACCCAGCGGCGGAGAGCCCTCCCGGGCAACCGATGCTGGTACAAAATCGGATCCAGCCCATAATGGAAACAAGCATGCGCAAGGGGCTGACTTCATATGAAAACGCTACATGTGAAACCCATGGTCAGGAAAAACGGACTCACGTTGGTATTGTTGGGCATCATAGTAAGCATTGCTATGATTTTTATACTTTTTTTACTCGGTGAACAACCACTAATCCCCCCGGTCTCCGGCCTGTTGGCGGGTCTGATGATGATCTTTATCGGCTCATTGAAGCTGGTCGAGCCCCATTTCAGCCTGTCGCTCTGTCACGATTGTCTGCAATATCACCACAAATACGGCGGTTGGATCCTGAAATGGAGAAATATTCAGCGAATCGACCAGCCACGCATTCATCTGGGCTGGGATCTGGTCCCCCTGCCCTACATAGGTTTGAAGATCAAAGATTACGACGATTTTTTGACATTGATCACACCCAGATTGGCAGTGCGCCTGCTGACCGAGCAGCGTGGCGTCCTGTTGCAGGCACTGCGCAGTGAGCAACCCGAATGCATCGGCGGGGGCTGCGGCGACCCTTTTCAGGGGGAAGGCTTGCTGGAAGAGAGTCACTTTCGCTCCCCCTCCGGTCAACGTTATGAGGGGGTGATCGCCATGCTGGCCAACCGCATGACCCGGCTGCGTGATCTGCTCGGCTACGATCTGCTGGTGCCGGACAACAGCCTGGACCGGGATCCGGCCGAATTTGTCCGACTTTTGCACCAGTACCAGCGGGAGTCGAATCTAATCCAGATCAATTAAACGCCGAATTGAGCTTGCCAAGGCTGGCCGCACTTCTTAAGGTCACTGCCTTGTTACACCCAGAACACCGCTTATGAAGTACATCGAAGAGTTCTATCTGTTCGTCAAGGTGGTACAAGAGGGAGGCTTCTCCCACGCGGCCGCCGCACTGGGCATGCCCACCGGCACCATCAGTCGACGTATTTCTCAGCTGGAAGAGCAGCTCGGCTGCTCCTTGCTACACAGATCCACCCGCAAACTCCGCCTGACCGATGAAGGACTGCGCTACTACGAGCGCCTGTGCACCCCGCTCGGTGAAATCGAGCAGGCCACTGGCGAGATCCAGGGCAAAGAGGCCGACCTCAACGGCGTAATCCGCCTGGCGGCCCCCATCGCCCTCTCCAACACCATCCTGGTCGACATGCTGGCGGACTTTGGCCTGCGCTACCCCGAGGTGCAGTTCGACATCACCCAGACCAACGATCATCAACACCTGTTCGACAACGACCGGGATCTGGTGTTTTTCAACGGTGAGCTCCCCCAGTCCCTGCCCAATGCGCTCTGCCTAGGTCACATCGAATACGGCCTGTTTGCCTCCCCCCTCTATCTGGAGAAGATGGGCACCCCCTCCCATCCGGGCCAGCTGGAGGAGCATGCGCTCATCTACTGCTGGCCCCATCAGCACTGGCAACTGACCGACCGGGAGGAGCAAACGGTGCAGATCAAGCGGGCCGCCAGGCTCACCGTCAACCAGACCCAGGCCGCCGTTCGCGCGGCCAGACGGCACCTGGGGATCGTCAACGCCCCGCTCCACTACGTGCACCCCTTCCTGCAGGATGAGCAGCTGGTCGCGGTGCTGCCCGACTGGAAAACTGGCAACCGCCCCTTCTACATGTTGCGTTGCCAACCTCAGTTTGCCCCGTTGCGTGTTAAGATGTTCGCTGATTTTGTTGAAAAATACTCAGCGCGCTACCGGAGCCTGCAGTGGGACAACCAATTTTCACCGGCGACCAGCCTGTCTCATTGCATCTGACCGTTGGCGGGCCACACTTATAGCAATCCTCGTTGACCAGGCCGGCCTAACACTATGAATGTATTGATATGTGATGACTCAGGATTCGCCCGTAAACAGCTGGCCCGCGCCCTCCCCGCAGACTGGGACGTGACGCTCCACTACGCCGCCAACGGGCTGGAAGGGATAGAGCAGGTCCTGATGGGGCATGGGGATCTGATCTTTCTGGATCTGACCATGCCGGAGATGGACGGCTACGGCGTACTGGAGACCCTCAAGCGCGAAGGGCTGCGCAACAAGGTGATCGTGGTCTCCGGCGACATCCAGCCGGAAGCCTATCAGCGGGTGATGGGACTGGGGGCGCTCGACTTCATCAAGAAACCGGCCGCCCCGGAGACCCTCAGCGCCCTGTTGAAGCAGCATGATCTGTGGCAGGCCAAGGGCAGCGCCATACCGGAAGCCGCCAGCCCCGCAGCTCAGGCGATGGTCGATGCCGGCAGCATAGATACCGGCATAAAGATCAGCCCCGAAGTGCGCGATGCCTATCAGGAGCTCGCCAACGTCTCCATGGGTCAGGCCGCCGACCTGCTGGCCCGCCTGCTCAACGCCTTCGTGGTGCTGCCCATCCCCAACGTCAACGTGCTGGAGGTGTCCGAGCTGCACATGGCCCTCTCGGCCGCCGCCGACTCGGATACCCTCTCCGCCGTCTGCCAGGGCTTCATCGGCGCCGGCATCGCCGGCGAGGCGCTGATCCTGTTTCACGACTCCAGCTTCAAGGATCTGGCCCGGCTGATGAACCATCAGGGCACGCTCGATCGCAACGCCGAGCTGGAGCTCTTGATGGACACCGCCAACGTGCTGATCGGCGCTTTCCTGCGCGGCTACGCCAGCCAGCTCGATACCCCCTTCAGTCAGGGTCATCCCGTGGTGCTCGGCCAGCACAGACCCATCAACGAGCTCATCAACACCAACAAGAGTCGCTGGCGCCGCACGCTGGCCATCGAGATCAACTACCGGGTCCAGGATTACGCGGTGCAGTGCGATCTGCTGCTGCTGTTTACCGAAGATTCCATCGCCACCATGAACAACAAAATCATGCACATGCTCTAGGAGTGACCATGGAAATCCGTGAATTTCATTGGCTGATGAACATAGTCCAGAACCTGGACGTGGGGCTGGTCGTGCTCGACAAGGAGTACAGGGTGCAGGTGTGGAACGGCTTCATGGAGAGCCACAGCGGCCGGCTGGCCGGCGAGGTGCGCGATGGCGTGCTGTTCGACCTCTTCCCCGACGTGGATCGCGCCTGGTTCGAGCGCAAGGCCAACATGGTGTTCAAGCTCAACAACCGCGCCTTCAGCACCTGGGAACAGAAACCCTACCTGCTGCGCTTCTCCAACTACCGCCCCATCACGGGCTCAGCACCCCACATGTTCCAGAACCTGACCCTGGTGCCGCTGGCCGATTTTGGCGGTCAGGTGACCCACATCGCCGTGATGATCTACGACGCCACCGACGAAGCCATGCTGATGCGCGGCCAGCGCCAGGCATGAAGACACTTTGCAGCACAATGAAAACAGGGCGCCTTGGCGCCCTGTTTTGTGGTGAGGCGCTCAGCGGGCCCCGAGGTACTCGGTGAAGGCGTCGATCACCTCGTCGATGTCGTCATCGGTGATCTGCAGATGGGTCACCAGCCGCATCTCGCCGTAACCGGAGAAGAGGATCCCCCGCTCCTTCATGAAGGCAAGCAGGGGGCCGCTCTGCTCTTTTGCCAGCTGCAGGAAGACCATGTTGGTCTGCACCTGGGCCAGATCCAGGGTGATACCGGGCAAGGCGGCCAACCCTTCGGCCAGACGTCTGGCCCGGCGGTGATCGTCCGCCAGGCGGGCGACGTGCTGCTCGAGGGCAAACAGACCGGCCTGGGCCAGGATCCCCGCCTGACGCATGCCGCCCCCCAGCATCTTGCGCAGCCGTCTGGCGCGAGCGATGAAGGCGCGAGAGCCCACCAGCAGCGATCCCACCGGCGCCCCCAGCCCCTTGGAGAGGCAGATGGAGATGCTGTCAAAGGAAGCAGCCAGTTCGTGTACCCCGTGACCGCTCGCCACGGCGGCGTTGAACAGGCGCGCCCCGTCCAGATGCAGCTGCAGCCCGCGTTCGTCGACGAACTCGCGCATCGCCTGCAGGTAGTGAAGCGGCAGCACCTTGCCATTGTGGGTGTTTTCGAGGCAGACCAGCCGGGTCTGCACAAAATGGGCATCGTCAGGGGCGATGGCCGCGGCCACATCGGCCACCGCCAGCGAACCGTCAGCCTGCATGGGCACCGCCTGCAGTGCGACCGAGCCCAGCACGGCGCTCCCCTGGGCTTCATAACGATAGATGTGGGCCCCTTGGCCCACGATGGCCCCCTCCCCGCGCTGACAGTGGCTCATCACCGCCAGCAGGTTGGACATGGTGCCGGAGGGGACAAACAGCGCGGCCTCCTTGCCCAGCAGCTCGGCCCCGCGGGCCTCCAGTGCATTGACGCCGGGATCTTCCCCGTATACATCATCCCCCACCTCGGCATGCAGCATGCTCTGGCGCATGGCATCCGTGGGCTGGGTGACCGTATCACTTCGTAAATCGATATAGCGCATGACATCCCTCCTGAAGCTGGAGCATGACGTTAGCCAGCCATGGCTGGCTTGGCAAGCGGACCGTTTCCGGAATGTGAAGCCGGTGACGGCTTACCAGGGCAGCGGCTGGCCCTGCAGGTCGAGGAAGCTGCCGGACTGGGCCGGCGACAACTGGTTGAGAAGATCAAGCAGACGCGGCGCCACAAGCGCCGGATCCTGCAGGGTCTCGGTTGCCAGCTCATGCAGGAAGGGTTGATTCATGGGGGTATCCATCAGCCCGGGATGGACGGTGATCACTCCGGCGGCGGGAAAGCGTTCGCGCCACTCGTGGGCCAGCGTTTTCGCCCCCATGTTGAGCGCCGCCTTGCTCATCCGGTAGCTGTAACGGCTGCCCGTCTCGTTGGCGCCGAGGCTGCCGGCCAGATCGGAGAGGGTGCAGAGCCAGAGCCGGGTGTCCGGCGTCATGCGCCGGCTCAGGCAGGCGGCCAGAGCCAGGTGCGGCCAGGCATTGGCCAGCAGGCTGTCGCACAGCCACCTGGGGTTGACCTCCTCCACCCGCCGCTCCGGCATGAAGTTGATGTCGTGCAGCAGACCTATGGTGTTGATCACCACGCTCGGCAACGCCGCCGTGTCATAGAGGGTGAACAGGGCATCGAAGGAGAGGGCGTCCACCTCCTGCAGCGGGAAATAACAGGCGGGATCCACCCCTTTTGGCAGTTGCCGGCCAGCCAGCACCAGCTCCTCGCCGCGAGCGGACAGCTCATGTGCCAGTGCCGTGCCCAAGCCGCCGCTGCCCAAGATCAGATAGCCCATCGCCCTCTCCCCGCTGCCCTCATCTGTTTAGAGGGTATCAGAATAATCCCCGGCCGTAGCCGGGCCATCCCCATCCGGGCTTATGCCTCATGCAGGTGCCTGCCAAATTCGCGGGCCCGCGCCAGATCGAGAAACCCGTCAGACTGCTTGTGGCTGCGCAAGAACTGGTAATAGGCGAGCAGGATCACCTGCGCGTCTGCTTCCGGCAGCGACAATCCGGGCTTCTGCTCCTGTAACAGGCTGCCGGCCGCCTCCAGGGCTTCCCGATCCACTACCTCAGCCTGCCGATAGAGGTAGCCACAGCCGGTGGCGAGCCACTCCAGCGAGCAGTTGGCGGCCATGGCAATCTGGTTCGCCTTGCCAAGCCCGGGTTCAGCACCCTTCAGATATTTGCGGATCAGAGCCTCGCTCAACCCCACCTTGCGGGCAAAGGCGCTGACGCTGCCCGTTCCTATCAAGCTCTGCAAGCGTTCGGCAAAACCGTCCATTTCCTCTCCCTCAGAACCAAAGTTCGAATTAACAAAAGCCGCATTATTGCCTTGCCCACCAGAAGAGACCAAGATGCGGGCAGCATCTTTTTACCCTTATGAGCCAAGGAGCCTCCATGTCCGTATCTCGCCTCCCCCTCCACCCCGAGGGCCCGACCTTCTCCCGTCTCATCATGGGCTACTGGCGCCTGATGGAGTGGCAGCTCTCCCCGAGCGCCCTGCTGGATCTGATGAAGTACCACCTGGATCTGGGGGTCACCACCATCGATCACGCAGACATCTATGGCGGCTACCAGTGCGAGCAGGCCTTCGGCGAGGCGCTGCGCCTTGACCCCTCCCTGCGCAACCGGATGGAGATCGTCAGCAAGTGCGGCATCGCCCTCACCGCCAAGCCGGAGCACGCGCTGAATCACTACAACACCGGCAAGGCGCACATCATCGCCAGCGCCGAGGCCTCCCTGCAAAAGCTCGGCACCGATCACCTGGATCTGCTGCTGATCCACCGCCCGGATCCCCTGATGGATGCCGACGAGGTGGCCGATGCCTTCATCACCCTCAAGCAGGCGGGCAAGATCAAGCATGCCGGCGTCTCCAACTTCACAGCCCGCCAGTTCGAGCTGCTGCAGTCACGCCTGCCCTTCCCGCTGGTGACCAACCAGCTGGAGATCTCGCCGCTCAATCAGAGCACCACCCTGGACGGCACCCTGGATCAGTGCCAGCAGCTGCGCATCAAGCCGATGGCCTGGTCCTGCCTCGGGGGGGGACGCCTGTTCCAGGCCCCCGAATATGCCCCGCTGCGCGCCGAGCTCGAGCAGATCCGCCATGAGGTGGGCGCAGAGCAGATCGAGCAGGTGGTCTATGCCTGGGTCATGATGCTGCCAAGCCAGCCACTGCCGCTGATAGGCTCCGGCAAGCGGGAGCGGATCGCCGCCGCCGTGGCCTCCCAGTCCATCGTCCTCAGCCGTCAGCAGTGGTTCCGCATCCGCAAGGCGGCGCTCGGCTACGACGTGCCCTGATTTATCCGGCAAACGCCAGAAACAAAAACGGCATGGGGGAAACCCATGCCGTTTTGCGTTATCGAGGCAGCTCAGCGATGACGCTGGGGGCGACCACGTGGTGCATCTGTCTTCGGTTTGGCCTGGTTGACAGTAATCGTACGGCCACCAATCTCGGTGCCATGCAAACCGGCGATGGCTTTTTCGGCCTCGCCATTGACAGGCATTTCAATGAAGCCAAACCCCTTGGACTGACCGGTATCGCGATCGATGATGATATCGACCTTGTCTACCTGCCCAAATTGGCTGAACACGCTTTTCAGTTCGTCGGCCGTCATCCGGTACGACAGATTACCTACGTAAATCTTCATGCCATCCACTCTCGATTCAAGGTGCCTTCTCTATCCAATCACCAACACAAAGGTAAGGGCACACCCCCCATGCCGGACCTGCCGGGACGTCGTGTCCGGGCACTTCCCCGCTCCGTTTACTCAACTCATTGATCTGTTGGGCGAACAGAGCGGACAAGATCAATTCGAGTCACTGGCAGTATCTGAGCTTTGGCAAAGATTGTCGAGAAAATAGTCAGCTCATATGGGGAGCAGGGCATCCAGCAGCCCCTGCAGCGTACGCCGGCCATGCCAGGCCCGCTTAAAGCCGAAACGATAGATACCGGGTGCCACGGCGTGGGTTCCCTCACGGCCGAGCCCCATCAGCGCGGTGGCGGCGGCCAGCTGTTCTTCATCGAGCGCCAGATCCAGGCTGAAGGCCAGCCACTGACCATCGTGGCCCACCTTGCGATCCCGCTCGACCCCGACCAATGCCGCCCTGGGCAGCGCCAGCGCCTGATCGTTGCTGCCATTGAGCAGATAGAGATGGGTCTCGTCCCAGGCCAGCTCCGCCAGCCGCCAGCGCTGCCAGCTGCGAGGCAGCACCATCATCAGCAGCACGATACCGCCGAACACCAGCCCGACCCAGGGCAGCAGCCCCATCTGTGGGTAACCCAAAGCGATGGCGGCCAGCACGGTGAGCAGGCTCGCCAGCAGCAAAACCGCCATCACCGGATAGAAACGGCGGGCGGGGGGCATCAGCCAGACCAGCCCCGTTTTGTTCACCAGCTCACTGACCTTCATTCATCTCTCCTTATTCATAGACGCTGGACGCGCCATTTTTGTCGCGCATTGTGCGCGAGCCGCCCCGCAGGATGCAACCCGTGCCGCCAGCTGGATGACGGCTTCGCCGCACTCTTGATATGATTCCCTCCATCTGAGTCCATTTGCACGCTTGTCGGGAGTCTCATGCTTGCCACCACCCTGCTCTTCATGGCCAGTGCCTTTCTTGCCGAACCTCACCCCCGCCAGGCCGAGGCCATTGGCGGCTACGCCGCCGGCTGCCTCAAGAACGGGGTGGCGCTGCCGCTGAGCGGCCCCGGCTATCAGGTGATCCGCACCAAACGACTGCGCTACTACGGCCACCCCGAGCTCATCGCCTACCTCACCACCCTGGCCAACCAGACCCGCATGGCCGGCATGCCGGATCTCTACATCGCCGATCTCGCCATGGCCCGCGGCGGCCCGTTCACCTCCGGCCATCGCAGCCATCAGACCGGCCTCGATGCCGACATCTGGTTTCGCATGGCCAACCAGCCCATCTCCCGCTGGGAGCAGGATGCCCCCAAGGAGTGGGCGCTGATCGACGAACCCAGCTACCGGGTGCTGCCCGGACGCTTCGGCCCTCAGCAGCTCAATCTGCTGCGCCTGGCGGCCAGCAAGCCCGAGGTGGCCCGCATCTTCATCAACCCTGTGCTCAAGGCCGAGGTATGCAAACGGGCGGCCGATGAGCCCTGGGTCGGCAAGCTGCGTCCCTGGGTCGGCCACTTCAGCCACTTTCATGTGCGCCTGCGCTGCCCGGCCGACAGCCCGGATTGCCAGCCCCAGGCCCCGATCCCGCCCGGCAACGGCTGCGGCGCCGAGCTGGCCTCCTGGCTCAAGGACAAGCCGCAGTTGCCCAAGGTTTCGATGGCTTATCACAAACCCAGGCTGCCCGCCCGTTGTGGCGGTTGACCACAAGCTGCTATGGTGAGCCGTTATCTGTAAAAAATATCAATGGAGAACAACAAGATGGGCACTTCACTCTGGCAACGGGCAACCCGCGCCCTGTTGACCCTGACGCTGCTGCTGGGCCTGACCGGTTGCGGCATGAACAACATTCCCACCCTGGATGAGCAGGTCAAGGCGAGCTGGGGCCAGGTCGAGAACCAGTATCAGCGCCGTGCCGATCTGGTCCCCAATCTGGTGGCCACCGTCAAGGGCTACGCCAGCCACGAGCAGGAGACCCTCAAGGCGGTGACCGATGCCAGAGCCCGGGTCGGCAGCCTGCAGGTGAGCGATCCTGCCCAGCTCAAGGAGTTTGAAGCGGCCCAGAACCAGCTCTCCGGCGCCCTCTCCCGCTTGATGGTGGTGGTCGAGCGCTATCCCGAGCTCAAGGCTGATCAGCAGTTCCTCACCCTGCAGGCCCAGCTGGAAGGCACCGAGAACCGCATCTCGGTGGCGCGGCGCGACTACATAGAGGCAGTGCGCCAGTTCAATACCGAGATCCGCACCTTCCCGGGCGTCATCTGGTCCAAGCTGCTCTACTCGGATCTGGAGGCCAAACCCACGTTCAGCGCCAAACCCGGTGCCGATGAGGCGCCCAAGGTCAGCTTCCAATGAACCTCGTGATCCGTGCCCTGCTGCCCTGCCTGCTGTTGTGGACGGCGGTGGTGTCCGCCGCCCCCACCTTCCCCGCCCTGAGCGGGCGGGTGGTGGACGAGGCCAACCTGATGTCCCGCAAGCAGGCCCACCAGCTCACCCAGCAGCTGGCGGCATTCGAGAAGCGCAGCGGTATCCAGCTGGTGGTGGTCTCCATTGACACGCTGGCGGGTGACACCATCGAAGAGTACGGCTATCAGCTCGGCCGGCACTGGGGGATCGGCCAGAAAGGCAAGGACAACGGCGTACTGCTCTTGATCGCCCAGGATGAGCGCAAGGTGCGTATCGAAGTGGGCTACGGACTGGAAGGGGCCCTGCCCGACGCCATCGCCGCCAACATCATCCAGACCCGGATCCTGCCCGCGTTCAAACGCGGCGACATGGTGGCCGGGGTGGTGGCCGGCAGCCAGGCGATCATGCAGGCGCTGGCGGGCGAGTACAAACCGGTAGACAACGCCAGCAAGGACAAGCTGGGCGGCCCCTGGTTGTTCATCCTGATGGTGATTGTGATGATCGTGCTGCACAACCTGCGTGGCGGTGGCGGCGGTGGTGGTCGAGGTGGCCGGCGCCGCGCCGCTTACCTCGCCGGTGGCTTCGGTGCCGGTCGCTCCGGCGGCGGCTTTGGTGGTGGCGGTGGTTTCAGCGGAGGAGGCGGCAGTTTTGGTGGCGGCGGCGCTTCCGGTGGTTGGTAACAGGGATTAAGAGACGACACATGATTTCGAAACAGTTCTTTCACACGTTGCAGGCCAGGGTCAAACAGGCGGAGCAGGCAACCGATGCCGAGCTGGTGACCGTGCTGGCCCCCGCCAGCGACGGCTATCGCTACATCCCCACCCTGTGGGCGGCCCTGCTGGCCATGCTGACACCGCTGCTGGTGTTCGAGCTCGGCTTCTGGCTCGGCTGGTACGAGATCCTGCTGGTGCAGTGGTCGGTCTGGCTGGTGTTGAGCATCCTGTTCCACTGGACCCCCATCAAGATGTACCTGATCCCGAAACAGGTGCGCCAGCACAGGGCCGCCCTGATGGCACGCCTGCAGTTTGTCGAGCAAGGGCTGCACCGCACCCGGGATCGGCTCGGGGTGCTGATCTTCGTCTCGGTGGCCGAGCACTACGTGGAGATCCTGGTGGATGACGGCATCGCCCAGCACATCGACAACGGTCAGTGGCAGGAGATCATCGATGACTTCACCCGCCGGGTGCGCAACAAGGAGGTGGAACAGGGTTTCCTCGAGTGCATCGAGCGGACCAGCGCCATTCTGACCGACGCCTTCCCCGCTACCCGGGACCAGAACGAGCTGCCGGACAGTCTGATCATCCTCGACAAGCCCTGAACAGGATTAAAAAACCGGCATTCTGTTCAAGGGATAGGCATTCGATAAAGATTATGAAAAATAAGGGGAAAAGTGGTTGACCCCGGCAGCCCTTTCCCCTAAATTACGCCCCGTTCCAGCGCAACGGCGCAACGAACGAGGTGCTGGCTGAGCACGTTAAACAACAGACCAAAATTTGGTGAGGTG
>NZ_JBFOCR010000012.1:131198-131553 GCF_040907935.1 Aeromonas sp. s2 | reverse complement strand
ATGGAGGCGCATTATAGGGAGTGAATTCGTTCTGGCAACCCCTCCCCTGCAATAAAATTGCAAAAAACTGCACTTTTTTAGTTATTCATATCCAAGCACAGCTTTTATACAAACTTATCCACAGAAATGATGAGATTGACCTATCTCAGCGCCCTTCTTGCGTAACAAGAAGCAAAGATCTTCATATCTACCTAACTGGATGTCGTGCGCTAACAGACATCACATATAAAGCTGTAGACCTTGACCGGTCCCGGAACAAGGTTGAGGCAGTTGAGGCAGTTGAGGCAGTTGAGGCAGTTGAGGCAGTTGAGGCAGTTGAGGCAGTTGAGGCAGTTGAGGCAGTTGAGGCAGTTGA
>NZ_JBFOCR010000012.1:0-131158 GCF_040907935.1 Aeromonas sp. s2 | reverse complement strand
GTTGAGGCAGTTGAGGCAGTTGAGGCAGTTGAGGCAGTTGAGGCAGTTGAGGCAGTTGAGGCAGTTGAGGCAGTTGAGGCAGTTGAGGCAGTTGAGGCAGTATCAGAATCAACTAAAAGAAAAGCCGGGACAAGCCCGGCTTTTTCTTTTATCACTCAGCAGCTGCTTCAGCAGCGGCCGGGCGGTCTACCAGCTCAATGTAAGCCATAGGGGCGTTGTCGCCAGCACGGAAACCGCATTTCAGAATGCGAGTATAACCGCCGGCGCGCTCCAGGTAGCGCGGGCCCAGTTCATTGAACAGCTTAGCCACGATCGCGTTATCGCGAGTACGGGCAAATGCCAGGCGACGATTAGCAACGCTATCAGTCTTGGCAAGGGTGATCAGCGGTTCAACTACACGACGCAGCTCTTTTGCCTTAGGCAGAGTCGTCTTGATGATCTCATGACGAACCAGGGAGCTGGCCATGTTGCGGAACATAGCCTGACGATGGCTGCTGTTCCGGTTCAGTTGACGACCACTCAAACGATGGCGCATGACCTTATCCTTCTAACTAAATCTGTGAAACCCGTAATCTGGATTACTCGTCAGCGATGCTGGCGGGCGGCCAGTTCTCAAGGCGCATGCCAAGAGACAGACCACGGGAGGCCAACACGTCCTTGATCTCAGTCAGGGACTTCTTACCGAGGTTAGGAGTCTTAAGCAACTCAACTTCGGTACGCTGTACCAGATCACCAATATAGTGGATAGCTTCTGCCTTCAGACAGTTCGCAGAACGAACTGTCAGCTCCAAATCATCGACAGGACGCAGCAGAATCGGATCAAACTCGGGTTTCTCTTCTTTCTTCTCGGGCACGCTGACATCGCGCAGATCCACGAAGGCTTCCAGTTGCTCGGCCAGAATAGTGGCAGAACGACGGATGGCTTCTTCAGGATCCAGGGTACCATTGGTCTCCATGTCGATGACCAGCTTGTCCAAGTCGGTACGCTGTTCAACCCGTGCTGCCTCAACATTGTAGGCAATACGAACGATGGGGCTGAACGCGGAGTCCAGCAGCAGGCGACCGATAGGACGCTCTTCATCATCGTTGTGAACACGAGCAGAAGCAGGCACATAACCACGACCGCGCTGAACTTTCAGGCGCATGCTGATTTCAGCATTGGCACCAGTCAGGTGACAGATTACGTGCTCCGGGTTTACGATCTCGACTTCATCACCGTGAGTGATATCACCAGCGGTAACGGGGCCTGTTCCAGACTTGGTCAGGGACAGAGTTACCTCGTCCTTGCCTTCCAGCTTCACAGCGATACCTTTCAGGTTGAGCAGGATTTCAAGAATGTCTTCCTGTACACCTTCTTTGCTGCTGTACTCATGCAGTACACCGTCAATTTCGACTTCAGTAACTGCACAACCGGGCATAGAAGACAGCAAAATACGACGCAGGGCGTTGCCCAGCGTGTGACCAAAGCCACGCTCGAGTGGCTCAAGAGTCACTTTCGCATGAGTCGGGCTAACTTGCTCGATGTCAACTAGCCGCGGTTTAAGAAAATCTGTTACAGAACCCAGCATTGTGTCCTCTCTTTAGAAGCTAGCTTTACTTGGAGTAAAGCTCGACGATCAGCTGTTCGTTAATGTCGGCAGACAGGTCGGAACGCTCTGGCAGACGCTTGAAAGCACCTTCCATTTTAGCGGCATCAACCTCTACCCAAGTCGGCTTCTCGCGCTGACCAGCAACCTCAAGGGCAGCTTTGATACGCGCTTGCTTCTTAGCCTTCTCACGAACGCAGATCACGTCCTCAGGGGAAACCTGGAAAGAAGGAATGTTCACAACGCGACCGTTTACCATGATGGCCTTGTGGCTCACCAGCTGACGAGATTCAGCGCGGGTAGCACCGAAGCCCATGCGGTAGACGACGTTGTCCAGACGACCTTCCAGCAGCTGCAACAGGTTTTCACCGGTGTTACCCTTTTGACGGGCAGCGTCGCGGTAGTAGTTGCGGAACTGTTTTTCCAATACGCCGTAGATACGACGAACTTTTTGTTTCTCGCGCAGCTGAACACCGTAGTCAGACAGACGCGCTTTACGCGCACCGTGTTGACCAGGAACGGTGTCAATCTTGCACTTAGAATCAATCGCACGAACACCAGACTTCAGGAAGAGGTCGGTGCCCTCACGACGGCTAAGCTTAAGCTTAGGACCGATATATCTTGCCATCTTCTTTCTCCAACAATCCTAGACCAAGTAGCTACAGCGTTACACGCGGCGCTTCTTGGGAGGACGACAACCGTTGTGCGGGATCGGAGTCACATCAGTAATGTTAGTGATGCGGAAACCAGCCGCGTTCAGAGCGCGGATGGAAGACTCACGACCGGGACCCGGACCTTTAACCATGACTTCCAGGTTCTTCACGCCATATTCTTTGGCCATCTCACCAGCGCGCTCGGCAGCTACCTGAGCAGCGAACGGGGTGGACTTACGAGAACCACGGAAACCGGAACCACCAGAAGTAGCCCAAGACAGAGCGTTGCCCTGACGGTCAGTAATGGTCACGATTGTGTTGTTGAAAGATGCATGAACGTGCGCAATACCGTCGCTCACTTGCTTTTTAACGCGCTTGCGAGCACGAGTCGGAGTTTTAGCCATTTTCTACCTTCCCGTTACTTCTTGATAGCCTTGCGCGGACCCTTACGGGTACGAGCGTTGGTCTTGGTACGTTGACCACGAACAGGCAGGCTACGACGGTGACGCAAACCACGGTAGCAACCCAGATCCATCAATCGCTTGATGTTCATGGAAATCTGACGACGCAGGTCACCTTCAACGGTGAATTTACCTACTTGTTCACGCAGACTCTCGATCTGAGCTTCGTCCAGGTCTTTAATTTTCACATTCTCAGCGATACCGGCTGCGGCACAGATGGCCTTGGAGCGGGTACGACCGACGCCATAAATAGCAGTCAAAGCGATGACTGCATGCTTATGGTCAGGAATGTTAATGCCAGCGATACGGGCCACTATTCACTCCTACATATAGTAGATTACGACCACCACAAAGCCCGTGAGCGGATACGTGGCGGTCAACCAATACACAACAAAAGTTGGCTGGCTATATTAGCCAGCACAACTATTTGTTGCAAGTACTAACCGTAAAAAATTAGCCTTGGCGCTGTTTATGCTTTGGCTCGCTGCAAATCACACGCACCACACCGTGACGCTTGATGATTTTGCAGTTACGGCAGATTGCCTTAACGGAAGCACGAACTTTCATTGCTTAACTCCGTAACTACGCCGACCTTTAGCGGCCGTAGCCCTTCAGGTTGGCCTTCCTCAGGACGTCGCCATATTGATGAGACATCATATGGGTCTGAACCTGAGCCATGAAGTCCATGATAACTACCACGATAATCAGCAGCGAGGTGCCACCGAAATAGAACTGAACGTTCCAGGCAGTCATCAGGAACTGGGGTACCAGACAGATAAAGGTTATATAGAGCGCACCTGCCAATGTCAGGCGGGTCATAACCTTATCGATATAACGTGCTGTCTGCTCGCCCGGGCGGATCCCCGGGAT
This sequence comes from Aeromonas sp. s2, assembly GCF_040907935.1. NCBI lineage: Bacteria > Pseudomonadati > Pseudomonadota > Gammaproteobacteria > Aeromonadales > Aeromonadaceae > Aeromonas > Aeromonas sp. s2. The sequence goes on along the minus strand of NZ_JBFOCR010000012.1, from coordinate 127,588 downwards.
AAAGGCTCCACTCTTCTTCAGGTTATCTGCTGTCTCGCGGGGGTTGAACACCAGCGCGGTATAGAAGAAGCAGAAGAAGATGATGGCTGCTGCATAGAGCATCTCATACAAGGGCTGACCCGGCTGCAGGACCATAGAGACCTGTTGCAGGATATCGGCGACCTTGCCCTCGCCCTGACCAAACCAAGAGGTAATGGTCCCCGGGAAGAGGATGATGCTGGATGCGAAAATCGCAGGAATCACACCGGCCATATTTACTTTCAACGGCAGGTGTGTGCTTTGCGCTGCGAATACCTGGCGGCCTTGTTGACGCTTGGCATAGTTAACGACGATACGACGCTGACCACGCTCCACGAACACCACAAAGTAAGTCACTGCGAAAACAATCAAGCCCAGCAACAACAACAGCAGGATGTGCAATTCCCCTTGACGTGCCTGTTCGGCCGTAGCGCCAATGGCATGAGGCAGACCAGCAACGATACCTGTGAAGATAATCAACGAGATACCATTACCAATCCCACGCTCGGTAATCTGCTCACCCAACCACATCAAGAACATGGTACCGGTGACCAGACTCACAACGGCTGTGAAATAGAAGCCCAAACCCGGATGAGTCACGAGTCCCTGCATCATATTCGGCAGACCGGTTGCAATACCAATGGCCTGGAAAGTTCCCAAAACCAGCGTGCCCCAACGGGTATATTGGCTAATCTTGCGACGGCCGGATTCACCTTCTTTCTTGAGTTCAGCAAGAGCGGGGTGAACCACAGTCAGCAGCTGGATAATGATCGAGGCCGAAATGTACGGCATGATCCCCAGCGCAAGAATAGAAGCACGCGAGAGTGCACCACCACTGAACATGTTGAACATCTCAATGATGGTGCCCTTCTGTTGTTGGAACAACTCGGCCAGTACGGCGGCGTCAATACCAGGAATCGGCACATAAGAGCCTGCACGGAAAACGATAATCGCCCCGAGAACGAAGAGCAGACGGCTCTTCAGTTCACTCAGACCACCCTGTGCTTTAACATCCAATCCTGGTTTCTTAGCCATTGTACTGATTATTCCTCGATTTTACCGCCAGCGGCCTCGATGGCTGCACGTGCACCCTTGGTGACGGACAGACCACGAACGGTCACAGCACGGTCAATGTTGCCAGACAGAACAACTTTAGCGAACACGATGTTTTTGGTAATAACACCGGCTTGCTTCAGAGTGCTCACATCGACCACATCACCTTCTACCAGGGCGATTTCGTTCAGGCGTACTTCGGCAGAAACCAAAGATTTGCGAGAGAAGAAACCGAACTTCGGCAGACGGATTTTCAAAGGCATCTGGCCGCCTTCGAAACCGTTGCGGACTTTGCCGCCACCGGAACGAGAGGTTTGACCTTTAACACCACGACCACCGGTCTTGCCCAGACCAGAACCGATACCACGGCCCGGACGGTGCTTAACGCGCTTGGAACCAGCGGCCGGAGACAGAGTATTCAGACGCATGCTTAGCCCTCCACCTTAACCATGTAATAAACCTGGTTGATCATGCCGCGTACGCAGGGAGTATCTTCCAGCTCAACGGTGTGACCAATGCGACGCAGACCCAGACCACGCAGAGTCGCCTTGTGCTTTGGCAGACGGCCGATAGAGCTGCGAGTTTGAGTTACTTTTACAGTGTTAGCCATGTCGCATTACCCCAGAATTTCTTCAACGCGCAGACCACGCTTGGCAGCGATCTGTTCCGGGGATTGACCCTGAACCAGAGCGTCTACAGTGGCGCGAACAACGTTGATTGGGTTGGTGGAACCGTAGGTCTTAGCCAGCACGTTGTGGATACCAGCAACTTCCAGAACGGCACGCATAGCGCCGCCTGCGATGATACCAGTACCTTGAGAGGCCGGCTTCATGAACACGGTGGAACCGGAGTGAACACCTTTCACCGGGTGGTGCAGGGTGCCGTTGTTCAGCTCAACCTTGTTCAGGTTACGCTTAGCCTGTTCCATCGCTTTTTGAATAGCGGCCGGAACTTCACGGGCTTTACCGTAACCGTAACCTACACGGCCGTTACCATCACCCACCACGGTCAGCGCGGTGAAGGACATGATACGACCACCTTTAACAGTTTTCGAAACACGGTTTACTGCAATCAGCTTTTCTTGCAGTTCGCCGGCTTGAGATTCGACTTTAGCCATCTTCGACTCCTAGCTTAGAACTGAAGACCAGCGTCACGTGCAGCAGCTGCCAGAGCAGCGATGCGACCGTGATACTTGAAACCGGAACGATCGAAAGATACGTTCTGAACGCCTTTGGCAATAGCACGCTCAGCGATTGCTTTACCTACCGCGGTCGCTGCATCAGCGTTACCGGTGTATTTAATAGCTTCACTGATGGCCTTCTCTACTGTGGAAGCAGAGGCCAGAACTTCGGAACCGTTGGCTGCAATAACCTGCGCATAGATGTGACGCGGGGTACGGTGAACAACCAGACGGGTAGCTCCCAGTTCCTGCATCTTTTTCCGAGCACGAGTAGCACGACGGAGACGAGCTGCTTTCTTGTCCATAGTGTTACCTTACTTCTTCTTAGCTTCTTTAGTACGCACTTGCTCGTTGGCATAGCGTACACCCTTGCCCTTGTAGGGCTCCGGAGCGCGGTAAGCACGGATATCGGCGGCGACTTGGCCAACCAGCTGCTTGTCGACACCACGCAGAACGATTTCTGTGGCAGTCGGGCACTCAGCGGTCACACCAGCCGGCAGCGCATGCTCTACCGGGTGAGAGAAGCCCAGAGCCAGCGCAACAGCATTGCCCTTGATGGAGGCTTTATAACCTACACCAACCAGCTGCAGCTTGCGCTCGAAGCCTTGGGTAACACCGATTACCATGTTGTTGACCAATGCACGGGCAGTACCGGCCTGAGCGTCAGCACCAGCGATGCCGTCGCGCGGGGCGAACTTCAGTACATTGTCTTCTTTGGTCACTTCTACACCGGCGTGAATAGAGCGAACCAGGGAACCTTTACCACCTTTGATGGACAGTTCCTGGCCGTTCAGAGTCACCTCTACGCCAGCAGGAATAGTGACGGGTGCCTTAGCAACACGAGACATTTCCTACCTCCTATTAAGCGACGTAGCAGATGATCTCACCGCCCATGCTTGCTTTACGGGCAGCACGGTCAGTCATCACACCTTTAGACGTGGACACGATAGCAACACCGAGACCGCCCATAACTTTCGGCAGATCAGTAGTGCGCTTGTAAATACGCAGGCCGGGACGGCTCACGCGTTGGATCAGTTCTACAACCGGCTTGCCCTGGAAATATTTCAGTTCAATTTCCAGTTCCGGTTTCACGTCACCAGCTACGGAGTAGCCAGCGATGTAACCTTCTTCTTTCAGCACTTTGGCAATAGCCACTTTCAGCTTGGAAGAAGGCATGGAAACCGCAACTTTGCTCGCCGCCTGACCGTTACGGATGCGGGTCAGCATATCCGCGATCGGATCTTGCATGCTCATAGTCTAACTCCCGAGATTCTTTACCAAGAGGCCTTTTTCAGGCCCGGAATTTCGCCCTTCATGGCATGCTCACGCACCTTGATGCGGGACAGACCAAACTTACGCAGGAAACCGTGCGGACGACCAGTAATGTTGCAACGGTTACGCTGACGGGACGGACTGGAATCACGGGGCAGCTGTTGCAGTTGCAGAACAGCATCCCAACGCGCTTCTTCAGAAGCGTTCATATCAACGATGATAGCTTTGAGCTCGGCACGCTTGGTCGCGTACTTGGCTACCAGCTTCGCACGCTTTACTTCACGTGCTTTCATGGATGTTTTAGCCATAACCCTAACCTTACTTGCGGAATGGGAAGTTAAAGGCAGCCAGCAGAGCACGGCCTTCTTCATCGGTATTCGCGGAAGTGGTGATGGTGATATCCAGACCACGAACGCGATCGACCTTGTCATAGTCGATTTCCGGGAAGATGATTTGCTCACGCACGCCCATGGAGTAGTTACCACGACCGTCGAACGCTTTAGCGTTCAGGCCACGGAAGTCACGGATACGCGGTACGGAGATGCAAATCAGCCGTTCCAGGAACTCCCACATACGCTCGCCACGCAGGGTTACTTTACAACCTATCGGGTAGCCTTCACGAATCTTGAAGCCCGCAACAGATTTGCGAGCTTTGGTGATCAGCGGCTTCTGACCGGAAATGGCAGCCATATCGGCAGCAGCATTTTCCAGCAATTTCTTGTCAGAGATCGCTTCACCAACACCCATGTTCAGGGTGATTTTCTCGATCCGAGGGACTTGCATGATAGTCTTGTAACCGAACTGCTTGGTCAGTTCATTTACTACATCTGATTTGTAGTAATCATGCAGTTTCGCCATCGTTAAACTCCAATTACTTCACAAGTTCGCCGGTGGATTTGAAGAAGCGAACTTTTTTGCCGTCTTCAATCCGGAAACCAACGCGGTCAGCTTTGCCAGTGGCAGAGTTGAACAGCGCTACGTTAGATACATCGATGGGGGCTTCTTTGGTGACGATACCGCCAGCCTGACCCAGTGCGGGTACCGGCTTCTGGTGTTTCTTCACCTGGTTGATGCCTTCCACGATTACCTTACCTTTAGCAATCAGAACTTGAGTGACTTTGCCACGCTTGCCCTTGTCTTTGCCGGTAAGAACAATCACTTCGTCTTCGCGACGGATTTTAGCTGCCATCGTTCGACTCCTTACAGTACTTCGGGTGCCAGGGACACAATCTTCATGAACTTCTCATTACGCAGTTCACGGGTCACCGGGCCAAAAATACGAGTACCGATCGGCTGCTGGTTGTTGTTAAGCAACACAGCCGCATTGTTGTCGAAACGGATGACAGAGCCGTCCGGACGACGAACGCCTTTACGGGTGCGTACGACCACCGCGTTATACACATCACCTTTCTTCACTTTACCGCGAGGAATAGCTTCCTTGATGGAAACTTTGATGATGTCGCCGATGCCGGCGTAACGGCGGTGCGAACCACCCAGAACCTTAATACACATTACACTGCGAGCGCCGGAGTTGTCGGCAACACCCAGCATACTTTGCATCTGGATCATCTTAGTGCTCCGCTTTGTTTACTTCTTATCCCTCTCGGGATCTGGCTGCCTTCAAAAGGCGCGAAACTATAACACAGGATTTTTAGAAAAGGTAGCCTAAAAAACAAACGGCCCCGTCAAGGGGCCGTTTAGACTACAAAGTACCGATTAGGCCTTTTCTACAACGGCAACCAGAGTCCAGGACTTGGTCTTGGACAGCGGGCGGCATTCGCGGATTTCCACGAGGTCGCCAGCTTTGCATTCGTTGTTTTCGTCATGCACGTGCAGCTTGGTAGTGCGCTTGATGATCTTACCGTAGATCGGGTGCTTTACCTTGCGCTCGATGGCGACAGTGATGGACTTGTCCATCTTGTCGCTGATTACACGACCCTGCAGAGTACGGATTTTATCAGTCATTACGCACCTGCCTTCTCAGTCAGTACAGTCTTGATACGTGCGACGTCACGACGCACTTGTTTCAGAGTGTGAGTCTGAGCCAGCTGGCCGGTGGAAGCTTGCATGCGCATGTTGAATTGCTCGCGCAGCAGGCCCAGCAGCTCCTGGTTCAGTTCTTCGACGCTCTTTTGACGCAGATCTTGGGCTTTCATCACATCACCGTCTTAATTACGAAAGTGGTCTGAACAGACAGCTTGGCTGCGGCCAGGGCGAACGCTTCACGCGCCAGAGCCTCAGGTACACCGTCCATCTCGTACAGAACCTTGCCAGGCTGGATCGGGCAAACCCAGTATTCCACGTTACCCTTACCTTTACCCATACGAACTTCGAGGGGCTTTTCGGTAATCGGCTTGTCCGGGAACACACGGATCCAGATCTTACCCTGACGCTTAACGTGACGGGTCATGGCACGACGGGCTGCTTCGATTTGACGAGCAGTCAGCTGGCCACGGGATGTCGCCTTCAGGCCAAAGGTACCGAAGGATACTTCGTTACCAGAGTTGGCCAGACCGCGGTTACGACCCTTGTGGGTCTTGCGGAATTTAGTACGCTTTGGTTGCAACATTTACCGAATCTCCTTACTTGGCAGCGCGGCGCTTGTTGTCACGCTTGGGCTTCGCAGGAGCTTGCTCTTGAGCAGCGGCAGCGTTGACAGCAGCCAGACCGCCCAGAACTTCGCCCTTGAAGATCCAAACTTTAACGCCGATCACACCGTAAGTGGTGTGGGCTTCAGAAGTTGCGTAGTCGATGTCGGCACGCAGGGTGTGCAGAGGCACACGACCTTCACGGTACCATTCGGTACGCGCGATTTCAGCGCCGCCCAGACGACCGGAAACTTCCACCTTGATGCCCTTGGCACCCAGGCGCATGGCGTTTTGTACGGCGCGCTTCATAGCACGACGGAACATTACGCGACGCTCCAGCTGGGAAGTGATGCTGTCGGCAACCAGTTTGCCATCCAGCTCCGGCTTGCGGACTTCGGAAATGTTGATCTGAGCAGGCACGCCAGCAATAGTGGCTACAGCTTTGCGCAGTTTTTCAACGTCTTCGCCTTTCTTACCGATCACAACACCCGGACGAGCGGTGTGAATGGTCACACGGATGCTCTTGGCCGGACGCTCGATGGTGATCTTGGACAAGGACGCGTTTTTCAGTTCCTTGGTCAGGAACTGGCGTACTTGAAAATCGCTGTACAGGTTGTCAGCGAAGTCTTTGGTGTTCGCGAACCAGGTAGAATTCCAAGGCTTGGTAATACCCAGGCGAATGCCATTAGGATGTACTTTCTGACCCATTGCTTATCTCCCAGCCTTAGCGTCGGATACCACTACGGTGATGTGAGCGGTACGCTTGAGGATACGATCCGCGCGACCTTTGGCACGAGGACGGATGCGCTTCATGGAGGGACCTTCGTCGACCATGATAGTAGCAACACGCAGGGCGTCGATGTCGGCGCCTTCGTTGTGCTCAGCGTTTGCAATGGCAGATTCCAGCACTTTCTTCACCAGAACTGCAGCCTTTTTCGGGCTGAAGGTCAGGATGTTCAGAGCCTTGTCTACGGACAGACCACGTACTTGATCGGCTACCAGACGAGCTTTCTGGGCAGAAGTACGGGCATAACGGTGTTTAGCGATAGCTTCCATCATTTATCCCTTAGCGCTTCTTAGCCTTCTTATCAGCAGCATGGCCGCGATAAGTACGAGTAGGTGCGAATTCACCCAGTTTGTGACCGATCATTTCTTCGGTAACGAAAACCGGAACGTGCTGACGACCATTATGGACAGCGATGGTCAAACCGATCATGTTCGGGATGATCATTGAACGACGGGACCAGGTCTTAACCGGCTTTTTATCCCCGCTTTCCACCGCTTTCTCTACCTTCTTCAGCAAGTGCAGGTCGATAAATGGACCCTTCTTGAGAGAACGTGGCATGGTGATTCCTCTATGTTAACAATTACTTGTTACGACGACGTACGATGTACTTGTCGGTACGCTTGTTCTTACGGGTCTTGAAGCCTTTAGCCTTCTGGCCCCATGGGGACACAGGCTGCATGCCCTTGTTACGACCCTCACCACCACCGTGCGGGTGGTCTACCGGGTTCATCGCCATACCGCGAACGGTCGGACGAATACCACGCCAGCGGTTTGCACCGGCTTTACCCAGTTGACGCAGCATGTGCTCGGAGTTACCAACTTCACCGATGGTGGCGCGGCACTCGGCCAGAACTTTACGTACTTCGCCGGAACGCAGACGCAGAGTTACATAGTTACCTTCACGAGCCAGGATCTGGATGAAAGTACCAGCGGAACGAGCCAGCTGGGCACCTTTACCAGGCTTCATCTCAACAGCGTGAACGGTAGAACCGACCGGGATGTTGCGCATCGGCAGGGTGTTACCTACCTTGATTGCGGCATCAGCACCAGAAGCGATTGCATCACCAGCTTTCAGGCCTTTCGGAGCCAGGATGTAACGACGCTCACCGTCTGCATACAGCACCAGGGCGATGTTTGCGGTACGGTTCGGATCGTATTCCAGGCGCTCTACTTTAGCCGGGATACCGTCTTTGTCGCGCTTGAAGTCGACGATACGGTAGTGTTGCTTGTGACCACCGCCGATGTGACGGGTGGTGATGCGGCCGTTGTTGTTACGACCACCGGACTTGTCTTTCTTGTCCAGCAGAGCTGCAAAGGGCTTGCCCTTGTACAGGTCTTGGTTGACGATCTTGACGACGTGGCGGCGGCCCGGAGAAGTAGGCTTGCACTTAACGATTGCCATTTTTCAGAACTCCTCTTACTCGGCTGCGCCCATGAAGTCGATGTCCTGACCAGCTTTCAGGGTCACATAAGCCTTTTTCCAATCGGAACGACGGCCTACGCGTGCACCTGCGCGCTTGGTCTTACCCTTCATGTTCAGGGTACGGACGGTCTCAACTTCGACCTCGAACAGTTTCGCAACTGCAGCTTTGACTTCCGCCTTGGTGGCATCAACAGCAACTTTGAACACGATAGTGTTCTGCTTTTCTGCGACCATGGTGCTCTTTTCAGAGATGTGCGGAGCCTTCAGAACTTTCAGCAGACGCTCTTCACGGATCATGCCAGCATCTCCTCGATTTGCTTAACTGCGTCAGCAGTCATCAGAACCTTGTCGAAAGCGATCAGGCTGACCGGGTCGATACCGGCAACGTCACGCACGTCAACTTTGTACAGGTTACGAGCAGCCAGGAACAGGTTCTCATCGACTTCAGCAGTCACGATCAGAACGTCAGACAGTTCCATTTCTTTCAGCTTGGCGATCAGTTCTTTGGTTTTCGGAGCTTCGATGCCGAACTTCTCAACAACGATCAGGCGCTCTTGACGTACCAGCTCGGACAGGATGCTACGGATAGCGCCGCGGTACATCTTCTTGTTTACTTTCTGGCTGTGATCTTGCGGCTTAGCAGCAAAAGTCACACCACCGGAACGCCAAATAGGCGAACGGATGGAGCCAGCACGGGCACGACCAGTACCCTTCTGACGCCACGGCTTTTTGCCGCCACCAGACACTTCAGAGCGAGTCAGCTGCGCACGAGTACCCTGACGGGCACCAGCGGCATAAGCAACGACAACCTGGTGAACCAGAGCTTCGTTGAATTCGCGCCCGAAGGTAGTCTCGGAAACTTCAAGAGCGCTCTTGGCGTCTTTCATTACCAATTCCATTACTATCTCCTCAGACGTTACGCTTTGACGGCAGGTTTAACGATCACGTTGCCGTTGGTTGCACCCGGTACTGCGCCTTTGATGAGCAGCAGGTTGCGTTCAGCGTCAACACGAACCAGTTCCAGGTTCTGAGTCGTTACACGCTCAGCACCCATGTGACCAGCCATCTTTTTGCCCTTGAATACACGGCCCGGGGTCTGGTTTTGACCGATGGAGCCAGGTACACGGTGGGACAGAGAGTTACCGTGGGTCATATCCTGAGTGCGGAAGTTCCAGCGCTTAACAGTACCGGCAAAACCTTTACCCTTGGATGTGCCGGTAACGTCTACCAGCTTAACGTCAGCGAGAAGATCTACTTTCAGCTCGCTACCAACAGTGAAAGTTTCACCGTTGTTCAGGCGGAATTCCCACAGACCGCGACCGGCTTCTACACCAGCTTTGGCGAAGTGGCCAGCTTCCGGCTTGGTTACGCGGCTAGCTTTCTTGGAGCCAGTGGTAACCTGAATAGCGTTGTAGCCGTCGGTTTCTACAGATTTGACCTGAGTTACACGGTTAGCTTCAACTTCGATAACAGTCACGGGGATAGAAACGCCATCTTCAGTGAAGATGCGAGTCATACCCACTTTGCGACCTACAAGACCGATTGTCATTGTTATCAACCTCTTTCCGTAATTAACCCAGGCTGATCTGGACGTCTACACCAGCTGCCAGATCCAGACGCATCAGAGCGTCTACGGTCTTGTCAGTCGGCTCAACGATGTCTACCAGACGCTTGTGAGTGCGGATCTCGTACTGATCACGCGCGTCTTTGTTGACGTGCGGGGAGATCAGAACGGTGAAACGCTCTTTGCGAGTCGGCAGCGGGATAGGACCGCGAACCTGCGCGCCAGTGCGCTTAGCAGTTTCAACGATTTCCGCAGTGGATTGATCGATCAGGCGATGATCAAAAGCCTTCAGGCGGATACGGATTCTTTGGTTCTGCATTGACAGAGCTCCAATAGATAAAAGAACATAAATCAACACCGCCCGACCGAGATTACTCCCGCCAGAGGTGTGATTTTTCACGTTTCTCCCCATATCGGGGAGACTGTATGGCTGGCCTTCGCAAGCGAAAAACTCAGCAAGCAGACATATCGTCTGGCTTACCTCATGGGTAAGCGGAGGGGATTATACGGATTTTTTCAATTTGCGCAAGGGAGGGCGAACAGAATGTGCACAATTTTATGTGACGGATGGATCTCTGCCGCCATCACATGATCCCCCGCCCGGCGCGGGTAACGACAATGTTGCAAACAGGCTGGTAGACTGTGCCACAGCCTTGATCACCGGAACGATTTCTCATGCTCAAAGATCAGAAAAAAGCCTATCAATATGGCCTCTGCGCCGTCGCCCTCTGGTCGACGGTGGCCAGCGCCTTCAAGATCTCTCTCACCTACTTCGAGCCGGTGCAGCTGTTGCTGGTCGCGGCCTGCACCTCGACCCTGACGCTGGGGGGGATCGTGGCCTGTCAGGGCAAGCTGCCGCTGCTGCTCAGCTACATCAAGGGCCGCCCCCTCTACTATCTGGCGCTGGGGGTGCTCAACCCCTTCCTCTATTACCTGCTGCTGTTCAAGGCGTATGATCTGCTGCCCGCCCAACAGGCGCAGACCCTCAACTACACCTGGGCCATCACCCTCAGTCTGCTGGCCGTCCCCTTCCTCGGCCAGAAGCTGCGCCGCCGCGACGGGGTGGCCATCGTGCTGGGCTACTTCGGTGCTCTGGTGATCGCGACCAGGGGGGATGTGTTCGGTCTGCAGTTCGACAGCCCCCTCGGCGTGACGCTAGCGCTGGTGTCGACCCTCATCTGGGCCGGCTACTGGATCCTCAACACCCGCAATCAGGGAGATCCCATCGTCAGCCTGCTGCTCGGCTTCATCATCAGCCTGCCCTTCATCGTCGCGGCGACCTGGCTGCTCTCCGATTTTGCCATGAACGCCTGGCAGGGGTGGGCCGGCGCCATCTATGTCGGGCTGTTCGAGATGGGCTTCGGCTTCGTGCTCTGGCTGATGGCGCTACGCCACGCCACCAACACGGCCCCCATCAGCAATCTAATCTTCATCTCGCCGTTTGCCTCGCTGGTGCTGCTCAACCTGTTGATCGGCGAGACCATCCACCCGGCCACCCCCATCGGGTTGGCGCTGATCGTGGCGGCCCTGCTGATCCAGCAGCTGAAATACGGCAAGCGTTACCGCAAGGCAACCGAGCCGCAGGCCTGACAATGCAGAAGGGCGCATCCACGGATGCGCCCTTCGTTCAATCAATCCACTCCAGCGGCTGGTTCTTGGGCAGCCGGATCTCCACCAGCAAGCCCCCCTGCTCGGCACGCCCCAGCCTGATGGTGCCGTGATGCTGGGAGACGATCTTGGCGACGATGGCCAGCCCCAGCCCACTGCCGCTGCCGGTACGCGCCTCGTTGCCCTGGGTGAAGGGCTTGAGTACCCGGTAGTAATCCTGTTCCGGAATGCCGGGGCCGTCATCCGACAAGCGCAGCCGGACCCAGTGACCGTCATCCTTGAGCTCGGCCTGCAGCCGGCTCGCCCCGTAGCGCAACGAATTGCCCGACAGGTTGTTGAGGATGCGCCGGATACTGATGGGGTTGCAGGCGACCCGCACCGCCTCGGCTGGCAGCTCGAGCTCCACCTCCAGCCCCTGGTCGGTCTGCACCAGCAGCACATCGTGGATCAGCTGGGTCAGGTCCACCAGCTGGGTATCCAGCCCCTCGTCCGGGCGAATGTAGTCGATGAACTGGTCGATGATGCCGTTCGATTCGTCGATGTCCGCGTTGATGCTCTCCTTGAGATACTCATCCCCTGAGGACATCATCTCGGTCGCCAGCCGGATACGGGTCAGCGGCGTACGCAGATCGTGGGAAACGCCCGCCATCATCATGTTTCGCTCTTCGATAAGGTTCTTGATGGAGCTCGACATGTGGTTGAAGGTGCGGGTCAGCCGGCGCACCTCCCGCGAGCCCTGCTCCCCCAGCGCATCGGGGAAGTTGCCGCGGGCAACCGCCACGGCCCCCGCCTCCAGCTCCTCCAGCGGCCGCACCAGCTGGCGGGCAAAGCGCCAGGCCGCGAACAGGGTCACCACCAGCAGCACGCTCATGTAGAGGATCAGCGGCTCGATGTCGTCATCCTCGATCTCGGTCAGCGGGATGCGCACCCACACCTTGTTGGCCTGGGGCGGCTGGATCCAGATGATGTAGTGGTCCTGGATCTCGACCCGCACCTTGGTCTTTCCCCCCAGCTCGCGACTGATGCTCTCTTCCAGATAGGTGTAGGGCTTGGACTCCTTGAGCCCGTGCTGCTCCGCCTCGGTCTGGGTATAGATGTCGCTGCCGGTCGCCACGTAGACCAGCGCCTCGGCATCTTCACTGAGCGCCAGCTGGTTGCTCTCGACCGGGAAGATGAGCTTGACCTGATTGGCCAGCAGGTGGCTGATCTGCTTGACGGTCGGCGCCAGCAGATAGTTGTAGAAGGTGGCATAGGAGACAAACTGATAGACCACCAGCACGGCGGCCAAAAACCAGAGCATGCGGGAGAACATGCTGCTCACTTTCTTCATTCGCCGTCACCGTCCGGCACGAACACATAGCCCAGACCCCAGACGGTCTGCAGATAACGGGGCTGCGCCGGGTCCTGCTCCAGCAGGCGGCGCAGGCGGGAAACCTGCACATCGATGCTGCGCTCGGTGGCGGTATATTCGCGACCGCGGGCCAGGTTCATCAGCTTGTCGCGGGAGAGAGGCTCGCGCGGATGGCTCACCAGCACCTTGAGCACGGCGAACTCCCCACTGGTCAGAGCCACCGGATCGCCATCGCGACTCAACTCACGGGTCGCCAGGTTGAGCTGGTAGCTGCCAAAGCTCACCACCTTCTCGGCGGTAGAGGGGGCACCCGGCAACTCGACGGTGTGGCGGCGCAACACGGCGCGGATCCGGGCCAGCAGCTCACGAGGGTTGAACGGCTTGGGCAGGTAATCATCGGCTCCCATCTCGAGGCCGACGATGCGGTCCACCTCATCCCCCTTGGCGGTCAACATCAGCACCGGGATCTGGTTGCCAGCCTCGCGCAGGCGGCGACAGATGGAGAGGCCGTCTTCCCCCGGCAGCATCAGGTCGAGCACCATCAGGCTGAAGTTCTCTCGGGTCAGCAGGCGGTCGGCCTGTTCGCCATTGGCGACGCCCCGAACCACGAACCCCTGTTCGGTCAGGTAGCGCTCCAGCAGGGAACGTAATTTCAAATCATCGTCGACGACCAGAACCTTGTATTGCTGACTCATTGCTTGCCTCTCCTCTCGATATGCTGCCAATACTAGAGCCCGGACTCGTAACGGCAAAGCATAAATATGTTACCGGTTATTGCCCGTGCTGCCGGCATGACGCCACTTTTCCCCTGCCCCCAACGTCATCTGGCCCGCCAGTTTTTGCTCGACAGCAAGGCGACAGCGGATAAGATCTGTCGAGCCATAAGAGGCTCATCCGCCCCATCGACACAGGGACCCTCCATGAAGACCAAGTTGATCACCCGTGAAGGCTACAACAAGCTCAAGCAGGAGCTCGATTTCCTCTGGCGCGAGGAGCGCCCCGAGACCACCCGCAAAGTGGCCTGGGCGGCCAGTCTCGGCGATCGCAGCGAGAATGCGGATTACCAGTACAACAAGAAGCGGCTGCGGGAGATCGATCGGCGGGTCCGTTACCTGCGCAAGTGCCTCGAGGAGCTGGGGATCGTCGACTACTCCCCCGCCCAGGAGGGCAAGGTCTTCTTCGGCGCCTGGGTCGAGGTGGAAAACGAGGAGGGAGAGACCAAGCGTTTTCGCATCGTCGGCTATGACGAGATCTTCGAGCGCAAGGATTACATCTCCATCGACTCCCCCATGGCCCGCGCCCTGCTCAAGAAAGAGGTGGGTGACGAGGCCATAGTGCGTACGCCAGTCGGTGACGCCTGCTGGTACATCAATGAGATCAGCTATCCCAAATAAGCCGCTGTCACGCCACAGCCCCCTGCCCTGCCAACCGGCTACCACAGCCAGCATGGGTTTGCTCCGCCTCTCATCCAGGGCGGACACAGCCCTCTCTACCAGGGCTGGCATCCCGCAGTCCGACCCCATATAGTGCTCACACCCGGCGCCTTGAGTACCGCCCTGACAGCCTCTTGCCCGGCGACATCGCCCTCGCGCCAGCCCGTTGTTCTGGACCCGACTACAGAGACCCTCGATGCAAAGCCACGTAATAGAACATCAGATTGCCGGTGAGCTGAATGCCCGCCCGGAACAGGTACAGGCCGCCGTTCGCCTGCTGGACGAAGGCGCCACAGTCCCCTTCATCGCTCGTTACCGCAAAGAGGTGACTGGCGGTCTGGACGACAGCCAGCTGCGTACCCTGGAGAGCCGGCTCGGTTACCTGCGCGAACTGGCGGATCGCCGCCAGGTGATCCTGCGCTCCATCGAAGAGCAGGGCAAGCTGACCCCCGAGCTGGCCCGCGAGCTGAACGAGGCCGACAGCAAGACCCGGCTGGAAGATCTCTACCTCCCCTACAAACCCAAGCGCCGCACCAAGGGGCAGATGGCCATCGAGGCGGGGCTGGAGCCATTGGCCGACCTGCTGCTGAGCGACCCGATGAAAGATCCCGAGCAGGAGGCGGCCCGCTTCCTCAATGCCGAGCAGGGGATCAGCGACAGCAAGGCCGCCCTCGACGGTGCTCGCTACATCCTGATGGAGCGCTTCGTCGAGCAGGCGGATCTCCTTGAGAAGCTGCGGGACTATGTGTGGCAAAACGCCACCCTGCGCGCCCGCGTGGTGGCAGGCAAGGAGCAGGAAGGGGCCAAATTCAAGGACTACTTCGAGCACGACGAGCCGCTGCACAAGGCCCCCTCCCACCGGGTGCTGGCCATGCTGCGCGGCCGCAACGAGGGGATCCTCAACCTGGCGCTGGTCACCGGTGACGACGAGAGCGCCAGCCCCTGCGAGGGGATCATCGCCCATCACCTCAGACTGAACCTGCAGAGTCGCCCGGCCGACAAGTGGCTGCAGGGGGTGGTGAGCTGGACCTGGAAGATCAAGCTCTCCCTGCAGATGGAGACCGAGCTCATTGGCCGCATCCGCGAGTCGGCGGAAGAGGAGGCGATCAAGGTGTTCGCCATGAACCTCAAGGATCTGCTGATGGCGGCACCGGCCGGCATGCGCTGCACCATGGGGCTGGATCCCGGCATCCGCACCGGGGTCAAAGTGGCCGTGGTGGATGCCACCGGCAAGCTGGTCGATACCGCGACCATCTATCCGTTCGAACCCAAGCGCCAGATTGACCAGAGCCTCAAGACCCTGAGCGAGCTGTGCCAGAAGCACAAGGTTGAACTCATCAGCATCGGCAACGGTACTGCCTCACGGGAGACCGACCGCCTGGTGAGCGACCTGTTCGAGCGCTACCCGGCCGCCAAAGCCCAGAAAATCGTGGTGAGCGAGGCTGGGGCCTCGGTCTACTCCGCTTCCGAGCTTGCCTCCCAGGAATTCCCGGATCTGGACGTCTCCCTGCGCGGCGCCGTCTCCATCGCCCGCCGCCTGCAGGATCCGCTGGCCGAGCTGGTCAAGATCGATCCCAAGAGCATCGGCGTCGGCCAGTACCAGCACGACGTCGGCCAGAGCCAGCTGGCCCGCCGGCTCGATGCGGTGGTCGAGGATTGCGTGAACGCGGTGGGGGTGGATGTGAATACCGCCTCGGTCGCCCTGCTGAACCGGGTCTCCGGCCTCTCCCAGACCCTGGCCCAGAACATAGTCGCCTACCGCGACGAACACGGCGCCTTCCAGCACCGCCAGCAACTGCTGAAGGTGAGCCGGCTCGGTCCCAAGGCATTTGAGCAGTGTGCCGGCTTCCTGCGTATTCGTGGCGGCAGCAACCCGCTGGATGGCTCGGCGGTACACCCGGAATCCTACCCAGTGGTGGAGCGGATCCTCGCCAAACTGGAGCAGACCGTGGACAGCCTGCTAGGCAACAGCAGCCTGCTGCGCACCCTCAAACCCGCCGACTACACGGACGAGCAGTTTGGCGTGCCCACCGTCACCGACATCATCGGCGAGCTGGACAAGCCGGGCCGTGACCCACGCCCCGAGTTCAAGACCGCCACCTTCAAGGAAGGGGTGGAGAAAATCAGCGATCTGGTGCCCGAGATGGTGCTGGAAGGGGTGGTCACCAACGTCACCAACTTCGGCGCCTTCGTCGACATCGGCGTCCATCAGGACGGGCTGGTGCACATCTCCTCCCTGACCGATCGCTTCGTCAAGGATCCCCGCGAGGTGGTCAAGGCCGGCGACATCGTCCGGGTGAAAGTGCTGGAGGTGGACGTACCGCGCAAACGCATCAGTCTGACCATGCGTCTGGATGAAAAAGCCGGCCAGCCGGTGCGCAAACCGGCCGAGCCGCGTCACACCGGTAACAACGCCAAGTCGAAACAGGCCCCCCGTCAGAGCACCCCGACCGACGGCGCCATGGGCAACGCCTTCGCCGCCGCTCTCTCCAAACTGAAGAAATAAGCCCCAGAATGCAAAAAGCCCCGCGAGGGGCTTTTTTGTGCCGGTGGTGCAGCCGCTTCACTCGGCCAGTGCGCTCAGAATGGCGTCGGCCTCCTGATGGGCCGCCAGCACCTCTCGCAGCCGGTTGAATGCCTTGCAGGCCTCTTGTGGATATTTGCCATAAGAGACGACGCCGGTATGACTCCACCCTGCCGCCAGCATCACCTTTTTCTTGAAATGGGTGCCTTCGGTACCGCCCCCACCGAGCTGCATCAAAAACTGCTCCATCTGGAGGTGCGGCGGAGGGACACGGGAGAAGGTGGCAAAATCTTCCGGTTTGACTTCATCAAAGTGCATGACGACTCCTGTGAGTGTGGATGGGATTACCCCTCAGAGTAGTTGCAAATAGTCGCGTGCGGGGGAAAAACAGGGGGAATTGCCAGGCTCAGACGCTCAGGTTGAAGCTCTGCGGAGTCGCTGGCTTGACCGCCTGCTGATAGCGCTGGGCAATGACCTGGTTGCGCTGCTCCATGTAGCCATTCAACACCCCGGTCTTGGCACTGCCATCGGCCTTCAAGGTGGAGTCCGGATCGGCAGAGATCAGCGCCTTGCGGGCCTGCGCCTCCTTGGCCGCGGCACTCCTTGCCACACTCAGGTCCTGGGAGGAGGGTTGTGCCGGCGCCAGTGCGGCGGCACGAACCTGCTGCATCTTGGCGATGGTGGCCCTGGGGTCGCCGGGAATGACGCTGATGTCAATGGAAACGCCGCCACCGGTGGCATAGCGCTTGCCATCCGGCCCCATGGCAAACTGGTAGGTCGGGCTGCCGGCATACTGACCGCCAGTGCTCTGATGAGCCTGCTCGTGGGTTCGCACCTCCTGATCCCTGTCTGCCAGCTCCTTGACCTGCAGCTCCTGTTTCTGCTGCTGTTCTTGTTGTTTGGGATCCTGCTGCTTGTTGCGCTGGCCGTCTTCACCGGTGGCCTCGACGAAACGGTTGTCGACGGCAGCCTGCGGGTTGCCGGTCTGGGAGCCCTCCCGTGCCTGCTGGGAGGTCTGATTGGCGTTGGCCTGAGTGGATCTGGATTTGTCTTTCTGGGAGCCGACCTCGGGCTCGGCATTGAAGGCCTCGGTCTGGCGGCTCTGGGGGATGAGGGCTGCGCGGCGATTGTCAGTACGTGCCGATTCCGTCTGCGGTTGCAGCTGGTTGGGAATGATGGTTGGCAGACTGACATTGATGTTCATGTCACACCCGGATGTCGATCAGGGTTCCCATCATGTCGCTGGCGGTCTGGATCACCTTGGCGGAGGCACCGGCCTGCACCTCGGCACTCTTGAGGTTCACCAGTTCCTCGGGCAACTGCACCTTGTCACCGCTCGGGGTGTTGAGCCTGGCGATCTGATTGGATGCCTTGTCGGCGATCTGCTCCGCACGCTGGAACCCCTGTACACCGCTGTTCAATGCAGAATCTATACGCATGACAATTCTCCTCTGACACTGGATTAATTATCCGTCACCCCAGAGGATTAATGAAGCAAATTGGCTATTTTTCAACCTACAAAATGTTCAATGATTTCAATGAACTGCTGTGGATGAGAAATAAAGGGCGCGTGTGAGGCCTTTTCCAGCACCACACTGCGGCTGGCCGGGTAGCGCTCGTCCAGCAGAGGAATGGAGGCTTTGGGCACCAGCGAATCCAGCCGGCCGTAGACCCGCAGCCAGGGCAGGTTCAACTGCACCAGCTCATCGCGCAGATCGACATCGGCCAGCAAACCGAGACCCGCCTCCAGCGCGGCCAGCTGTGGAGCAGGACGCTCCGCCAGCCAGTGGCGCAGCTGACGGATGTCGTCTCTGGCGTGTTCGCTGCCCATGGCCTGGATCGCCAGGAAGCGTTCAATGGTCTGCTTGAAGTCCCCCGCCAACATCTGGTTGAACCCGGTCAGCACCTTGGGGGCGATCCCCGGCCACTCGTCGCGGGCCATGAAACAGGGGGAACTGGCCACCGTGATCAAGGAGTGCAGTCGCTCGGGATGGTTCAAGGCCAATTGGCTGGCCACCAGACCACCGAGGGACCAACCCAACAAATGGCACTGCTCCGGCAGGATGGCAGCAACTTGTTCCGCCAGCCAGGGCAGACTGTACTCGGCCTCACCCACCAGCGGGCTGTTGCCAAAGCCTGGCAGATCCACCAGATGGACGCGATAGCGAGCCGCCAGGGCCGGCACAATGCCGTGCCAGACCGCGCCATTCATCCCCCATCCGTGCAACAGCACCAGATCGGGCCCCTGACCAAACCGCTCTACCGATACGCTCATCTAGACTCTAGATCCTGTTCACTCTGTTGGGGTCAGCATGTTAAAGCGGCTGCTCGCCAAAGCAAGTCCGATCCTCGGCAGTCATGCCGACTGGCAGGGCAGTTGCCTGCTCTGCCAGCAACCTTGCGATGTTGATCCCCTATTGTGCAGCTGGTGTCGACAGGCCCTGCTGCAGGCTGACCACAGCTGCCGCTTGTGTGCTGCCCCCTTGCCGGCACTGGATGAAGCGCGTGAGCCAATCTGCGGTCGCTGCCAGCGCAGGCCGCCGCCCTGGGAGCGACTGCAGGTCATAGGTGACTACCGGCCACCCTACCCCATGCTGATCCCACGGCTGAAGTATTCCGGCCAGATCCTGCTGGCCCCGCTGCTCGCCAGGGTGCTGGCGGATCATCTGGATTGCCGCGAGCCGCCACAGGCCATCATTCCGGTCCCCCTGCACTGGTGGCGCCAGTGGTGGCGTGGCTTCAACCAAGCAGAAGAGATAGCCCGCGCCCTCGGCGAGCTGACCGGCATCCCCTGCGATAATCGGCTGCTGCGCCGGGTCAGGGCAACCCCGCAGCAGACCAAATTAAGTGCGGGCCAGCGGCGGCGCAACCTGCGCGGCGCCTTCCTGATCTGCCCCCATGATTATCAGCACGTGGCGCTGCTCGATGACGTGGTCACCACGGGCGCCACCGCCGGCCACCTCACCCGTCTGCTTCATGAGAGCGGAGTCACAAAGGTGGAAGTGTGGGCTATCTGTCGCACCCTCAAGCACCTCAAGTAGCCAACGGCACGCTACCCAAGCCCTGCCAACAGAGTTATCATGAATACCCTAGTCGTACACTCAGGTTTATGAGGATAGTGATGATCAGCATTTCCGACACCGCCCAGGCCCATTTCCGTAAATTGCTGGAAAAGCAGCCTGACGGCACCAATATCCGGGTGTTTGTGGTCAATCCGGGAACCCAGAATGCCGAGTGCGGCGTATCATACTGCCCACCCGACGCGGTCGATCCGGAAGATCAGCACCTGCCCTTCAGCGGCTTCGACTGCATGGTCGATCCCTTGAGCGCCCCCTTCCTGGTGGATGCCACCATCGACTTCGTCACCGATCAGATGGGCTCCCAGCTCACCCTGAAAGCCCCGAACGCCAAGATGCGCAAAGTGGCCGACGACGCCCCGCTGATCGACCGTATCGAGTACGTGTTGATGTCCGAGGTGAACCCCATGCTGGCCGGTCACGGCGGCAAGGTCACCCTAGTCGAACTGACCGAGGACAAGCTGGCCATCCTGCAGTTCGGCGGTGGTTGCAACGGTTGCTCCATGGTCGATTACACCCTGAAAGAGGGGATCGAGAAGCAGCTGCTGGAGAAGTTCCCGGGCGAGCTCAACGGCGTCAAGGATGCCACCGAGCACCAGCGCGGCGATCACTCCTACTACTGATTTGCTACCCTTGTGGTAAAGACATGTTGCAAAGAAAAGGCCCCGCCAGCTGGCGGGGCCTTTTGCATTCTGCGACGGGGGCGGATTATTCGTCCTTCTTGTCTCGCGACAGCAGGGCGATGGCCGCCTCTTTCGGATTCTTGCCTTCGTACAGCACCTTGAAGATCTGCTCGCAGATGGGCATCTCGACGCCACAGCGGGCCGCCAGCAGATGCACCTCCTTGGTGTTGCGATAGCCTTCCACCACCTGGCCGATCTCGGTCATGGCGGTGTTCACATCCTTGCCGGCCCCGAGGGCCAGACCGAAGCGACGGTTGCGCGACTGGTTGTCGGTACAGGTCAGCACCAGATCCCCGAGCCCCGCCATCCCCATGAAGGTCTTGGTGTCGGCCCCGAGCGCGGCGCCGAGGCGCTGCATCTCTACCAGGCCACGGGTGATGAGCGCGGTCCTGGCGTTGGCGCCAAAACCCAGCCCGTCGGAGAGACCGGCACCGATGGCGATGACGTTCTTGACCGCCCCGCCCAGCTGCAGACCGATGAAGTCCGGATTGGTATAGACCCGGAACGAACGGCCACAGTGCAGCAGCAGGGAGAGATCGTCAGCGAAATCGTCGTGGGTCGAGGCCACCGAGATGGCGGTCGGCAAACCGGCGGCCAGCTCCTTGGCGAAGGTAGGGCCGGAGATGACCGCCAGCGGCATCTCGTCACCCAGCACTTCGCGGGCCACGTCCTGCAACAGGCGGCCGCTGTCCGGCTCCAGCCCCTTGGTGGCCCAGGCGATACGGGTATCGGGGCGCAGGAAGGGTTTGACCCGGGCCAGTACCTGGCCGAACACATGGCTCGGCACGACCAGCAGCAGTACGGGGGCGGCTTGCACCGCCTGTTGCAGATCCGCGGTCAGCTGCAGATCGGCGGGAAAGGGGACATCCGGCAAGAATGCCTTGTTGCAGCGGTCCTGTTCCAGCTCGGCGACATGGGCAGGGTCGTGACCCCACAGCAGGGTCGGATGACCGTTGCGCGCCAGAGAAATGGCAAGGGCGGAGCCATAAGACCCCGCCCCCAAGACCGAGATAGCGATCTGGTCGGCCATTATCAGGCTTCCGCAGTCGCCTGCTGGGCCTGAGCCTGTGCCATGTGCTGGGCAAACAGGGCATCGAAGTTGACCGGTGCCAGGTTCAGCTGCGGGAAGGAACCCTTGCTCACCAGGTTGGCCACCGCTTCACGGGCATACGGGAACAGGATGTTCGGGCAGAAGGCAGCCAGGCAGTGGGCCAGTTGCGGCTCCGGCAGGTTGCCGATGGTGAAGATACCGGCCTGCTGAACTTCACACAGGAAGGCAGTCTCGGTTTCCAGCTTGCAGGTGACGGTCAGGGTCAGCACCACTTCATAGACGCTGTCAGCCAGGATGTTGGTCTTGGTGTCCATGTCCAGCTTGACGTCCGGCTGCCACTCTTTCTGGAAGATGTGCGGAGTGTTCGGCGCTTCGAAGGAGACGTCCTTGGTGTAGACGCGCTGGATGTGGAATTCCGGTTGTACTTCCTGGTTGTTGATCTCTTCAGCCATTTTGTTTGATTCCTTTTTATGAAAATAGGTGGGCGCAGGCCCTTAAATCAGCGTTTTTTGGTCACCGGCAGATTTTCTGCACGCCACTGGGCCATGCCACCGCTGAGCACATACACCTGCTTGAAGCCGGCTTTGCTCAGTTGGCGACCCGCGCCACCAGCGGTCATCCCCGACTCGCACACCACTATGATGGGGGCATCTTTATGCTTTTCAACCGGGCCCAGGTTATTGCTCTGGATCTGGCTGAGCGGCAGGTGCTGGGCACCGGCCAGATGGCCCTTGGCAAACTCTTCCTGACTGCGAATGTCCACCACGGTGGCGTTTTCACGGTTGATCAGCAGGGTGGCGGTGTGGTTGTTCACCGACTTGACCGGAGAAAAACGGGCACGCACCGTGGTGTAAACCAGAGTGCCCGCCAGGCCGAACCAGGCTGCGGTCAGCAGCGGGTTGCGGGCCGCAAAATCCAAATACTCTTGCATCTTCTACTATCCAGGGACCAAGACAAGTGCCCGAGTATACATGGGGACCCAGCCAAGATCAGCCATCTTGGCGGCAAAGCGGGAGCGGGCTCCCATCGGCTGGATACGGGATGCGACAGCAACATAAAAAGCGGTATCTGGCAGGCCTGACCGAGGATTCGTCGTGCCATGCGACAAGCCGGCGACAAAGGAGAAACAGCTCGGCAACAGGGTGCGGGCCCCGTCGGACGGGGCTTGGCTATCAGGTGACTATTTCGGCAGATGTAGTAATATTACGCTAGTTTCACTTCCCGCAATTCATTCCTATCCGAGAGGACATAGCCTTATGTCAACAGCTAAGAAACCTTTGGTTCTGGTCATCATGGACGGTTGGGGCTACAGCACCAAGCAAGAGCACAACGCCGTCGCTGCCGCCAAGACTCCCAACCTCGACCGTCTCGCCCGTGACTACACCAGCACCCTGATCTCCGGCTCCGGCCTGGACGTGGGTCTGCCGGACGGTCAGATGGGGAACTCCGAAGTGGGCCACGTCAACATTGGCGCAGGTCGCATCGTCTATCAGGAACTGACCCGCATCTCCAAAGACATCCAGGACGGCCCCTTCTTCGAGAACGTCGAGCTGGCCAAGGCTGTTGACACTGCCGTGAGCAAGGGCAAAGCCGTGCACATCATGGGCCTGATGTCCCCGGGTGGCGTACACAGCCACGAAGAGCACATCATGGGCATGATCGAGATGGCCGCCAAGCGTGGCGCCGAGCAGATCTACTTCCACGCCTTCCTGGATGGCCGCGACGTACCGCCGCGTTCCGCCCAGTCCTCCATCGAGCTGTTCGACGCCCTGTTCGCCCGTCTGGGCAAGGGTCGTTTTGCCTCCATGATCGGCCGTTACTACGCCATGGACCGTGACAACCGCTGGGATCGCGTACAGCAAGCCTATGACCTGATGACCCAGGGCAAGGGCGAGTTCACCGCCGACAGCGCCAGCGAAGCCCTGGCTGCCGCCTACGCTCGCGACGAGAACGACGAGTTCGTCAAGGCGACCCGTATCGGCGAAGCCGCCCCCATGCAGGATGGGGACGCGCTGATCTTCATGAACTTCCGTGCCGACCGCGCCCGCGAGATCACCCGCGCCTTCGTCGACAGCGACTTCACCGGCTTCGCCCGCACCGCCACCCCAGCGCTGAACTTCGTGATGTTGACCGAGTACGCGGCCGACATCAAAACCGCCTGTGCCTACCCGCCGACCGCTCTGGTCAACACCCTGGGTGAATGGCTGGCCAAGCAGGGCAAAACCCAGCTGCGCATCTCCGAGACCGAGAAGTACGCTCACGTCACCTTCTTCTTCAACGGCGGCGAAGAGGCCTGCTTCACTGGCGAAGATCGCGAGATCGTCGCCAGCCCGAAAGTGGCCACCTATGACCTGCAGCCGGAAATGAGCTCCGAAGAGCTGACCGACAAGCTGGTCGGCGCCATCAAGAGCGGCAAGTACGACGTCATCATCTGCAACTACCCGAATGGCGACATGGTTGGCCACACCGGCGTGTTCGATGCGGCCGTCAAAGCCTGTGAAGCCGTTGACCACTGCATCGGTCGCGTCACCGAGGCCCTGGCTGAAGTGGGTGGCGAGTGCCTGATCACCGCCGACCACGGCAACGCCGAGAAGATGATGGACGAAGAGACTGGTCAGGCCCATACCGCCCACACCAATCTGCCGGTTCCACTCATCTACTTCGGTCGCAAGGCCGAGGTGCTGGAAGGCGGCAAACTGTCCGATCTGGCCCCCACCATGCTGACTCTTATGGGTCTGCCGGTGCCGCCGGAAATGACTGGCAAGCCCCTGATGATTCTGAAATAATCCTTCCCCATGCGGGGATGCGAAGTGATTTCAACCAAAACCAGTCGCGTCGGCCTGTTGGCCGGCGCGCTGTTTTTTTGTCTGTCGTTCGGGCCGGGCAAGGCCTGGGCTGCCAACCAGCAGCTGGGCGCCATGCAGTCCCAGATCAAGGAACAGCAGCAGACCATCAAGCTCAGCAAACAGGAGCTGGCCAAGCTCAACACCCAGCTCAAGGCCGATGAGCAGGCCATCTCGGCCGCCGCCGCCAAGCTCGACCAGACCAGACAGCAGCTCAGAGAGAACCAGCAGAAGCTGGTGGGGCTGCAACAGGACAAGCTGGATCTGGAGCAGCAGGCCAGCCGCCAGAAGCAGTTGCTGGCCAAACAGGCGGAGAGCGCCTTTACCGCCGGCAACCACGATTACCTCAAACTGCTGCTCAATCAGCAGGATCCGGCCAAACTGAGCCGTTCCCTCGACTACTACGACTACCTCAACAAGGCACGCATCGAGGCCATCGAAGCCCTGCGGGCCACCCGCACCAAGCTGGCCAAAAACCAGCAGGCCACCAAAGAGACCGAAAGCCGGCTGCAATCCCTGCTCACCGAACAGCAGCAACACCATCAAAGTCTGCTGGCCAGCCAGCAGAGCCGTGCCAAGGTGCGCAACCAGCTGCAGCAGTCGGTACAGGATGACGAACAGAAGCTGACCAAGCTGGTCAAGGCGGAGAAAGCGCTGAAGGCCCGGCTGGAAGAGCTGCGCCGCCAGCGGGAAGAGCAGGAGCGCCGCGAGCGGGAGCGCCTTGCCAAGCTGAAGGCGGAACAGGAGCGGCAACGCAAGCTGGCCGAACAGCGCCGCGCCGAACAGGAACGCCTTGCAGCCCAGCAGAGCAAGGCGGCCCAGCAGCAGACCGCCAGCCGGGAGAGCACCACCAGCAAGCCTGAGCGGGGCTCAGGCATCAGCAGCGCCGGTTACTACAGTGGCCTCAAGACCAATGGCAGCCTGCGCTGGCCGGTGCAGGGGCCGATCCTCATCGCCTACGGCTCGCCACGCACCGCCGAGCTGAAGTGGAAGGGCACCCTGATCGGCGCCAGCGAAGGGACCCAGGTCAAGGCGGTGGCACCGGGCCAGGTGGTCTATGCCGACTGGCTGGACGGCTTCGGCATGCTGCTGGTGATCGATCACGGTCGCGGCTACATGAGCCTCTACGGTCACAACCAGTCGCTGCTGCGCCAGGTGGGCCAGAACGTGGAACAGGGTGAACCGGTGGCGCTGGTCGGTGACAGTGGCGGCCAGGACAGACCCGGTCTCTACTTCGAAATTCGCTACCAGGGCGAGGCCATCAACCCCACCAAGTGGCTGGCCAAGCGCTGACGCCGACTTGCCTCCTCCCCCGACAGCCTGCCTTGCGCAGGCTGTCATCCCTCCGGCAGCGCGCGGCGACGCGCCACCTTTGGTGAAAAATTACCTCTTTTTCAGGCTGTTCAAGGGAAGACGACCAGCCCTATCTGCTCCAGCAAGGCCTGCTGCTGATCTTCGTTGATCTGCACCCCGTGCAGATTGACCCGCCGCAGATCCAGCCCGGGCAGATCGCACTGACGCAGATCGCAGCCCTGCAGGTTGATGCGGCTCCAGTCCAGTTGGCCGAATTCGGAGCCGCTGAGATCCGAGCCCGCCAGCGAGGCGCCGAACAGGTTGGCCCCCTGCCAGCGATTGCCGCTCAATTCGCATTTTTCCAGCAGACAGCCTTCAAAGTTGGCGTAGCTGAAGTTGTTGCCGGTGAGATGGGCTTCGCAGAAGTAGCTCTTGACGGTGATCTGGTTGGCAAAGCTGGCGCGGGAGAAGTTGATCCCCATCGCCTGGCAGTCGCGCAGCTCGAGCCCGAGGCACTGGCTGTGACTGAAGTCGGCCATGGTGAGATCGCAGCGCAGAAAACTCGCCTCGCGCAGATTGCAGCCCTGCAGCAAACAGTTCTGCTCGCTCTCCCGATCGTAGAAGCTGCAGTCGACGAAACGGCTCTCGCCGAGATCTAGCCTGGAGAAGTTGCAGCCGATGAAGCGGCATCCCTGAAACTGCTCCCCGGCCAGGTCCTGCTGCTCGAAGCGCACCCCCTCAAAGCACTTGGCCTTGATCATCCTGAGATTCCCCTTGTTGACGGCGTCATATGCTGACTTTGTTACAAAAAAACGGTAATGTTACACGTAACATTTGTCCCGGATCCAGAGATGAACGATACCCGCAAGCGCCGCCCCACCCTGCAGGACATAGCCGACCTGACCGGGGTCACCAAGATGACCGTCAGCCGCTACCTGCGCGACCCGCAAGCCGTGGCCGAGGGCACCCGCGAGCGGATCGCCGCCGCGGTGGAGGATCTCGGCTACATCCCCAACCGGGCGCCGGACATTCTCTCCAACGCCACCAGCAAGGCGATCGGCATCCTGATCCCCTCCCTCTCCAACCAGGTCTTCTCCGCCGTGGTGCACGGCATCGAGTCGGTGACCCGGCCCGCCGGTTACCAGACCCTGCTGGCTCACTACGGCTACAGCCCTGAGCGGGAAGAGGAGCAGGTCGCCTCCCTGCTCTCCTATCACGTGGATGGGTTGATCCTCTCCGACAGCCAGCACACCGAGCGCACCCGCAAGATGATCGCCACCGCCGGCATCCCGGTGGTGGAGACCATGGATCTGCCGCAGAGCCCCATCGACATGGTGGTCGGCATGGATCACCGGGCAGCCGCCCGGGCCATGGTAACAGAGATGCTGCGCCGGGGCCGACGCAAGCTGGTCTATCTGGGCGCACGGCTCGACGTGCGCACCCAGCTGCGGATGGAGGGCTACTACCAGGCAATGCAGGATTTCGGCCTGAGCGGCCAGCACCTGCTGACCGAGCAATCTTCCAGCTTCACCCTAGGCGGCCAGCTGCTGGAGCAGGCGCTGGTACGCTATCCCGATCTGGACGGCCTGTTCTGCACCAACGATGACCTGGCGGTGGGTGCCCTGCTGCAGTGTCAGGCCAAGTGGATACCCGTCCCCCAGCAGATCGCCATCGCCGGCAGCAACGCCCTCGACATCGGCCACGCCATGACCCCCAAGCTGGCCAGTATCGTCACGCCGCGCAAGGAGATCGGCCGTGCGGCCGCCACCATGCTGCTGGCCCGCCTCAACGGCCAGCCGCTGGCCGACACCCGGCTCGACATGGGCTTCTCCCTGTACGAGGGGGACAGCCTGGGCTGACGACGCAGATCCCCGCCATGCAGCCATAACGAGCAGGCCACCCGAGGGTGGCCTGCTTGCTTGGCAAACGGAAGGTCCGGCTCACGCCGGCGTCAAATCAGGATGCGACCAGGGCGACGGCTTCGCGGGAGAGGCGGGTCACCTCTTCCCAGTTACCGTTCTTGACGGCCTCTGCCGGCAGCATCCAGGAGCCGCCGACTGTGGCGACGCACTTGAGCGCCAGGTAGTCGGCCACGTTTTTCGGGCCGATACCGCCGGTGGGACAGAATTTCACCTGGGGCAGCGGCGCGGCGATGGCGGCCAGCGCCTTGGTGCCGCCGTTAGCCTCGGCCGGGAAGAATTTGAGGTGGTCGTAGCCCGCTTCCAGCGCCTGCATCACCTCGGACGGGGTGGCCACGCCCGGGATCAGCGGTGCCGTGCTGTTGGCCGCGTGGGCCAGCAGGGCCGGGGTCATCCCCGGGGAGATGACGAAGCGGGCACCGGCGGCCACGGCGGCATCAAACTGCGCGCAGTTGAGCACGGTACCGGCACCGACCATGGCGTCCGGCATCGCCTTGGCGATGAGGGCGATGGCCTCCAGCGCTACCGGGGTGCGCAGGGTAATCTCGAACACCGAGATGCCGCCGGCCAGCAGCGCCTTGGCCATCGGCAGGGCCTGCTCCAGCTCATTGATGACCATCACGGGTACCAGCGGGGAGGCGGCAAACACCTCGGCCGGGGTCACTTTCCAGTTCTGCATAGCTCTTCCTTAGTCAAAGATGGTGGCGCCACACTCGGCGCTCGATACCGCGCGACGCATCACGCTGAACAGTTCACGGCCCCACCCCTCTTGTTCCAGAGTGAGGTCGATCTCGGCCTGGGTACGGCCGCTCAAATCGGTCAGGCAGTCGAGGCTGCCGGTTACCGCATCCACCCGCAGCAGGTCGCCATCGGCAAGCAGGCCGATGGCCCCGCCGTGCAGCGCTTCCGGGGTGACGTGGATGGCGGCCGGGATCTTGCCGGAGGCGCCGGAGAGGCGACCATCGGTGACCAGCGCCACCTTGTGACCGGCTTTTTGCAGGTTGCCGAGCACCGGCATCAGCTTGTGCAGCTCCGGCATGCCGTTGGCGGCCGGGCCATTGTGACGCACCACGATGACGGCGTCCTGATTGAGATCCCCCGCCTTGTAGGCCGCTTCCACCGCATGCTGGGAGGAGAAGACCCGGGCCGGTGCTTCAATAACCCGATATTCGGGGGCGACGGCGGAGACCTTGACCACGGCGCGGCCCAGATTGCCGGAGAGCAGCTTGGTGCCGCCGGTGGCCTGGAATACGCTACCGGAAGGCGACAATACACTCGCATCGCCGCTCTCGCCCACCGGCTGCCATACCAGCTTGCCATCCGCCAGTACCGGGCGGCTGAGGTAATCCTGCATCTCGCCGAAGACCGGGGTGGCATCCAGGTGGATCAGCCCCTCTTGCGCCAGCCGGCGCATCAGGCCGGGCACGCCACCCGCCTGCTCGAAGGCGTTCACGTCGGCCGGGCCGTTCGGGTACATGCGTACCAGCAGCGGCACCACGTCGGAGAGATCGCTGATGTCGTCCCAGGTCAGCACCAGACCGGCGGCGCGGGCCAGCGCCACCATGTGGATGCTGTGGTTGGTGCTGCCGCCGGAGGCGAGCAGGGCCACCAGCCCGTTGACCAGCGAGCGCTCGTCAATCACCGCACTCAGGGGGCGATAGGCCGGGGAGCCGGGGATCATGGCGCTGATGCGGCGGGCCGCCTCCTCGGTGAGGGCGCGGCGCAGCTCGCTATGCGGGTGTACGAAGGCGGAGCCCGGCAGCATCAGGCCCATGGCCTCGAACACCAGCTGGTTGGTGTTGGCGGTGCCGTAGAAGGTGCAGGTACCCGCCGCGTGGTAGGCGCCGCACTCCATCTTGAGCAGGGCATCACGACCCACTTCGCCGGCGGCGTACTGCTGGCGCACCTTCACCTTCTCGTCGTTGCTGATGCCGCTCGCCATCGGGCCGGCCGGCACGAAGGCGGTGGGCAGATGAGCGTGGGAGAGCGCTCCCATGATCTGGCCTGGCGCTATCTTGTCGCAGATGCCGAGCAGCAGGGTGGCATCGAAGGTGTTGTGGGAGAGCGACAGCGCGGTTGCCTGGGCGATCAGATCGCGCGAAAACAGGGACATATCCATCCCCGGCTGCCCCTGGGTCACGCCGTCGCACATGGCGGGCACGCCGCCGGCCACCTGGGCGCTGTGGCCGAGCTCGGCCAGCGCGGCCTTGATGATGTCCGGATAGCCCTGATAGGGCTGATGGGCGCTCAGCATGTCGTTGTAGGCGGTGACGATGCCGACGTTGGCGCGGGTCATGTCGAGGATGCGCCCCTTCTCGTCACAGCTGGAGGCGGCCACGGCGTGGGCCAGGTTGCCACAGGCCAGCGCGGCTCGGGTCTTGCCCTGATCGGCCTGACGCTGGATGCGGGCCAGGAAGGCCTGGCGACGGGCGGCACTGCGCTCGCGAATGCGGGCGGTGACGCTGGAAATAACCTGATGGATCATTGGGCTTGCTCCAATGCGGTGACGGCGCGATCAACCACCTGTTCGAAGGTGCCGTCGATATCGATGTGGAATACACCGGCTTCGCCGTCCGGGCGCTCCAGGGTATCGAACTGACTTTGTACCATGCTTTCGCGCATGAAGTGGCCCTTGCGGGCCCGCATCCGCTCGAGGATCAGCGGCTGGCTGCCGTCGAGGAAGAGGAAGCTGACCGACTCGTTGCCCTCGCGGATCTGGTCGCGATACTGCTTCTTGAGGGCCGAGCAGACGATGACACCCACCTCGTTCTTCTGCTCCAGGCTGTAGGCCGCGTCACGGATCCGCTCCAGCCAGGGGGCGCGATCCTCGTCGTTGAGGGGGTTGCCACCGGCCATCTTCTGGATGTTGGCCCTGGGGTGCAGATCATCACCGTCGATGAACTTGGCGCCCAGCACGCTGGCCACCTTGAGGCCCACGCTGGACTTGCCGCTACCACACACACCCATCACGATAATGCTCTTACCCGCCATTGTTTGACCTCTATCTCATTTTTCAAAAAACGTGCTGCCGATGGGTTCTAACTTAGCACGTTACCGGTAACATGTTACCGGTAACAACAAGAATTGTGAAGTCTGCCACAGACTGAGCGCACTCATAGTCACCTGGGCAAGCGAGTTTGAGCCCTGACCATAAATCTAAATAAATCATAAAGATATGGTCTGCCGACGGATCGGCAGGGTGTCGATACTGAACTTGGAACAAGGAATGCACAACAATGTCTGACCTCTCCCTGATCATGACGGCCGCCGGCTCCATCGTGCTGCTGCTCTTTCTGGTGATGAAGGCCCGCCTGCACGCGGTCGTCTCCCTCATCCTGGTCTCCATGGTGGCGGGGCTCGCCGCCGGCATGAACCCGGCCGACATCGCCGCCACCATCCAGAAAGGGATGGGCGGCACCCTCGGTTTCGTCGCCGTGGTGGTGGCACTGGGTGCCATGTTCGGCAAGGTGATGGAAGTCACCGGCGCCCTCGACCGGGTGGCCCACACCCTGCTCGGCAAGTTCGGCGTCAAGCGCGCCAACTGGGCCATGGCGCTGACCGGCTTCGTCTGCGCACTGCCGCTCTTCTTCGACGTGGCCGTGGTGCTGCTGATCGGCGTCGCCTTCGCCATCGTCCGCCGCGGCGGCGGCAGCGTGGTGAAGATCGGCATCGCCCTGCTGGCAGGCATCGCCACCTGCCAGGCTTTCCTGATCCCGGCGCCGGGCCCCATCCTGGTGGCGTCCCAGCTGGGGGCCGACTTCGGCTACATGATCCTGTTCGGCCTGATCGCCGCCGTTCCTGCCCTGATCCTGGCCGGCCCGCTGTTTGGCGAGCTGATCAGCAAGGTGGTGGACGTGCCGCTGCCGGCCGACGCCCAGAGCAGCGCCCATGACGACGGCCAGAACCTGCCCTCCTTCGGGCTGGCCATGGGCCTCATCGGCCTGCCGCTGCTGCTGATCGGTCTCAAGACTATCGTCGGCCGCTTCGTCGAGGCCGGCACGCCCCTGCACGGCTGGCTGGAGTTCATCGGCCACCCCTTCACCGCCATCATGGTCGCCTGCCTGGCAGCCTTCTACCTGCTGGGGATCCGCCGCGGCATGTCCCGTGACGAGGTGATGAGCGTCTGCAACAGCGCCATCCAGCCGGCCGGCGTCATCATCCTGGTGACCGGTGCCGGTGGCGTGTTCAAGCAGGTGCTGGTGGATTCCGGTGTGGGCGCCGCCCTCGGCAACATGCTGGCGGACTCCGGCCTGCCCATCGTTGCGCTGGCTTTCATCCTGGCCGCTGCGGTGCGGGTCATTCAGGGTTCCGCCACCGTCGCCATGCTGACCGCCTGCGGCCTGGTGCTGCCGATGCTGGAGCCGCTCGGCCTCAGCGGCGCCCAGCTGGCGGCGGTCACCATCGCCATCGGCGGCGGGGCCATAGTTCTCTCCCACGTCAATGACTCCGGCTTCTGGCTGGCCAACCGCTACCTCGGTCTCACCGAGAAGCAGACCCTGCAAACCTGGACCGTAATGGAAACCATCATCGGCACCACCGGCGGCGTGATGGCCATGCTGATCTACAGCTTCCTCTGATCGCGACCATGCAGAAAAAGGCCTCCGATGTGAGGCCTTTTTCATCTTTATGACGATTCTTTCTTTGGCTAACAGGGCGAGATTGCTAGAATCGCCTATCCATCGCTCCGAGTGGAACGCTTAACGCAGTGATTTCAGGTTTCTCTATGCATTCATCGGCACATTATCGACAGCTGCTGGCGCGCCTGCCCCAGATCGCCGTCGCCGCAGACCAGTTTGAAGTGCTCAGCAGCGCCAAGGACTTCAAGAGCCGGATCCTTTCGCTCATCGCCAGCGCGACTCGCCGCATCTATCTGGTGGCACTCTATCTGCAGGATGACGAGGCGGGACGGGAGATCCTCTCCGCCCTCTATGCCGCCAAACAGCGCAACCCGGCCCTCGACGTCAAGGTGTTCGTCGACTTCCACCGTGCCCAGCGCGGCCTGATCGGCAAGGGCAAGCAGGGTGGCAACCACCTGATGTATCAGGAGATGGCCGCTCGCCACGAGCACCAGATCGCCATCTATGGCGTGCCGGTAAAAGGCCGTGAACTGCTCGGAGTGCTGCACCTCAAGGGGTTCATCTTCGATGACACCCTGCTCTACTCCGGTGCCAGCCTCAACGACATCTACCTGCACCAGCAGGATCGCTACCGTTTCGACCGCTATCACCAGATCACCAGCCCGGAGCTGACCCGCAGCATGGTCAACTACGTGGATGACCTGTTCCTGCGCAGCGAGGCGGTGCAGCGGCTGGATCGCACCGACATCCCCAGCGCCAAGCAGTTGAAGGGGCCGATCCGTCGCTTCAAGCACAACCTGCGTCTCGGCCAGTACCGCTTCGACACCATGCCGGTCAACAGCCAGGAGGTGGCCATCACCCCGATGAGCGGCCTGGGCAAGCGCGGCAACCAGCTCAACAAGATGATCCGCACCCTGGTGCGGGCCACCGAGCGGGAGATCTTCATCTGCACCCCCTACTTCAACCCGCCCAAGGAGTTGAACAAGGATATCGAGGCCCTGCTCAAGCGCGGCTGCAAGGTGACGATCGTGGTGGGCGACAAGACCGCCAACGACTTCTTCATTCCGCCGGAGGAGAAATTCTCCACCATCGGCGGTCTGCCCTATCTGTACGAGACCAACCTGCGCAAGTTCGCCGAGCGCAACCAGCATCACATCGATGCCGGCCGTCTCAACCTGATGCTCTGGTGCTGCGAGCGCAACTCCTACCACCTCAAGGGGATTTTCGTGGATGACGAGTGGGCCCTGCTCACCGGCAACAACCTCAATCCCCGCGCCTGGGCGCTGGATCTGGAGAACGGCCTGCTGGTCTACGATCGCCGCCACCTGCTGCGGCCCCAGTTCAACGCCGAGCGCGAGAACATCTTGGCCAACACCAAGCGCATCAGCCACTTCGATCAGATCGAGCAGATCCAGGACTACCCGGATCAGGTGCGCAAGCTGCTGGCCCGGATCCACAGGGTCAAGGCCCATATCCTGCTCAAGCGCATCATCTGACCGGCGCGCCTCGCGCCTTCGGGTATCCTCACAAGGGCCTGCCGCACATCGGCAGGCCCTTGTCATTGGGGGCACCGCTGCCCACCAGCCGAGCCCCAACCGCACGACGCGGCTTGCGTCGGGACGGCAATAAACCCTATCATCTGGACATATTTACAGTGTTTTCGGGCATCTAATTGATGAAATTGGATAAAATTTCCCTCGACAGCCTCAAGGGCGTCGGCAGCAAGATGCAGGAAAAGCTCGAGCGGCTGGGGCTGGCCACGGTGCAGGATCTGCTGTTCCACCTCCCCCTGCGCTACGAGGACCGCACCCAGGTGTGGCCCATCGGCGATCTGCCGCCCGGCCTACACGGCGCCGTCGAGGGGGAGATCCAGGACACCCAGCTGGTGATGGGGCGTCGCCGCATGCTGGTCTGCCGCATCAGCGACGGCACCGGCACCCTCACCCTGCGCTTCTTCAACTTCACCGCCGCCCAGAAGAACAGCCTGAGCCCGGGCCGCTTGATGCGCTGCTTCGGCGAGGTGCGCCCCGGCAAGTACGGGCTGGAGATGGCCCACCCCGAGTACAAGCTGCTCGGCGAGGAGCAGGCCGGCCAGACCGAAGAGGCGCTCACCCCCGTCTACCCGACCACCGAGGGGCTGCGCCAGCTCACCCTGCGCAGCCTCACCGATCAGGCGCTGGCCCAGCTCGACCTCTACGGCGTGGAGGAGCTGCTGCCCGCCGGCCTCTATCCCCAGCAGATCGATCTGGCCGCGGCCCTTAAGCTGCTGCACCGTCCGCCCCCCTCGGTGGCGCTGGCCCTGCTCGAGAGCGGCCAGCACCCGGCCCAGCAGCGGCTGGTGCTGGAGGAGCTGCTGGCCCACAACCTATCTGTGCTCAAGGTGCGGGCCCAGGCACAGACTCAGCTCGCCCGCGCCCTCAAGCCGGCGCCGGCGCTGGTGGAACAGCTGCTCGGCGCCCTGCCCTTCACCCCCACCGGTGCCCAGAACCGGGTGGTGGCCGAGATAGGTAAGGATCTGCAGCAGAGCCACCCCATGATGCGGCTGGTGCAGGGGGACGTAGGCTCCGGCAAGACCCTGGTCGCGGCACTCGCCGCCCTGCAGGCCATCGGCAACGGCTGTCAGGTGGGGCTGATGGCGCCGACCGAGCTGCTGGCCGAACAGCACGCCATCAACTTCGCCAAGTGGCTGGAACCGCTCGGCATCGGGGTGGGCTGGCTGGCTGGCAAGCAGAAGGGCAAGGCGCGGGAGGAGGCGCTGGCCGCCATCGCCGACGGCAGCGTCAAGATGGTGGTGGGCACCCACGCCATCTTCCAGGAGCAGGTGGTGTTCCAGCGCCTCGCCCTGGTGATCATCGACGAACAGCACAGATTCGGTGTGCATCAGCGCCTCGCCCTGCGGGAGAAAGGAGAGCGGGAGGGGGTACATCCCCACCAGCTCATCATGACCGCCACCCCCATCCCCCGCACCCTGGCGATGACCGCCTATGCCGACCTCGACACCTCCATCATCGACGAGCTGCCACCGGGCCGCACCCCCATCACCACGGTGGCGCTGCCGGACAGTCGCCGCCAGGACGTGATCGAACGGGTCAGACTGGCCTGTGAGGAGGGCAAGCAGGCCTACTGGGTCTGCACCCTGATCGAGGAGTCGGAAGTGCTGGAGTGCCAGGCCGCCGAGGACACCGCCGCCGAGCTGCAAAATCGGCTGCCCGGCCTGCACATCGGGCTGGTGCACGGCCGGATGCGGCCGGTCGAGAAACAGCGGGTGATGGAGGAGTTCAAGGCGGGCATACTGCAACTGCTGGTCGCCACTACCGTCATCGAGGTGGGGGTGGACGTGCCCAACGCCAGCCTGATGATCATCGAAAACCCGGAGCGACTGGGGCTGGCGCAGCTGCACCAGCTGCGCGGCCGGGTCGGGCGTGGCTCGGTGGCCTCCCACTGCGTGCTGCTCTATCATGCTCCCTTGTCCAAGACGGCCCAGAGCCGGCTCGGGGTGCTGCGGGAGACCAACGACGGCTTCCTCATCGCCCAGCGCGATCTGGAGCTGCGCGGCCCGGGCGAGCTGCTCGGCACCCGCCAGACTGGCCTGGCCGATCTCAAGATCGCCGATCTGGTGCGGGATCAACCGCTCATCCCGCATGTGCAGAAGATGGCGCGCTTCTTGATGGACCGCCACCCAGATCATGTCGAACCCTTGATCCGCCGCTGGCTCGGCCTGCGGGATCACTACTCCAATGCCTGACCAAGGCAGAGGCAGAAGATGGGCACATTGCCTGCTGGATAGACACCCAGGCCATGTCGAGCCCTTGATACGACGCTGGCTCGGTCTGCGGGATCACGCTGCCAACGCCTGATCACCCAACCAATACAGGAGGAAAGCGCTTATGAATTCCTGGCTGCGCGGCCTGCTCTACACCCTTGCCTTCCTGTTGCTGTTTGTCTGGGTCGGGCTCGGCCTGTTCGACGCCGAGCGGGCCAAGGGGCCCATCGCCGGCTGGCTCAGCCAGCAGACTGGCGTACCCGTCACCATAGGCCGACTGGTGTTCAACCCGCTTCACCCCTACACCCTGCTGGCGGAGCAGGTGAGTTACGGCAACGCCGTGACCCTCGACAAGATCTATCTCGAGATAGAGAGCATCGACTGGCTGAACCGGGACGTGCGCATCGCCCATCTCGACCTCATTCGCCCGGCCATCAAGCTGCCGCAGCCCAACCAGCTGCCGAGCCTGCCGGTGCACTCCCTCACCATCGCCGACAGCACCATAGACCGGCTCAGCCTGGAGAGTGACGGGCTAACCCTGCGCGGCCTCAACGCCACCCTGAGCGACTGGCAGCTACTCAACCCGGTGCGCCCACCCCAGGCCAATCTGACCCTCAACATCGCTGAACTGGCGACCCCGGCCTGGGCCCTCTCCCGTCTCAACCTGGCCGGCCGGCTGGAAGGTCAGGTGCTGAGCACCGACAAGCTGACCGCCAACCTGTTCGACGGTCTGCTCGAAACCGGCATGGTGCTGGACTGGCCCGCCCGCAGCCTGCGGCTGAACAACCTCAAGACCCAGGGCATGCGCATCGAGTGGGGCACCCTCGCCAAAGCCGAATCCCCCCTGCGCCAGGTCAGCCTGGATCTCGGCCAGATCCGGGATCTCAGCTTCAACGACATCGAGCAGGAGCTGGCCCTCAACAACCTCAGCGGCCAGCTGACCGCCTTCAACTGGCAGGCTGGCAGCACGCCCA
Source organism: Aeromonas sp. s2 (assembly GCF_040907935.1). NCBI lineage: Bacteria > Pseudomonadati > Pseudomonadota > Gammaproteobacteria > Aeromonadales > Aeromonadaceae > Aeromonas > Aeromonas sp. s2. Next base: position 90,607 of record NZ_JBFOCR010000012.1, on the reverse strand, counting down.
GCGGCTACTTCTCGGGGACCCTCGGCGATCTCGGCCGTGGCCTGTTCCAGCTGGAGGCCATTCAGGGCAAGGTCGCCTTCTCGCCCCAGCAGCTGGATGCCGAGCTGCAGGGCAAGGCCTATGAAGGGGAGTTCAACCTGGAACTCTCCTTCGATCCCCTGCAGCAGAAGCTGACCCTGAAGGACATGGCGCTGAGCGGCATGGACATCAGCCTGCCGGAAGGGTGGTGGCAGGATTGGCAGAGCTGGCGCCCGCAGCAGATCGACATCCGCAAGCTGGCCTTCGACAAGCTCAAGGTGCTCTCCTTCGACGATACCCTGCCCCTCTCCCTGACCGGCTGGCAACTCTATCTGACCGACCTCAGCCTGCGCGGCAACCAGCCGGGACCGCTGCTGGGCCGGGCCCGCCTCGAGAGCGCCTGGTTCGAACTGGTGTGGGACGGCCTCAGCGCCCGCAACGGCGAACTGGATGGCGAGCTGAGTACCGGCTCCTGGCAGCTCAACAAGCTCACCAGCTCGCTGCCGGATGAGGGCAGCCTCAGCCTGAGCGGCCAGTGGGGACGCGAGCCGGGCCAGACCAGCCGGGTGCAGCTCAAGGGCGAGAAGCTGGATCTGGTGCAGTGGGGCAAGATCCTCCACTCCCCCGTCTCCTTCGCCGGCAAGCTGGATCTGAGCGCCGATCTGCAGGCGCTGCACAGCGGCACCCCGGGCGCCTGGCGCAGCTCCCTGCAGGGGAATTTTGCCCTCGATGCCACCGAACCCTTCTGGGACAAGGTGAAGATAGATCCGCTGCTGGATCAGTGGTTCAAGCAGGCGGCGGCGCCGACCCTCACCCCGACCGAGCTCTGGCAGGCGATGCAGGAGGGCGACACCCCCTTCTATCGCATCAAGCTGCAGGGCAAGGTGGCCCAGGGCCAGCTGAAGATCGAGCAGGCCGGCGCTTCCACCATCACCCACCTGCTGGGGCTGCAGGGCAGCGTCGATCTGGTCAATGAGCAGTGGCAGCTGGATCTGGGCGTTCTCAACGGCCAGCACTGCGCCGAGCTGCTCGGTCAGTGGCGCGGGCCGCTCGCCGAGCCGACCCTCAGCTGGGGCTTCCAGCAAAAACCGGAAGGCTGTGGCTGGGAGACCGGCGTGCGCTACCCGCCCCAGGGCAACGGCAGCCCGCTCTGGCGACCAGCGCCGAAGGCCCCGGCCACACAGGCGGCCAACGGCTAGCCGATAGAAAGCAACAAGGCCTCGTGATGAGGCCTTGTTGTTTGATGGGATCCCGCGCGCCGCTACTGACCCGGCCGCTTGACCGGCTGCACCACGTAGTGACCGAGGAACTCGGCGGCCAGCTTGTCGCCGCTGAACAGCTTGATCTTGAGGCTGAACTTGGCGGACTCACCGGCCTTGAGCGGCTCGAGCACGGCGGGCATGCCTTCGCGGGCCACCCGCGCCTCCGGCTCCTCCTTGACCGGCCGGTAGTACTTGATGTTGCCCTCCGCCAGCACAGTATCCCCCACCAGCCCCGCCTCCTTGAGTTGCAGCCAGATCAGGCCCCAACCCGCCAGCACGCACTGGCTGTAGATGCTGCCGGCGAACATGGTGTCATGCACGTTGAGGTTGGCCGCCAGATTGGCCTTGAGGTGGAAGGTCTGACCGTCGTAGTGGGTAATGTGCACCCCCATCTTCTCGCTGATGGGAATGCCCTGCGACCAGCGGGTGGTGAGATCCTGGCACCACTCGGGGCGGTACTGGATGGTCTGCAGCGGGCTCAGAGACTTGATCATCTGGCGGTGCGGAATGCGGCCGAAGGAGACGGGGCCTTCCCCCACCTCGAGAAAGCCGCACTTGCGGTAGAACTCCACCGCCTCCTGGCGGGCATTCATCACCAGTCGCTTCACCTTCTCGCTGCAGGCCAGCTGTTCGAGATCCTGCACCATGCGGGCACCCAGCCCCTGACCGCGAAATTCGGGGCGCAACGCCATGAAGCGGATCTGCGCCTCGTCACCGCCGACAAACAGCCGCCCCACCGCGATGGGCGTGCCGTCGGGGGCCAGCATCAGCCGGTGAATGGCGACGGTGTCGTATTCGTCCCGCTCGGAACCGAGAGGCAGATTGAAGGGTTTACGCAGCAGTTCCCAGCGCAACTGGTAGTAGGCATCCAGTTCGGCGTCGGTTTGAGGAGTGACTACCCGGTACATAAAGCGATCCTTGAGTTGGCGCCGACGGACAGAGTGAAGGGCTTGCGCACCCATGCCTCCCAGCTCAATTGATAATGGGCATCCAGCTCGGCTGCCATCTGGGGGGTGACCACCCGGTACATAGTTCCATCCTTGAGTTACACTGGTCGAAAACCATCTTGCCGTGCAAATTCATGGACTTCAATCTGCAAGCGTACCAAGCCGACCACTTATTGCACCTCAGCGCCAAGCCCCAGCGCCGGCTCACCGTGCAGGAAAATGCCCATCACCGCTGGCTGGAGATCGACGGCGTGGTGCAGTCGGCCATGTCCCTGGCCGAGCCCGCCACCCTCTGCCTGCCGCACCAACAGGTGATCGCCTGCCTGCTGCCCGAACAGGCCGCCAGCATCCTCGAACTGGGGCTGGGAGGCGGCGATCTCACTCGCCATCTGCGCCGACGCTGGCCCGATGCCCGCCACGAGTGCGTCGACCTCGATGAAGAGGTGATCACCCTCTATCAGCTGTTCTTTCAGCCCGAACAAGGCAGCCAGCGTACACCGACCCTGCACCAGGCCGATGCCCTCGCCTTTCTGGAGCAGAGCGAGGCGCAGTACGACCTCATCCTGCTCGATCTGTTCAGCCAGGACGGCAATCCGCCGCTGCTGTTCCAGGAGCGCATCTATCAGGCACTGGCCCCCCGCCTCAACGGCGAGCTCATCATCAACCTGCTGCCGCGCACCCGCCTCGAGCTGACCCGGGTGCTGATGCTGCTGGAGCAGTGGGTCGGCCCCACCACCCCCTACCCTGTACCTGGGCTGCGCAACATACTGCTGCACACCAGCCCGCGCGATCTGCTGGCGTCAGACCTGTAGCCAGAAGGTAACCGGACCATCGTTGACCAGCGCCACCTTCATGTCGGCGGCGAAGCGGCCGGTTGCGGTCGGTATGCCGCTGGCGGTAGCCTGCGCCACGAAGTAGTCGTACAGCCGCTCGGCCTCGACCGGATGAGCGCCGCCGGAGAAGCTGGGTCTCATCCCCTTGTTGGTATCCGCAGCCAGGGTGAACTGGGAGACCACCAGCAGACTGCCACCGGCCTGGCTCACGTTGAGGTTCATCTTGCCATTCTCATCGGAGAAGATGCGGTAACCGCTCACCTTGTGCAGCAACTTGTCGGCCTTGGCCTCGTCATCCCCCTGCTCCACCCCGAGCAGCACCAGCAGACCCTGACCGATAGCCCCAGTCACCTCGCCCTCTACCGTTACGCTGGCCTCGCTGACCCGCTGAATCAGTGCAATCACATCCCTCTCCTCTCAAAACGAAACGACCGCCCCCATCTGCTGACGGGGGCGGTCGTCGATGCTAACAGCAAGGGGGCGGGTCAGGCCAACTCATCGGCACCCGGTCGCTCATATTCGCCGAGACAGGCGGTGGTCTCGGCACCCAGCAGCACCACCAGCCAGCTCAGGTAGACCCATACAAACAGGATGGGGATGGTCGCCAGCGCACCATAGATGGCCTGATAGGAGGGGAAGTTGGTGATATAGATGGCAAAACCACGCTTGGCCAGCTCGAACAGGGTGGCCGCCACCAGGGCGCCGATGAAGGCGTGCATCAGCCGCACCTTGCAGTTGGGCACCACGGTATAGACCAGCAGGAAAGTGAGCACAGAGAACAGGAACGGCAGGCCGCGCAGCAGCAGGTAACCGATGCCGAACAGGCTCTCGGCCCCGAACAGCCGCAGCGAGAAGATATAGGAGGAGATGGCGATGCTGGCCCCGATGAGCACCGGGCCCAGAGTCAGGATCATCCAGTACATGGCGAAAGCCTGGGCCAGTGGCCTGCTTTGGGTGGAGCGCCAGATGTAGTTGAGATTCTTGTCGATGGCCGAGATCAGCATCAGCGCCACCACGATCAGGGCGCCGATGCCGACCGCCGTGGTGTTGGTGGCGTTGGCCACGAAGCCGTCGATGTACTCCTTGAGCATCTCGCCGGCGGTGGGCACGAAGTTGTGATAGACGAACTGCTCCATCGCCTGCTTCAGACTCTGGAACACCGGAAAGGCCGACATCATGCCGAACACCACGGCGATCATGGGCACCAGGGAGAGCAGGGTGACATAGGCCAGATAGCCGGCGGTGACCGTCAGCCTGTCCTGCTGGAAACGGCCCCAGACGAACTGGGCGAAATGGCGCCCATCATGGCGCAAGAAAGAGAGGGCGTGACCGAGACGGCCACCGGATTTCAGCTGCATTGTGCTTCCCGATGTCTTCATCATGTCGACATTGTGTCAGATCCCGTCACCGTTTGACCACCCGCGAGCCGGCCGGATGCGACTCGTCCGGGCGCGACTGTGGCTCCTTCTGCGGAAAACGACCATAAAAAAAGAGGCCCGCAGGCCTCTTTTCATCGCTGATGCAGCGGATCAAGCACGACCGGCGCGCTTGCGGTCCAGCTCGGTCAGCAGCTTCTTGCGGATACGGATGCTCTTCGGAGTGACTTCAACCAGTTCGTCGTTGTCGATGAACTCCAGAGCCTGTTCCAGCGACATGCGGATCGGCGGAGTCAGCACCTGGGCTTCGTCGGTACCGGAGGCACGCATGTTGGTCAGCTGTTTGCCCTTCAGGCAGTTGACGGTCAGGTCGTTGGAACGGGAGTGAATACCGATCACCTGGCCTTCGTACACTTCGGTCGCGTGACCGATGAACAGACGACCACGGTCTTGCAGACCGAACAGGGCATAGGTCAGCGCCTTGCCGGTAGCGTTGGAGATCAGCACGCCGTTCTGACGCTCACCGATGCTGCCACCCTTGTGCGGACCGTAGTGGTCGAAGGTGTGGTACAGCAGACCGGTACCTGAGGTCAGGGTCATGAACTCGGTCTGGAAGCCGATCAGGCCACGGCTCGGGATCATGAAGTCGAGGCGAACACGGCCTTTGCCATCCGGGGTCATGTTGGTCATCTCGCCCTTACGCAGGCCGAGTTGCTCCATAACGGAACCCTGGTGCGCTTCTTCCACGTCCACGGTTACGGTTTCGAACGGTTCTTGCAGAACGCCGTCCACGGTGCGCAGGATAACTTCCGGACGGGATACCGCCAGCTCGTAACCTTCGCGACGCATGTTTTCGATCAGGATGGAGAGGTGCAGTTCACCACGACCGGAGACACGGAACTTGTCCGGATCATCGGTCTCTTCCACACGCAGGGCCACGTTGTGGACCAGCTCCTGGTTCAGACGCTCCAGGATGTTGCGGGAGGTCACAAACTTGCCCTCTTTACCGGCGAACGGAGAGGTGTTGACCTGGAAGGTCATGTTCACGGTCGGCTCGTCAACGGAGAGCGGCGGCAGCGCTTCAACAGCACCGTTGTCGCAGATGGTGTCGGAGATCTTCAGCTCGCCCAGACCGGTGATGGCGATGATGTCGCCAGCTTGCGCATCGGCCACTTCGGTACGGGACAGACCCAGGTAGCCCAGCACCTGGCCAACTTTGCCGGTACGGGTCTTGCCATCGGCACCCACCACGGTCACCTGCTGGTTGGTCTTGACGCGACCACGGGTGATGCGGCCGATACCGATAACGCCCACGTAGGAGTTGTAGTCCAGCTGGGAGATCTGCATCTGGAAGGCACCGTCGGTGTCGGCGGCAGGCGCTTCCACGTTGTCGACGATGGCCTGGAACAGGGGTTCCATGTTCTCGGACTCGACGTCTTGATCCAGGGTGGCCCAACCGTTCAGTGCAGAGGCGTAAACAACCTTGAAGTCCAGTTGCTCATCGGTGGCGCCCAGGTTGTCGAACAGATCGAAGACCTGATCCATTACCCAATCAGGACGAGCACCCGGACGGTCGATCTTGTTGATGACCACGATCGGCTTCAGACCCTGGGCGAACGCCTTCTGGGTCACGAAACGGGTCTGCGGCATCGGGCCGTCAACGGCGTCAACCAGCAGCAGTACGGAGTCAACCATGGAGAGCACACGCTCAACTTCACCACCGAAGTCGGCGTGACCCGGGGTATCCACGATGTTGATGCGGTAGTCGTTCCAGCGGATCGCAGTGTTCTTGGCGAGAATGGTGATGCCACGTTCCCGTTCCAGATCATTGGAGTCCATGATCCGTTCCTGACCTTCGCTGGTGCGATCCAGAGTGCCGGATTGCTGCAGCAGCTTGTCCACCAGCGTGGTTTTGCCGTGGTCAACGTGCGCAATAATCGCAATATTGCGTAAATTCTCTAACATTCTCGCCTCAAATCACCGGGTAAAATTGGGCGCTAATTGTACTCTCGCCTTTGTGATCTGCCTAGCAGAATTGCAGTACATTCGCGCATAACAGGGGATCAGGATCATAGACCTTCTCATCAAAGCCTGCTTAGATAGGGGCCGACCGTATACCACGCACCATTTTAGTGCACCAAAACGATCCAAGGTTGCACTACTTTGAGGCGTAACGCGCTGAGATAGCGAGTCTCGGGGCAGGCCCGTAGTCGCAAATGCCCTGAAATCAAGCTGTCACAAACTTGGCACGATACTGGCTTATGTGAATGTGATGACGCATTCACCCTAAGAGTTTTAACACCGGAGGTTACTTAGCATGTCAGCCCAGAACGTTTTGGCCCTGATCCAGGAACACGAAGTCAAGTTTGTCGACCTGCGCTTTACCGATACCAAGGGTAAAGAGCAGCACGTATCCATCCCTGCCCACCAGGTCGACGAAGATTTCTTCGAAGACGGCAAGATGTTCGACGGCTCCTCCATCGGCGGCTGGAAAGGCATCAACGAATCCGACATGGTGCTGATGCCGGATCCTGCCTCTGCCAAGCTGGACCCGTTCACCGAAGAGACCACCCTGAACATCGTCTGTGACGTGCTGGAACCCGCTACCATGCAGGGTTACGACCGCGATCCGCGCTCCATCGCCAAGCGTGCCGAAGACTTCCTGAAAGCCAGTGGCATCGCCGACACCGTGCTGTTCGGGCCGGAGCCGGAATTCTTCATGTTCGACAACATCACCTTCTCGAACACCATGGGTCACAGCTTCGTGAAGATCGAATCCGAAGAAGCCGCCTGGAACTCCGGTACCAACTACGAGCACGGCAACAAAGGCCACCGTCCGTTCGTGAAGGGCGGTTACTTCCCGGTTGCCCCGGTCGACTCCTCCCAGGACATCCGCGCCGCCATGTGCCTGGTGCTGGAAGAGATGGGCCAGGTCGTTGAGGCTCACCACCACGAAGTGGCCACTGCCGGTCAGAACGAGATCGCCACCCGCTTCAACACCCTCACCCTGAAGGCTGACGAAGTACAGGTGCTGAAGTACGTGATCCACAACGTGGCCCACGCCTACAACAAGACCGTCACCTTCATGCCGAAACCCATGTTCGGCGACAACGGCTCCGGCATGCACTGCCACCAGTCTCTGGCCAAGAACGGCGTCAACCTGTTCGCCGGCGACCTGTACGGCGGTCTGTCCGAGATGGCGCTGCACTACATCGGCGGCATCATCAAGCACGCCAAGGCCATCAACGCCTTCGCCAACCCGACCACCAACTCCTACAAGCGTCTGGTACCGGGTTATGAAGCACCGGTCATGCTGGCCTACTCCGCCCGCAACCGCTCTGCCTCCATCCGTATCCCGGTGGTACCGAGCCCGAAAGCGCGCCGCATTGAAGTCCGCTTCCCGGATCCGGCTGCCAACCCGTACCTGGCCTTCGCTGCCCAGCTGATGGCCGGTCTGGACGGCATCATCAACAAGATCCATCCGGGCGATGCCATGGACAAGAACCTGTATGATCTGCCGCCGGAAGAAGCAGCCGAAGTGCCGACCGTGGCCGGCTCTCTGGACGAAGCCCTGGCCGCGCTGGATGCGGATCGCGAGTTCCTGACCCGCGGTGGCGTGTTCAGCGACGACTTCATCAACTCCTACCTGGAGCTGAAGCAGCAGGACGTTGACCGTGTGCGCATGACCCCGCACCCGCTGGAATTTGAACTGTACTACTCCGTTTAATCCGGATCCCAGCTCAGAACTTGACCAAACCCGCCGACAGGCGGGTTTTTTCTCTGATAGGATTAAGCAGAATCCCGTCAAGGAGAGATGGATGAAAACCGCCTACCCAGTATGGATGCTGAGCCTGTTGCTGCTGGCCACCAGTGCCGCCCAGGCCTCCAAGGTATACTCCTGGACCGACAACCAGGGGGTCGTCCACTACACGGATGCACCGCCCCCGGGACAGAAAGCCAAGGAGGTCGATCTGCGCGTCGCCCCCTTCATCGGCACTGCCCCCCGTTCGGTCCAGGTGGACAACTTCAACAGCCTGACCGGTGTCGATGCCAAAAAAGAGAAGGAAGCGGCCAAGCTGGTGATCGAACTGCTCTCCCCGGAACAGGGCAGCACCCTGCGCGACAACACAGGCAACGTGGTGTTCCAGGGCCAGGTCAGGCCCCAGCCCCCCACCCAGTATGACGTGCGCCTGACCCTGGACGGCAAGGCGGCCCCTCTCGTCAACAATGCCCTCGCCATCCGGGTCGAAAACCTGGATCGCGGTGCCCACGAGGCCCAGCTCGAGCTGCTCGCCAAAGACGGTACGATCCTTGCTAAATCCAAGGCAGTCACCTTCTACCTGCACCGGGCCAGCATCAATTCAGCCCCCAAAGCGACCCCGCTCAACAACAAGGGGTGATCCTGTGCCTCGATACGGGTAGACTAAATGCACCACATTGGTGCATAGCTGGTGTATAGCACCGTTTTAGGGAGAAACCAGTGTCAACCCGCCCGGATCAAGCCAGGATACTGCTCGACAACCTGCTGACTGCCGTCATCCTGATGGATGAACGGCTCTGCATCCAGTTCGTCAACCCCGCTGCCGAGCAGCTGCTCTCCCTCAGTCAGCGCCGGTTGATCGGTATCGAGCTGCCCCATCTGCTGGAACATATCTCCCTCGATCTGCAGCGCCTCAAGCAGTGCCTCAGTTCGGGGCAGGGCTTCACCGACAGCGAAGTCACCCTGGTGGTGGAAGGGGAGCCCAGACTGGTGGAGATGAGCGTCAGTCCACTGGCCGACCACGAACAGCGGCTGATGGTGGTGGAGCTGCGCAAGATAGACCAGCAGAAGAAGATCAGCCAGGAGTTGCAGCAACATGCCCAGCAGCAGGCGGCCAAGGAGCTGGTACGCGGCCTGGCCCACGAGATCAAGAATCCCCTCGGCGGTCTGCGCGGCGCGGCCCAGCTGCTGCAAAAGGAGCTGCCCGACCCCGCCCTGCGCGAATATACCGGCATTATCATCGAACAGGCCGATCGGCTGCGGGTGCTGGTCGACCGGCTGCTCGGCCCCCAGCGCCCCGGTCGTCACCAGATGCACAACGTACACTCGGTGCTGGAGCAGGTGCGTCGGCTGGTGGAGCTGGAGCTGCCGCCGACGGTACGCATCGAGCGGGATTACGATCCCAGCATTCCGGAGTTCGAGATGGAGCCGGACCAGTTGCAGCAGGCCTTTCTCAACATGGTGCGCAACGCCGCCGAGGCCATCGGTGAGCAGACCGGCCTCATCCGCATCAAGACCCGCACCGCGTTCCAGATCACCATCCACGGCCAGCGCTACCGGCTGGCGGCCGAGATCAAGATCATCGACAACGGCCCCGGCATCCCGGATGCCATCCGCGACACCCTCTTCTACCCCATGATCACCGGCAAGGAGGGGGGCACCGGGCTCGGCCTCTCCATCGCCCAGAACCTGATCGACCAGCACAAGGGACGGATCGACTGCATCAGCTGGCCCGGCCATACCGAATTCACCATCTTTCTACCGCTTCGCAAATAAGGGAACGTCATGACAGCAAAAGTGTGGATCGTCGATGACGACAGTTCTATCCGCTGGGTGCTGGAGCGCACCCTAGGCAGTGAAGGCTTCGAGTGCGAAAGCTTCGCCGACGGCGAGGCGCTGCTGAGCTCGCTGGAGATGCGCTCGCCGGACGTCATCCTTTCCGATATCCGCATGCCCGGCATCGACGGCCTCAGCCTGCTTGAGCAGATCCATCGCCGCCAGGCCGACCTGCCCATCATCATCATGACCGCCCACTCGGATCTCGACAGCGCGGTCAACGCCTACCAGCGCGGCGCCTTCGAATACCTGCCCAAGCCGTTCGACATCGACGAGGCGGTCACCCTGGTGCGCCGCGCCGAGAATCACCTCAAGGAGCAGCGCACCAAGCGCAAGGCACGCCAGCAGGATCCGGCCAGCAGCCCGGAGATCATCGGCGAGGCGCCGGCCATGCAGGAGGTGTTCCGCGCCATCGGCCGGCTGTCACGCTCCAGCATCTCGGTGCTGATCAACGGCCAGAGCGGCACCGGCAAGGAGCTGGTCGCCCATGCCCTGCACAAGCACAGCCCGCGCGCCCACAAGAACTTCATCGCACTCAACATGGCGGCCATCCCGAAAGATCTCATCGAATCGGAACTGTTCGGCCATGAGAAGGGGGCCTTCACCGGTGCCAACAACATCCGCCACGGCCGCTTCGAGCAGGCCGACGGTGGCACCCTGTTTCTCGACGAGATAGGCGACATGCCGCTGGATGTGCAGACCCGGCTGCTGCGGGTACTGGCCGACGGCCAGTTCTACCGGGTCGGTGGCCATCAGCCGGTACAGGTGGATGTGCGGATCATCGCCGCCACCCACCAGAACCTGGAGAAGCGGGTGGCCGACGGCGAGTTTCGGGAAGACCTGTTCCACCGCCTCAACGTCATCCGCATCCACATTCCCGCCCTCAAGGAGCGGCGCGAAGACATTCCCCAACTGGCCCGTCACTTTCTGCTGCGGGCAGCCAAGGAGCTGAACGTGGAGGCCAAGAGCCTGCATCCGGATACCCAGGCCTATATCAGCCGTCTGCCCTGGCCCGGCAACGTGCGCCAGCTGGAGAACGTCTGCCGCTGGCTCACCGTGATGGCCTCGGGGCAGGAGGTGCTGGTGAGCGACCTGCCCACCGAGCTGCTGACCCCCATCACCAGCACCGCTGAGCCGGGCCAGCCGGCGCTGTCCGGCGGCTGGCAACAGCAGTTGCAGGATTGGGTTGCCGCCAAGCTGGCACTGGGGGAGACCGACATCCTGGCCGATGCCCTGCCCCAGTTCGAGCGGATCATGCTGGAAACCGCGCTGGATCACACCCATGGCCACAAACAGGAGGCGGCACGCCTGCTCGGTTGGGGACGCAATACCCTCACCCGCAAGCTGAAGGAACTCGACCTCTCCTGAGTCCCGAGGAAAAACGATTCCCATCACGCCTTGGCAAATCGCCGACCAATAAGACCCCGTTTGATTTCAAACGGGGTATCTTTTTTGGAAGCCCCGCCTAGAATGGCAGGCTTTCCAACCCGACTCGAAGAAGGCGCCATCATGATTGACAGATCTCTTCCCCTGACCGACCTGCACCGCCATCTGGACGGCAACATCCGTCCGCAGACCATCCTCGAGCTGGGCCGTCAGCACAACATTCAGCTGCCGGCAGACGAACTCGAAGCGCTGCGCCCGCATGTGCAGATCGTCGAGAACGAGCCTAGCCTGGTCGCCTTCCTGAAGAAACTGGACTGGGGCGTAGCCGTGCTGGCCGACTACGATGCCTGCCGCCGGGTGGCCTACGAAAACGTGGAAGACTTGCTGCGCGCCGGCATCGACTATGCTGAGCTGCGCTTCAGCCCGGTCTACATGGCGATGGCTCACAAGCTGCACCCGCAGGGCGTGGTCGAAGCCATCATCGACGGCGTAGCGGCCGGTAGCCGCGACTTCGGCATCAAGACCAACCTGATCGGTATCATGAGCCGCACCTTCGGCACCGAGCAGTGCAAGCAGGAGCTGGATGCCTGCCTGGCCCATCGCGATCGGCTGGTTGCCATCGATCTGGCCGGCGACGAGCTGGGCTTCCCGGGCGAGCTGTTCACCGAGCACTTCCGCCGGGTGCGCGATGCGGGCATGCGCGTCACCGTGCACGCCGGTGAAGCCGCCGGCCCCGAGAGCATGTGGCAGGCCATTCGCGAGCTGGGGGCCGAGCGTATCGGCCACGGCGTCAAAGCCATTCAGGATCCAGCCCTGATGGCCTACCTGGCCGAGCACCGCATCGGCATCGAATCCTGCCTCACCTCCAACATTCAGACCACCACGGTGGCGAGCCTGAGCGAGCACCCGATCCGCCAGTTCCTGGCCGCCGGCGTGCTGGCCTGTCTCAACACCGACGACCCGGCGGTAGAGGGGATCGACCTGCCCCACGAATATGAAGTAGCCGCTCCGGCCGCCGGCATGACGGTGAGCGAGATCCGCACCGCCCAGCAGAATGGCCTAACCCTGGCCTTCCTGAGCGAGAGCGAAAAGGCCGAGCTGAGCGCCCGCGCAGCCCAGCGCTGAGTACAGCCAAGCCCAATAAAAAAACCGCCGAGAGGCGGTTTTTTTATTTTCCAACAACATCGACCGGCTTAGATCACCCGGGAGAACTGCTGCTGGCGTGCCTTGCTCCGCAGGTAGACATCGAAGCACATGCAGATGTTGCGGATCAGCAGCTGACCGGTGGAGACCACCTCCAGCCCCTCTTCGGTCATGCGCACCAGACCGTCATCGATGAAGGTCTGCAGCAGTTTGAGATCCTCCGCGAAGTACTCCCTGAACACCAGACCATGGGCCTGCTCGACGGCGGCAAAGTTCAGGGAAAAATCACAGATAAGGCGCTTGATCACCTCGCGGCGGATCAGGTCGTCCCGGTTGAGGGAGCACCCCTTCCACTGGGCGTGCCCCAGCGTTTCCACCTGGGCGTAGTAGGCCTTGAGCTCTTTCTGGTTCTGGGAATAGGCGTCACCAATCATGCTGATGGAGGAGACCCCCAGCCCCAGCAGGTCACAATCCCCCTGGGTGGTATAGCCCTGGAAGTTGCGATGCAGCTTGCCCTCACGCTGGGCCACCGCCAGTTCGTCGTCTGGCTTGGCGAAGTGATCCATGCCGATGAACTGGTAGCCGCGGCCGGTCAGAAAGGCAATAGTGTCCTGCAGCATGGCCAGCTTCTCCTGCGGCGCCGGCATGTCCGCCTCCTTCAGCTTGTGCTGAGCGGCAAAACGGCTCGGCAGGTGGGCATAGTTGAAGATGGAGAGGCGCGCCGGGTCGGTCTTGAGCACCTCTTCCAAGGTGTGGTGGAAGCTCTCACGGTTCTGATGGGGCAGGCCGTAGATGAGATCCAGGTTGGTGGAACGAAAACCCAGTTCGCGGGCTCGCTCCAGCATGGCGCGGATGAAGTCGTTGTCCTGCTCGCGGTTGACCGCGACCTGGACCTCCTTGTTGAAATCCTGCACGCCAAGACTGATGCGGTTGAAGCCGATTTCCCGCAGCACGTCCAGCATGGAGAGCTCGATCTCGCGCGGATCCACCTCGATGCTGATCTCCCCCTCTTCGGCGAAATGGAAGTGCTCCCGCAACATGGTCATCAGTCGGCGGGTCTGGGGTTCATCCAGATAGGTGGGCGTGCCGCCGCCCCAGTGCAGCTGGGTCACCAGCCGTTCCTTGAACAGCGGGGCCTGTGCCTTGATCTCCTGCTCGAGGTAATCGAGGTACTGGTCAGCCTTGTGGCGGTGACGGGTGATCACCTTGTTGCAACCGCAGTAGTAGCAGAGCTTGTGACAGAAGGGGATGTGCACGTAAAGCGACAGGTTGCGCGCCGGATACTGGCTCGCGGCCTGGACGAAGTCCGGATAACCGAAGCCCTCATTGAACTCCAGCGCAGTGGGATAGGAGGTATAACGCGGGCCGCTGTAATTATATTTTTCGATCAGGGCCTGATCCCACACAATCTGTTCTGCTTGCACGCTTGCTTCCTCTTGTTGTTATTGGCTCACCGGCTTAACTGAAAATCCTTCAGTCGGGCCACATCCTTGAGGATCTGCGCCTCCAGCTCGGCCTCATAGCCACTGCGTTCGAGATCCATCTTCATGATTTCATTGCGCTTGAGGGCCCGCCTCGCCTCATGGGTCGGCATCTCTTTCACCTTCTCGTAGAGACCGTACAGCCCCGGAAATTCACCGGCAAAGGCACGACCGCCCTTGATCTGCAGTGCATCGAGCAGGTTGGTCAGCCGGATGGCACCCTCGGAGTAGTCGCACTGGCCGTCTCGTACCGCGTGGGCGATGACCCTGACGCTCTCGAGAATACGCTCATTGCGGGCCGCGATGGCCTGCTGCTGGCTGTCGTGCTGGCGCTTGAGACGGGCCAGCAGGGAACCGGCATAGAAGGCCAGCCCCAACAAAATCAGGCCGCCCAACAGGGCGGCCAGCATCCATCCACTCATCACTTTTTCTTCGGCTCAGGCTTGGGCTCCGGCTGATAGTCAACCTGAGTGAAACGATCCCACAGCTCCTCTTCGGAGGCAGGCTGGTTCGGCTCGTCAAAGTCGGCATCATCAAAGTCCATGTCGTCTTCGTCGTCATCGTTGTCGATGATGCCAAGCTCGTCCATCAGCTCCTGATAGCGATCGACCCTCTGATCGACCCAGGCCTGCTCGGTCGCTTCCAGGGTTTCACCAGCATCCAGACGATCCAGCAGGTCATTGAGGCGATCATCATTCTCGATGGAGGCCAACTCCTGCTCGGGTGTCATCACCAGCTTCTTCTCTTTGGCGGGTTTGGGCGCCACCGGCTTGCCACCCTTCTCTTCCACGATCAGCGCGACGGGCTTGCGGGAACCGATACGCGGGTCCTTGGCCTGCTTGGTACCGCCTTTCTTGCCGCTCTGCTCGACTTGCTGGCGGGATCCGGCCTTCAAGCCCTTGCGCTTGGCGGCGCGCTTGCGCTCACGGCCTTCCTGGGCACTGGCCTCTGATTCTTTGCGCTTACCGGCGGGCTTGCGATTGGGTTGTTTAGCCGACATGAATGACTGACTCCGACAAATAACTGGATTGAAACCCGTTCCCGGCCTGATGTGGGCCGGGGAGGATGCTGATACCGGGAGTGATGGACGAGAAACAAAAAGTGGGATCCCGCACCCATCCGGCCATGAATGACCGCCAAATACCGCAGGATCGGCATCCTCTGGGCATGTTGCTGGTATTTTGACACAGAATGACCGGGCGGGTTAATGACCCAAAAGAAAAAAGGCAGCCGAAGCTGCCTTGATATGTTTATGCGAGTCCCATCCCTGGCTGCAAATCACCCTGTCCGTGGTGATACGTCTGCGCATCATATCTTTGTGTGTGGTCGTCCTGACCTTAATTGGTCGATCCTGAATGTGCGTGTGCTTGCCTGACCCATGCCGACGACGTCCGGTCATCTTCTGGGGTGGTTGCGTCCCGCAGCCCCGCTCTTCCTGAACGGTCACCATCCTGGTTTTTCAATCCTTTGCCTGCCACTTGCATGGCTCCGTGGCGTCCTGCCGCCTCGACATCCTGTCTTTCACGTCATCCCTGTCGTGAACTGCCCTGCGGGCCACTCCATGCATCCACTGTATCAACTTAATAAAGTGGCTCAATCCACCAGGAACGTTTTCAAACGGAAATAATCCATCTATTGTCATTTAACATATTGAAATTAATGAATTACTAAGCATTATTCCCGAATTTTTTAAGCCCTGGCCAGGCTCATGAATGGGAGATCTCTTACAACAATGTGAGAAAAAATTGGCCAAATGGTGTTAAAGGCCAAAAAGAAACGAGGAGCCACTGGCTCCTCGTCAATATCAACGGGCTGGATAAACGACCGCAATCAGTGCAGACCCGCCACATATTTGGACAGCACTTCGATATCCTGATCGGTCAGCTTCTTGGCCACGTCCCGCATCATGCCGTTCGGATCATTGTCACGAGCGGCAGCCCTGAAGGCGGTGAGCTGGGCCTTGATGTAGGCTGGGTGCTGGCCGGAGAGGCTTGGATACTTGGCCTGCTCGACCCCGGAACCACGAGGACCATGACAGGCGGTACAGGCAGCCAGACCGCGGCTCATGTCGCCCCCCATGTAGAGCGCCTTGCCTGCCGCCACAGCATCATCGGGCACGGCGATCGGCGTCACCTTCTGGCTGGAGAAGTAGGCAGCCAGGTCCTCCATGTCCTGCTCGGACAGGGGAAGCGCCATCGGCCCCATGATGGGAGCAACCCGACCAGTTTGGCCGGAAGCTGCAGCCTTCAGTTCAACTAACTGCTTTTTGATATATGATGCGTGCTGACCAGCAATCTTGGGATACATGTCGACAAGGCTGTTTCCGTCCGGTCCGTGACAGGCCGCGCAAACGGCAGCCTTGGTTTGTCCCGCAGCGGCATCGCCCTTGGCTTGTGCCATCCCCGTTACGCCAACCATCAGAGCAAGAGTAATGACTAGGTTCTTCATGGCGTTCCAACTTCTCGTTATTAGGCTTCCAGATCCCATGCCGCTGAAGGCATGTTAAAATAAACGCGTTTAAGCGACGCCATTTTACACGATTTCACAAAAAAGTAACTCTATAACCCTCTATCTCTATGGGGAATTTACGTTGGATACACAAACTCTGAATTTCAATAAGGTGCATTTTGTGACCAGCGCACCCGACATCCGTCACCTGCCAAATGATGGGGGTGTCGAGATTGCGTTTGCCGGCCGTTCCAACGCCGGTAAGTCATCTGCATTGAATACCTTGACCAAGCACAAGAACCTGGCGCGTACCAGTAAGACCCCGGGTCGCACCCAGTTGATCAACCTGTTCGAGCTGGAGCCGGGCAAGCGTCTGGTCGACCTGCCGGGTTACGGTTATGCGCAAGTTCCGCTGGAAATGAAGCTTAAGTGGCAAAAGTCCCTGGCTGAATATCTGCAGCGTCGCGAGTCCTTGAAAGGGCTGGTGATCCTGATGGATATCCGTCACCCGCTCAAAGATACCGACATGAACATGCTGGAGTGGAGCGCCCACCGCGCACTGCCTGTCATGCTACTGCTGACCAAGGCCGACAAGCTGAGCCCGGGCCCGCGCAACAATCAGGTCATCAAGGTACGCCAGGCCGTGGCGGCACTGGGCCCGCATATCCAGGTGGAAGCCTTCTCCTCGCTGAACAACATCGGGGTGGAAAAGCTGGCCCAGACGCTGACCGGCTGGTATCAGGCTGGCGCCGATGAGGTGATTGACGACGAACAAGAGTCGATCGAGGAATAGCTCCCCTCTTGTTGATGCGGCAAACAACCATGCAATTGGCGGAGCGGCTCCTCCGCTGATTGAAAGGCTTTCAGCCTGTGAGTCCCCTTCTCTGCCCTCCATCCACGCTTGGCTTACCTCCCTCCAAAAATCTGAATAACCATATTGATCAATGGGATAAACAGTTAATTTTATATAACAATTAACTTTTCATCCCATTGGCAACGTTTTCAAATTCATGCAGAGAAAAAGCGGCGATATCGCTTAATAAGTACCAAAATGAAATTTAATTACATTTTCTGTGGTGGAGGGATAAAAATGAGGCCGATGCTGCAGATGCAGTACCGGCCTTAAACAATCAGTTCAAAAATTGGGAAGAAGCTAAATCTTGAGAACAAAGACGACTGGTTTTTCCTCAAGAAGCCCTTTCATTCTAACAAATATTCACCAACATTAAAGCATTTACTCTAAACGCAACCCATAAAAAAACGCCCCGATGATGACTCACCGGGGCTGCTATTCAGCCACATTCAATTACGTGAAATAAAAGGTCTGAAAGATAGAACATCTTACCTCTGTACCCTACGTTGTTAACTGTATAGCAAAGCAGCAGAAAGTGAAAGTAATTTATGTAATTTAGTTTCACGGAAAATGAATTACATAAATTTTCTTACTTTTCATGCAGATAAAAAAATCCCCAGTACGAATACCGGGGCGTTATAAAGGTGACTAGCTAGCACTTCCTCAACTATCTAGTTAGTCCACGTCTCTTGGTACAAGTTCCGCTGCTTTGAGAAAAAACTCGTAAAAATCACAGATAGATTGCACCATCCTCTGCAAACTCTTGTTCTTCAATGAGTTTTTCAGCCATCTCTTCGATGTCAAAACGTACGCTTTCGAAGGCCCGCAGTATGTCCTCCTCCCTGGCCAGGGAGAGACCGGTCATTTTTTCCAGTCGCCGGCGGCTGATGTAGCAGTCGACCAGTGCCCCCATCTGCTGGGCGGGAAAATGGATGCGCTGTTCATGCGGTTGCCAGTCCGCCAGCTCGGGAAACAGGATGCCTTGATTCATAGGGTCCCCAGATTGCGTTGCAGTTCTCTCAATACCTGTTTAGTCCCTGGCCGGATTCCGCGCCACACGGTAAACGCTTCGGCCGCCTGTTCCACCAGCATGCCCAGCCCGTCCATGGCCTGGCGGGCACCATGTTGTCTGGCCCAACCAATAAAAGGGGTATCCGTCGCACCATACATCATGTCGTAGATAGCGATGTCGGCATGGATCAGGGCAGGATCCAGAGGCGGGAGCTCTCCCTGCAGACTGGCAGAGGTGGAGTTGATGATCAGATCGAAAGGACCGGCTAGCTGCGGGTAAGTCTGGGCACTGACGGACCCCAGATCAGCAAACTCGGCCGCCAGCTGCTCGGCCCGGGCGTGGGTCCGGTTGGCGATCACCACTTCGGCCGGCTGTTCGGCCAGCAAGGGCGCCAGGGCGCCGCGCGCCGCACCACCCGCTCCTAGCAACAGGATCCTGCTGCCGGCCAAATTCATCCCATGGGACTTGAGGTCAGCCACCAACCCGGCCCCATCGGTATTGTCCCCCAGCAATACGCCGTCATCGGTCAACTTGATGGTATTGACCGCCCCCGCCCGTTTGGCCCTGGGGCTCAGCCGGTCGACCAGGGAAAATGCCTGCTCTTTGAAGGGGACTGTAACGTTGCACCCTTTGCCGCCCTGGGTAAAGAAGGCACGCAATGCGGTGGCGAACTCCTCGACTGCCGGCTCGGCCAGACCATATTCCAGCTCTTGCTGGGTCTGCCGGGCAAAGAGGGTATGAATGAAGGGGGATTTGCTGTGGCGCACCGGGTGGCCAAAAACCAGATAACGATCCATCAAGGCGTTCCTTTAGAGGGCAATCTCCCGATTTAACGGGTTTTCCCCCGCGGGAACAAGTCGAATATCGGCAACAAGAAGGGGCCGCGATGGCCCCTTGCTTCACAGCCACTCACGCGGCTTGAGATAGTCGGTGTAGAGCTGCGCCTCCGGGCTGCCAGCCTCCGGTTGCCAGTCATACTCCCAGCGGGCCAATGGCGGCATCGACATCAGGATCGACTCGGTGCGCCCCCCCGTCTGCAGACCAAACAGGGTACCGCGGTCATATACCAGATTGAATTCCACGTAGCGACCGCGGCGATATAGCTGGAACTCCCGCTCCCGCTCGCCATAGGCATCTCCTTTGCGTCGCTCGACAATCGGCAGATAGGCGGCGAGGTAGCCTTCACCCACCGCTCGCATGAAGGCAAAGCTGTCGGCAAACGGCCAGCGATTGAGATCGTCGAAGAAGAGACCGCCGACACCGCGGGTCTCGCCTCTATGCTTGAGGAAGAAGTAGCGATCGCACCAGGACTTGAACTCGGGATAGATGTCGTCGCCAAACGGCTGGCAGAGGTCGTGGGAGACCTGATGCCAGTGCCGAACATCCTCTTCGAACGGATAGAAGGGCGTCAGATCGAAGCCCCCTCCGAACCACCAGATGGGCGCCTCCCCCTCCTTTTCCGCGATGAAGAAACGCACGTTGGCATGGCTGGTCGGCACGTAGGGGTTGTGTGGATGGATCACCAGCGACACACCCATGGCCTCGAACCTGCGGCCAGCCAGCTCGGGACGATGGGCCGTGGCGGAAGCCGGCATGGCATCGCCATAAACATGGGAGAAGTTGACGCCCCCCTGTTCGATCACGGCGCCATGGCGCAGCACCCGGGTACGACCACCGCCGCCCCCCTCACGCTGCCAGGCATCCTCCACAAAGTGCCCGGCACCGTCAGCCTGCTCCAGTCCACGGCAGATGTCGTCCTGCAACTGCAGCAGGAAGGCCTTGACCTGGGCCACATCCGGTTTGCTCATCTTGTCTCCAGTCAGCCAGGATCGTCGCCTGACCCTATTATTGTCATGTCCTCGAACCGGCACTCCGCCCGTCCGCATAGCCACCAGACCTCGTCACCAACGCCGCTCAGGAGGGGCGAATGACGGCACCGGTTCTGGCATCCTTGATCTCGGATGGGTTGGCCTGCCCCCCCACCTCGCCTGGCAGGATATAGGCCAGCTGGCTGGCCAGCAATTCGCCGATGTCGGCCAGCCGGCGGGCAGGCTCCTCACCAGTCAGATTGGCACTGGTGGAGACCAGCGGCTTGCCAAAGGCGCGGCACAGCGCCTGTACCTGTGGATGGGCCGTAACGCGCACGGCCAGGGTGTCAAATTGCCCGGTCAGCCAGGCCGGCGTATCGGGACGAGCCGGCATGATCCAGGTAAAGGGACCGGGCCAGCTGGCCTCCACCCTGGCCAGCTGCTCGCTGGTGAGCTGGTCCAAATCGATGTAATCCTGCAGCTGGGCCAGGTCGGCGGCAATCAGGATCAACCCTTTCTCTACCGGTCGTTGCTTGATCGCCAGCAGGCGTTGTACCGCCGCTTCGGAATCGGGGTCACATCCCAGGCCAAAAACCGCTTCGGTAGCGTAGGCAATCACCCCATCGTGCTGGAGTGCGGCAACAGCAAGTTCAAATTCTTTGGACATAAAAAATGCGACAGCCGGGCTGTCGCCTCATCATAAATTAAGGTTGACCCCGCAGGGTGGCAACCACCGCAGCCCCCTTCATCCCCCTGCCAACAGCAGAGAGCGAGGCTGACCGTGGTTGCCTTCTCGGGGCTTACTTGAGTTGAGCCTGCAGGGCGGCATCCTTGGCCAGCACCTCGTCGGCATTCTTCTGGCGCTCGGCCCGAACCTTGGCCGCCAGTTCATCATCGGCCACCGCCAGCATCTGGGCGGCCAGATAGCCGGCATTTTTGGCACCGGCTTTACCGATAGCCACGGTTGCCACCGGCACACCACCCGGCATCTGCACGGTGGAAAGCAGGGCATCCAGCCCCTTGAGCGGGCCACCATCAATGGGCACGCCGATCACGGGACGCGTAGTGATGCCAGCCACGGCACCTGCCAGGTGAGCGGCCAGACCGGCGGCGCAGATAAATACCTTGCAGCCACGGGCTTCGGCATCGGTTACGTACTGGTGGGTCGCCGCCGGGGTACGGTGTGCGGAAGTCACCTTCACTTCCACCGCGATGTCGAACGACTTGAGAACCTCAAGAGTGGTCTGCATCACGGGAAAATCGGAATCAGAGCCCATCAATACGGCAACGAAAGGTTTAGTCATGGCGGGAATTTCCTTACTCCAAGTGGGGGGTGGAAGGTTGCCGAAAACGTTTCAATTCGCTCAAGGCGGCGCGATTATACCCGCTCGCTCTGGTGGCCGCATTTCTTTTGCGGACAGATCCAGCGCACGCTCCCCCGCACCTTTTTCTCCACCATGATGCCCCAGCCGCACTGCGGACAAGGCATGGCAACCGGCTTGTCATTGACGACATATTTGCAGTGGGGATATCCGTCGCAGGAGTAGAACTGCTTGCCATAACGCGAGGTACGGCTGATCAGATGACCCTTGCCGCACTCGGGACAGAGTACCTGGGTATCGTCACTCTCCTGCAGGGATTCGATGTGCTGACAGGCCGGATATTGGGTACAGCCCACGAACAACCCATAGCGCCCCTTCTTGATCGCCAGCGGCTGGCCACAGTCCGGACAGGCAGAGCCCTCGAGCACTTTCTCGATGTCACGGCCGGAGGGGGTCAGGGAGCGAATGAAGTCGCAGGCGGGGTAGGCGGAACAGCCCAGAAAAGGGCCGTGCTTGCCCTGGCGGATCACCAGCTCGGCACCACACTGCGGGCATGGCTCACGTTCAAGCGCATGCTCGTGGGCAGAAAAGAGGTGGTGATCGATCTTTGACATGGGCCGCGCCTTGAAATCCAGATGATCCGGATTCTACCAGCGCGGCTGCGGGCTGTCAGTGGATGACGCCATCTGACTCGTCAAACACCAGCTCTTCCATCTGCTGGTAGGCGTTTTCACTGCCGGGAACGTTGAAGAGCACCATCATGACCACCCACTTCAGGTCATCCAGCTCGATATCCGGCTTGTCCAGCTCGAGCAGACGCTCGATGCAGATTTCACGGGTTTCGGCGTTGAGCACCTGGGCCTGCTCCAGAAACAGCAGGAAGCCGCGGCACTCGGTGCTTAGACGGGCCAGTTCTTGCGGGGCATAGATACGCATCGAGCCTTGCGTGCTGGCGGCCACATAGACCTCCCGCTCGCTGTCGTGCAAATTGGCCAGTCTTTCCAGCCAGTCGAGTGCCTTCTCGATCTCCTCCTTGTCGAAACCGGCGCGGCTCAGTTCATCGGTGAGTTCGTTCTGTTCGACCGTCACATCTGCATCGCTGTGGATGTAGGTCTCGAAAAGGTACATCAATACATCAAACATGATTCGCCCTCCTCGCTCTGACGTATCCACCGGCTACCGCCATCACTGCTCCGGCCAGCTCCAGCTCAACCAACCTGCCCAATACCACTGCGACAGGAAGCTGGGTCCGCTCGGCAACGGTATCCACGCTCGTGGTCTCGTAATCTACGTTATCCAACAAATCGGCATAAGGCAATTCGCTATTATGCTGCTGCTCAGACATATCCGTCCCTTGATGCCTCAAGGCACAGAATCCCGGCAGCTCTTCCACTATATCGGCCGCGTTCAACACAAGTTTGGCCCCCTGCTGGATTAATTTGTTGCAGCCCTGCGCCTGCCCGTTCTGTGGTGCCCCCGGCACGGCGAAGACATCCCGTCCCTGTTCTAGCGCGTAACGGGCCGTGATGAGCGAACCGCTCTGCTCGGCCGCCTCCACCACCAGGGTTCCCAGCGACAGGCCGCTGATGATGCGATTGCGCCGTGGAAAGTGCTCCGCCAGCGGCCCCTTGTCGGGCACCAGCTCGGAGATGAGCACACCATCCTGCGCCATGATCTGCTCTGCCAGCCCCTGATGACGCTTTGGGTAGATGCTGTCGAGCCCGGAGCCCAGCACTGCCAGGGTGATCCCCCTGTTTGTCAGCGCCTGTTGATGACAAATCCCATCGATGCCAAGCGCCAGACCTGAGGTAATGGCCAATCCGCACGCGACCAGCTCGCTGCAGAGGCGGGCAGCATTGTCCTTGCCGGCATAGGTCGGGTGGCGCGTGCCGACCATCGCCAGCTGGGGAACAGACAGTGCTGCCAGATTGCCGCGGCAGTAGAGCAACAGAGGGGCGGCTGGGATCTCCTTGAGCAGAGGTGGATAGGCGGGATCGTCGGGGCAGAGAAGATGATTGCCGGGCTCGGCTGCCCAGCTCAGCCCCTGTTCGACCACCGGCAGAGGCCATCGCATCTGCCGGATCTGGGCACTTTGCAGACCCAGTTCTCGCAAGGTGCCATCTTCCGAGTCGAACAGGGCGGCGATGTCGCCGCCGAAATGGGCGAGCAGACGAGCGGCAGTGACCGGGCCGATACCGGTGACGGCATCCAGTGTCAGCCACAGCGCGAGTCGCCCGGATGGAAGCGTCACGTCAGAAGTTGCTGACCTGATAGCCGGTGCCGACCATGTTCTGGCTTTGCAGGATCAGCCCGTAGCTCAACTTGTCATACACCTTGAACAGCATGACCCGCGCCACCGCCTCCGAGGGGAGCGGTGGTTTGCCGGCAGAATAGAAGGCCTTGTCATAGACGGAAGAGTACTCCCGATAGGCGACCTTGCCATTCTTGCTCACCAGCCGAGTCCCGGGTCGCAGGATCTCCAGCACATCGCCGGGTGCCACCTGATCCCGCAGACCCTTGTTGATGAGCACGACATCGAACTTGCCGCCGCCCCGGGCCTTGCTCGGCAGATCGACGATATAGCCGGGTGAGATGACGGGGGCCGCCTTGGGTGTAAACACGGCAGAGAGGCTCTCCTGCGGCGGGAACGGCATCAGCTTGTCTCCCTGATACACTTCCCGCTTGCTGTGGCTGAGGGTGACCCGGGTACGGCCATCCGGCAGCAGGGCCTCCGCCCTGGCCGTACCGACGAAGACCGCCTCCTGCCCAAGTTGCTCGCCGGTTTTCCGATCCTTGTAGATGGCGCCAGGGTGGTAGATGCCGTAATCCTGGCCCGGGATCAGCGAACCCTGCACGTAGAGGGTATCGCCCTCCAGCATGCCGATATGGGCCTCATCATTACCGAGCACGTAGGGCAACTGCTTCGCCTGCTGGCTGTTTGCCAGAATATGGTCGGTCTGCAGGAAGGGGCCTATCTCGCTGAGCGGCAGGGTCGGAATGGGATTGGCCTTGTTCTCGTAGCGGCTCTTGGGAGAGAGGCGGATCACCTGCTTGCCGCCCTGGGTTGCCTTGCCGAGCCGCGGCTCGCCATTGACCCAGCTCAGGTGCAGCACGTCACCCGGGTAGATCCAGTGGGGATTGGCGATCTGCGGGTTGATGTTCCAGAGCCTTGGCCAGAGCCAGGGCTCTGCCAGATACTGGCCGGAAATATCCCAGAGGGTGTCGCCTTTTTGCACCACATAGGTCTCGGGATAGCCTGCCTTCAGTTTGAGCTGGTCGGCCTGAGCTCCCTGGCTCAACGTGGCCAACAGGCAGGCGAGGATGGTTTGCTTCAGATACATAACACTCCCTGTTACTTCTGCGCGCAAAGTGTTGCTGTTTTTTGTCGGCGTAAATGACTAGAATTACGCCAATATTGACTGCATTTATACGAAACTAAAGAAAAAACTATGGCCATTCTAGATGTATTGCGTTTCCCCGATGAGCGTCTGCGTACCGTCGCAGCCCCTGTCGAGACCTTTACACCCGAGTTACAACACATTGTAGATGATATGTTCGAAACCATGTACGCGGAGGAAGGCATTGGCCTCGCCGCCACTCAGGTCGACATTCATCAGCGCATCATAGTGATCGATGTCTCTGAAAACCGTGAAGATCCTCTGGTATTGATCAACCCCGAGATCATCGAGCAGGCCGGCAGCACCGGCATCGAGGAAGGGTGTCTCTCCGTGCCCGGCAGCCGTGCCCTGGTGCCCCGCGCCGAGTGGGTCAAGGTGCGCGCACTGGATCGCCACGGCAAGGCATTCGAGCTGGAAGCAGACGATCTGCTCGCCATCTGCATCCAGCATGAGATGGACCATCTGGTCGGCAAGCTGTTTGTGGATTACCTCTCCCCGCTCAAGCGCCAACGCATTCGCCAGAAGCTGGAAAAGATGGCCCGTGAAGATCGCAAAGTCCTCTGAGGATCTGCCCCATTGAATAAGTTGAAACTGATTTTTGCCGGTACTCCCGACTTCGCCGCCCGTCACCTGGCGGCGTTGTTGTCTTCCGACCACGAGGTCGTCGCCGTTTATACCCAGCCGGACAAGCCCGCCGGCCGCGGCCAGAAGCTCACCGCCAGCCCGGTCAAGGAGCTGGCGCTGGCCCACGATCTGCCGGTCTATCAACCGGCTTCCCTGCGCAAGGAAGAGACCCAGGCCGAACTGGCTGCCCTTGGCGCCGACCTGATGGTGGTGGTGGCCTACGGCCTGATCCTGCCCAAGGTGGTGCTCGATACCCCGCGTCTGGGCTGCATCAACGTGCACGGCTCCCTGCTGCCGCGCTGGCGCGGCGCCGCCCCGATCCAGCGTTCCATCTGGGCGGGCGATGCCGAAACCGGCGTCACCATCATGCAGATGGATGTGGGGCTGGATACCGGCGCCATGATCCGCAAGGTAAGCTGCCCTATCGCCGCCGACGAGACCTCCGCCAGCCTCTATGACAAGCTGGCCGAGCTGGGCCCGCAGGCGCTGGTCGACACCATCAACGCCATGGCCACTGGCAACACCGCCGCCGAGGCGCAGGACGATGCGCTTGCCAACTACGCCGAGAAGCTCTCCAAGGAAGAGGCCCGCATCGACTGGTCGATGGAGGCCGTCGCCATCGAGCGCTGCATCCGCGCCTTCAACCCCTGGCCCATCAGCTGGTTCGAGGTAGCCGATCAGACCGTCAAGGTATGGCAGGCCGAGGTCATCACACAGGATCATGGCCAGCGCGCCGGCACCCTGCTCAAGGCCGACAAGCAGGGGATCGATGTCGCCACCGGCAAGGGGGTACTGCGCCTGCTGACCCTACAGCCGCCCGGCAAGAAGGCGATGTCCGTGACGGATCTGCTCAACTCTCGCCGCGACTGGTTTGAACCCGGCACGCAATTGAATTGAACTGAATTGACACAAGGCGGGGCCCAGGCCCCGACTTGCGCATCTAAGGTAACACTATGAAAACACGCGCACAGGCTGCTCTCGTCATTCAACAGGTGCTGGATCAGGGCCAGTCCCTCTCAGCCGTTCTGCCTGCTGCCCAGGAGAAGGTTGCGCCCCGCGATCGCGCCCTCCTGCAAGAACTCTGCTACGGTACCCTGCGCTGGCTGCCCCGCCTCGATGCGGCGGTCGGCGAGATGATGGACAAGCCGCTCAAGAACAAGAGCCGCATCTTCCACTACCTCATCCTGGTCGGTCTCTATCAGCTCATCTACACCCGCATTCCGGCTCACGCCGCGGTGGCCGAGACCGTCAACGCCGTCAAGCTGCTCAAGGGTACCTCTCTGCGCGGCCTCATCAACGGCGTGCTGCGCAACTTCCAGCGCAGCGCCGAAGTCATTCTGCTGCGTATCGACCGCGTGCCGAGCGTGCGCCTCGGCCACCCCGAGTGGCTTACCAAGCGTCTGCGTCAGGCCTATCCGGAGGAGTGGGAGTTCATCATGGAGGCCAACAACCAGCGCCCGCCCATGTGGATCCGCAACAACAGCCAGCGCCAGAGCCGCGAGCAGATGCTGGCCCGCATGGCCGACGCCGGCATCAATGCGGTGGCCGGTGAAGAGGGCGAGGATTGCATCCTGCTGGAGCGTCCCTGCGACGTAACCAAGCTGCCCGGCTTCGAGGTCGGCGACTGCTCGGTACAGGATGGCGCAGCACAACAGGCGGCCGCCCTGCTCGACCCGCAACCGGGCGAGTGGGTGCTGGATGCCTGCGCCGCCCCCGGCGGCAAGACAGCTCACCTGCTGGAGCGCCAACCCAAGCTGGCCGGCGTGGTCGCCGTCGATGCCGACGAGAACCGCCTCAAGCGGGTGCAGGAGAACCTGGATCGCATCGGCCTCAGCGCCAAGGTGATCCACGGCGATGCCAGCACGCCGGATCAGTGGTGGCCAGAGGGGCAGTTCGATCGCATCCTGCTGGATGCCCCTTGCTCCGCCACCGGCGTCATCCGCCGCCACCCCGACATCAAGTGGCTGCGCCGGGATCAGGACATTCGCGAGCTGGCCGAGCTGCAGCGCCGCATCCTCGGCGCCCTCTGGTCGAAACTGAAAAGCGGCGGTACTCTGCTCTACGCCACCTGTTCCGTGCTGCCGGAAGAGAACCGCGATCAGATCCGCGCCTTCCTCGCGGCCACGCCGGATGCCACCCTGGTGCCCCTGCACGCAGAGGACACACCGGAGTGCCCGGGGCGCCAGTTCCTGCCGGGCGAGGCCGAGATGGACGGCTTCTACTACGCCAGGCTGAGCAAGCGCTAAGCAGGGCCGCAAGTACGGGGGTGCCGCTGGTCGGCACCCGTTACTGCCCAATATCGAGCACGTTTTCCCTATGAGATTCATGATGTTGATGACTGTCCCCGCGCGCACAGGCAGAGCTGGCAAGGGTGACGTCCATGAGGCGGTTCTATGAAGATCATCATTCTGGGCGCCGGTCAGGTCGGCGGCACCCTGGCCGAGAACCTGGCCGGCGAGAACAACGACATCACCATAGTCGATACCGACAGCGATCGGCTGCGCGAACTGCAGGACAAGTTTGACCTGCGGGTGGTGAACGGCCACGGCGCCCATCCCAAGGTGCTGCGCGAAGCAGGCGCCCAGGATGCCGACATGCTGGTGGCGGTCACCAACAGCGACGAGACCAACATGATCGCCTGCCAGGTGGCCTATTCCCTGTTCAACACCCCGAACAAGGTGGCGCGCATTCGCTCCCCGGCCTATCTGGTGGAGCGGGATCGGCTGTTCCTGCCCGAATCCGTGCCGGTGGATCACCTGATCGCCCCCGAGCAGCTGGTGACCGACTACGTGCGCCGCCTGATCGAATACCCGGGCGCCCTGCAGGTGGTGGACTTCGCCGGCGGCAAGGTGGGACTGGTGGCAGTCAAGGCCTACTATGGCGGTCCGCTGGTGGGCAACGCCCTCTCCACCCTGCGCGATCACATGCCCAACATCGAGACCCGGGTGGCGGCCATCTTCCGTCAGGGCCGCTCCATCCGCCCGCAGGGCACCACCATCATAGAAGCGGATGACGAGGTGTTCTTCGTGGCGGCGGCGGGCCATATCCGCGCCGTGATGTCGGAGCTGCAGCGCCTCGAGAGCCCCTACCGGCGCATCATGATCGTCGGCGGCGGCAACATAGGCGCCGGCCTCGCCCGTCAGCTGGAGAAGCGCTACAGCGTGAAGCTGATCGAGCGCAGCCAGAAGCGGGCGGAGCAGCTCTCCGAGGTGCTGGAGAACACCATCGTCTTCTGTGGCGATGCTGCGGATCAGGAGTTGCTGGCGGAGGAGCACATCGACCAGATCGACGTCTTCATCGCGGTGACCAACGAGGACGAGGCCAACATCATGTCGGCCCTGCTCGCCAAAAAGATGGGCGCCAAGAAGACCATGGTGCTGATCCAGCGCAGCGCCTACGTGGATCTGGTGCAGGGCGGCTCCATCGACATCGCCATCTCGCCCCAGCAGGCCACCATCTCGGCCCTGCTGACCCATGTGCGCCGGGCCGACATCGCCAACGTCTACAGCCTGCGTCGCGGTGCCGCCGAGGCCATCGAGGCCATCGCCCACGGTGACGAGAACACCTCCAAGGTGGTCGGCAAGACGGTGGGAGAGCTCAAGCTGCCGCCCGGCACCACCATAGGTGCCGTGGTTCGGGGGGATGAAGTACTGATCGCCCACGATCGCACCCAGATCCAGCAGGACGACCATGTGGTGATGTTCCTAGTGGACAAGAAGTACATTCCGGAAGTGGAACGCTTGTTCCAGCCTAGTCCCTTCTTCCTGTAACCTGCCCATGTACCCAGGCAGCGCAAAGCAGACCCGGCACCGCCTCTCCAGGGGGTTGTCCGGGTCTTTTGTCAATCAACGACCAGGTTATCTTGCATGATCAAGCTGCGTCCCATCATCTTCACCCTCGGGCTGGTGCTCTCCAAACTGGCCCTGTTCATGTGGCTGCCCACCCTGCTGGCCCTGCTGACCGGCTCAGAGGGGTTCGTCGAGTTTCTCAAGTCGGTGCTGATCACCCATGGCGCAGCCCTGCTCTGCCTTCATTACGGCCGCAAGGCGGAGTTTCACCTCGGCGTGCGGGAGATGTTCCTGCTCACCACCTCGGTCTGGGTGGTGGCCTGCATCTTTGGCGCCCTGCCCTTCTTCTTCATCACCCACATCAACTTCACCGACGCCTACTTCGAAACCATGTCGGGGGTGACCACCACAGGCTCCACCGTGCTGTCCGGGCTCGACAACATGGCCCACAGCATCCTGTTGTGGCGTTCCATCCTGCAGTGGCTGGGCGGGGTGGGTTTCATCGTGATGGCGGTGGCGGTACTGCCCTACCTCAACGTGGGGGGCATGAAGCTGTTCCAGACCGAGAGCTCGGACTGGTCGGATAAAAGTGCCCCGCGCGCCAAGACGGTGGCCAACAACATAGTGCTGGTCTATCTGGTTCTCTCCATGCTCTGCTTCCTGGCCTACTGGGTGAGCGGCATGACCCTGTTCGAGGCGGTCAATCACGCCATGACCACCCTCAGTACCGGCGGCTACTCCACCTCCGATCAATCCATGTCCCACTTCTCCAACTCGGCGCACTGGATCGGCACCCTCTTCATGTTTCTCGGCGGCCTGCCCTTCCTGCTCTACGTCCAGAGTCTGAGCCGGCGCGATCACAGCCTGCTCAAGGATGCCCAGGTGCGGGGCTTCTTCTGGCTGGTGGTCTGGGTCACCCTGGTGGTCACCGTCTATCTCTGGTTGCGGGGCACCTACGACTTCACGGATGCCCTGCGCATCAGCAGCTTCAACATCGTCTCCGTGCTCACCACCACTGGCTATGGTCTCGGCGACTATGGCACCTGGGGCCCGCTCACCAGCATCATCTTCATCGTGCTGCTGGCGCTTGGCGCCTGCTCCGGCTCCACCGCCGGCGGTCTCAAGATCTTCCGGGTGCAGGTGGCCTTCGCCCTGTTCAAGAAGCAGATGCGCCAGCTGATGCACCCCTCCGGGGTCTTCCCGCAGAAGTACAACGGCCGGCCGGTCAACGACGCCATCATCCGCTCGATGATCTCGTTCGTGCTGGCCTACTTCGCCATCATCTTGCTGATCGCCGCCCTGCTCGGCGCCATCGGACTGGATCCCCTGACCGCCATCTCGGGCTCCATCACCGCCGTGGCCAACGTGGGCCCGGGCATGGGCCCGGTCATCGGCCCCAGCGCCAACTTCGCCTCCCTGCCCGACTCGGCCAAGTGGATCCTGTCGTTCGGCATGCTGCTGGGACGCCTCGAGATCCTGACCGTGGCGGTGATCTTCTTCCCCTCCTTCTGGAGGCAATAACCGACCAGGGCGGCAATCCGCATGCCGGTGAGTTCACGCGTTCGAAGAGCAAAGCCTGTGCGGACGAAGAAATATAAAAGGGCAGCCACTGGCTGCCCTTCTTGTTGCATGAAACTTGAGCCCCCACCTCACTCGGCCGGGTCTTCCCGTTCCAGCGCCCGGTTGACCAGCGGCTCGGGCAGGGTCTTGGTCACCTCCACCCCCAGCTCGCGAAAGCGCTCCACCTGGGCGATCAGGTTGCCGCGCCCGTTGACCAGCCGCCCCATCGCCTTGTCGTAGCTCTCCTGCGCCTTGTGCAGGCTGCCCCCCAGTTGCTGCATCTCCTCCACGAACAGCCGCAGCTTCTCGTAGAGGCGGCCGGCCCGCTCGGCAATCTGGCGGGCATTCTGGTTCTGCCGCTCGTAGCGCCACAGGTTTTCTATGGTGCGCAGCGCCACCATCAGGTTGGTGGGGCTCACCAGCAGTATGTTGTTGTCGAGACCGTAGCGCACCAGCGAGGGGTCGGCCTCCACCGCGGTGAGGAAGGCAGGCTCCACCGCCACGAACATCAGCACGTAGTCGAGGGTGCGTACTCCGGGCAGCTGCTGGTAATCCTTGCGGCCCAGCTCGCGGATGTGGTTGCGTACCGAGGCGACGTGCTCTTTCAGCGCGACCGCCTTCTCCAGCTCGTCAGCGGCGTTGTACCAGCGCTCATAGGCGGTCAGCGACACCTTGGCATCGATGATGATGTCTTTGTCCTGCGGCAGGTGGACGATGACGTCGGGCTGATAGCGCTTGCCCTTGTCCACCTCGATGTTGACCTGGGTGTGGTACTCGTGACCCTCGCGCAGGCCGCATTCGCTCAGGATGCGCGCCAGCACCACCTCGCCCCAGTTGCCCTGCTGCTTGCTGTCGCCCTTGAGGGCGCGAGTCAGCGCCGCCGCCTCCTCGGTCATGCGGGCGTTGAGCTCGGCGAGGCGCTCCAATTCAAACTTGAGGCTGTGGCGCTGGGCCGTCTCCTGGGCGTGGGTCTCCCCCACCTGGCGGCGAAAGCCCTCGAGCTGCTCTTTCAGCGGAGTGAGCAGCAGATCCAGACTGTTCTGGTTCAGTTCGCGGAAGTTGCCCGAGTTCTGCTCGAAGATCCGGTTGGCGAGGTTCTCGAACTGCTGGCTGAGGCGCTGTTCAGCCTCCTGTTGCAGTTGCAGCTTCTCGGCGGCGGCCAGCCGCTCGCTGCGCAGGGTGGCCTCGGCATCCTTGAGACGGGCGGTGAGCTTGATCAGCAGGGTCTGCTGCTGATCCAGCTTCTGCTGGCCCAGCAGCCGCTCATCCTGCAGCTCGTCATAACGCTCCTGCAGCATCTGCAGGCGCTCCTGGCTCAGCAGCAATTCCCGGGCTTGCGCCGTGCCGCTGCGCCGCCCGATCCCCCAGCCAATGCCGATGGCCAGCAGCGCACCCGGCAGCAGCAGGGCCCAGAGCCCGGGCTCGATCATTTGCGACCCCGTTGGCGCAGGAACAGCTCGAGATAGCGGTTGAGCAGCAGCCAGATCAGCACGTAGAGCAGATAGGCGGCCAGCACCACCCACTTGTGGCTGTTAACCCCGGTGTCGAGCTCGACGAATTCGATCCCCTTGATGCGGCAGTAGCCCCACATCAGCAAGGGGAAGACATAGAGCAGAGAAGCACGCCACAGAAATAACCACATGAGTTCATTCAATCCTGCAAAAAGACCCGCCTAGCTTACACAAGGGCAACCCGGCTTGCGATCCTGGCCGGCGCTATTCTCTGGCTTGCGAAGGGAAACTTGGATAAAATTAACCCCTAATAGGTATCAGGGGTGGGCATGACGCATTTTTTCTGTCGCTGGCTGACGCAGGCATTGGGAGGCTCCCGCAAACCCGAGGTGGTTTGCCATGAAGC
The DNA here is from genome assembly GCF_040907935.1 of Aeromonas sp. s2. Classification (NCBI taxonomy): domain Bacteria; kingdom Pseudomonadati; phylum Pseudomonadota; class Gammaproteobacteria; order Aeromonadales; family Aeromonadaceae; genus Aeromonas; species Aeromonas sp. s2. The sequence continues at coordinate 57,895 of NZ_JBFOCR010000012.1, read as the reverse complement.
CCGTCCCCCCTGGGCCATCGAAGAGTCCCAGTTCCTCTCCCTCTGCTCCCGCTGCGGCGAATGCTTCAAGGCCTGTCCCAACGGCCTGCTCAAGCCGGCCACCCAGCCCGAATACGACGGCAGCCCCATCGCCGGCACGCCGCTGCTCGATCTCGCCTGCGGCCAGTGCAGCTACTGCGGCAGCTGCGCCAGAGCCTGTCCGACCGGCGCCCTCGACCTGCAACTTGGCCGTCAGGTGCAGACCCGGGTACGGATCGAGGCAAGCTGTCAGGCCCGTCAGGGCTTCTACTGCCTGCTCTGTGAAGATGCCTGCCCCCAGCAGGCGATCAAGGCCTGCGCCGACGGCGTCAGCATCAACATGGCGGCCTGCGACGGTTGCGGCGCCTGCGGCCTCGCCTGCCTGCACGGCGCCATCACCCTGATCCCCCAACCCTGATCCCGCGCCCGGCGCAAACGACAAAGGGGCCCGCGGGCCCCTTTGTCGTGCTTGCCTGGCTTATGCCATGGCCAGGATGGAATCCTGTTCGATGCCGAGCAGGTGGCAGAGCCGGGTCGGGTCGCGCACCGCATCGGCCAGGGTGTATTCGCCCAGCACCTCGAGGAAGGCGTTCATGGCGCGACGCAAAATGCCCTGGATTCGGCAGCCGCCGGAGAGGCGGCAGTTTTCGCGCTTGCAGTCCACCGGGCAGAGCACGTGCTCCATGTCCATCACCACGTCGCGCAGGTTGATGGAGACGGCGGAGCGACCGAGCCGGATGCCGCCATGCTTGCCACGCACCGTCTCTATGTACCCCTTGATGCCGAGCTGGTGGACAATCTTGACCACGTGGTTGCGGGAGATGCCAAAGGTATCGGCCACCTCTGTGATGGTCGACAGGCGATCTCCCGGCTGGACGGCCAGAAAGGTGAGGGTACGCAGGGCATAGTCGGTAAATCGTGTCAGTTGCATGGTCGCACTTGCCTCTTACTACAAGCCAGAAATCAGGACGACGACCTAAAGCTAAGAGGTAGGGGAACCCCTGCGCCCGCGCAGTGTCCGCCTCTTAATCTGAGTCGTGGAGGTCAAGGTTAAGAGCAGCTCAGGCGGGTGTCGATGAAGATGCACATAAATCGACACTTTCTTTGATTGATCGCAAACTTGCAGGGTTAGCCCAAGGTTTTGGCGGGTTTTGACGGTGAAATTCGCCGGTTTCCTCCCTCGCCCCAGTCGATGCTGCCATGTATCATTCGCAACCGTTTTTGCCGATTCAATGGGGCTGCTTGAGCCAGTTCTTCAGAGCGCTGGAGGGGATGGAACTCTCGGAGGCGACCGCAAAAGCGCCCCAGTCCACCGCGCACTGCAGCGCCTCCCGGATCGCCATGCCCCGCGCCAGTCCGTGGATCAGGCCGCCGGCGAAGGCATCCCCCGCCCCCGTGGTGTCCACCACCGACACCGGCCGCGCCGCCACCCGGATCTGCTCCTCGCCGTGAATGGCCACCGCCCCCGCCTTGCCTTCGGTCAGTACCAGCCAGGCCAGCTGCTCGCCTGCGATCTGGCGGGCGTGTTGCCAGAGGTCGTCCACCTCGCCGAGATCGGAGCGGGAGGCCACCAGCACGTGGCAGGGGCGACGCGCCTGGCCGCCCTTGGGGTACTGGGCCACTACGAAGCTCTTGCCGAGCATCTGGCGCATGTAGCCGATGATGGCGGTGCCGGGGTAGTTCACGTAGAGGCAGTCCACCCCCTCGCTCGGCAGATCCCCCGGCAGATCCGGACGCCGTGGCCGCCTGAGGATGGTGCGCTCGCCGGTGGAGTCCACCAGGATCAGCAGCTCGCCGGTCTCGCCGCCGAAGCGCTCCACATGGCTGCAATCCAGGCCGTAGCCCGCCGCCTGCTCCAGCAGCCAGTCGCCGGTTTCGTCCAGCCCGATGCGCGACGCTATGGTCACCTCGTGGCCGGCCCACACCAGCCCGATGCCGGTGTTGGCGGCGCCACCGCCGAGCCGACGGCCCTGATCCACGTATTGCAGGCGGGCACCGGCCACCAGGGGTTCGGAGAGGGAGAGCACGTGATCACAGTTGAGATTGGCGAGCAGCAGAATGCGGGACATGAAGAGACCTCACTGACAGGGGAGCCCAGTATATGAGAAAGGGCCACAGCGGCCCTCCCTGAAATCGCGGGGTTTGTGAGCCCGCTCGACGTTTGCCGGGCGGGCCCGCGACGGCTGCGTCAGCCCAGAACAGCCTCGGCGCTGACGTACTCGTAGCCGAGCGCCTGTGCCACCGCCGCCTGGGTGATCTTGCCCTTGAACACGTTCAGACCGGCTCGCAGGTGGCGATCCTCCTGCAGTGCCCGGGCATAACCCTTGTCGGCCAGCGCCAGCACGAACGGCAGGGTGGCGTTGGTCAGCGCGAAGGTGGAGGTGCGCGCCACCCCGCCCGGCATGTTGGCCACACAGTAGTGGATGATGCCGTCCACCACGTAGGTGGGCTCCTCGTGGGTGGTCGGGTGGGAAGTCTCGAAACAGCCGCCCTGATCGATGGCCACGTCCACCAGCACCGAGCCCTTGCGCATCAGCTTGAGCATGTCGCGGGTCAGCAGCTTGGGCGCCGCCGCCCCCGGGATCAGCACGGCACCGATCACCAGGTCAGCCTGGGCGATGCACGCCTCTATGTTGGTGCGGGTGGAGTAGAGGGTCTTGAGAGCCGGGCCGTACAGGCTGTCCAGCTCCCGCAATCGCGGCAGGGAGCGATCCAGGATGGTGACGTCGGCCCCCAGTCCCAGCGCCATGCGCGCCGAGTTGACACCGACCACACCGCCGCCCAGCACCACCACCTTGGCGGGTGCCACCGCCGGCACCCCGCCCAGCAGGGTGCCGTTGCCCCCCTGCGCCTTCTCCAGGCTGTGGGCGCCGGCCTGGATCGCCATCCGCCCCGCCACCTCGGACATGGGCGCAAGCAGCGGCAGACCGCCGCGATCGTCGGTCACCGTCTCGTAGGCGATGGCCACCGCCCCCGAGTGCACCAGCAGCTGGGTCTGCACCGGATCCGGCGCCAGGTGCAGGTAGGTGAACAGCAGCTGACCCGGTCTGAGCAGCTCGCACTCCTCCGGCTGGGGCTCCTTCACCTTCACTATCATCTCGGCCCGGGCGAAGATCTCCGCCGCGCTGGCCACCAGTTCGGCACCGGCTGCCTGGTACTCGGCGTCGGACAGCCCGATCGCCTCGCCTCCCTGCTGCTGCACCAGCACCTTGTGTCCCCGGGCCGTCAGCTCCTGCACTCCGGCGGGAGTCATGCCGACCCGGTATTCATGGTTTTTGATTTCCTTGGGTACGCCAATAATCATGCTCGCTCTCCTGCTGTGATCCCGCCGGCGGCCGTGTCGGCGCCGGGCAGGATGCCCAAAAATTGCAACAACCACTGCATCATGGTGGCCGAATCCACCTCTCCCTCCAACGAGGAGAGGCTGCGCTGATAGCGGTCATCGGACAGGAAATCCCGCCGCCGCTCGATCAGCGCCCGGTTGTACGCCACCGAGAATTCCGGATGTCCCTGGATGGCCACTATGTGGTCACCCTGCAAAAACATGAAATTGGGACAAAAATCATTGCCCGCCAGCCGGGTGGCTCCCGGCGGCAGCTGCTCCACCTGATCCTGGTGACTGGCCAGGATCCGGATGGTCTCGAGCCCCGGCTCCATCCAGGGTTGCCTGGCCAGCATGGGATGGACCGACACCCCCAGCCCCCAACCCTTGGTGGACTTCACCACCTCGCCCCCCAGCGCCTGGGCGATCACCTGGTGACCGAAGCAGACACCCGCCAGCTTGACGTCGGCATCGTGGGCGCGCCGGATCCAGTCGCGCAGCGCCTGGATCCAGGGGATGTCGCTGTAGGCATCGTGGCGCGAGCCGGTGATGAGCCAGGCATCGCACTCGTGCAGATCGGTTGGCAGCTCGCCATCGAGCGCCGACCAGACCCGAAACGCCAGCCCGGGGGCCAGTGCCCGGAAGCCCTTGATAAACATCTCGGAGTAAACGGGGCCGAAGTCCCCCGCCAAATCGGGGTCCAGCCGGTCACAATCGAGAATTCCCAGTCGCATCTGTTACTCCTTCACAGTGATAGCGGCGAACGAAGGTGGATTCCTGCCACCGGGCCATGTCCGGGCTAGCTGCTGCATGGTTGATTACTTCATGGTCGGCATGGAGAACTCCGCGCCCGCCCGCAGGCTCTGGGGCCAGCGGGCAGTCACCGTCTTCATCCGGGTATAGAAGCGCACCCCATCCGGCCCGTGCATGTTGAGCGGCCCGAAGATGGACCGCTTCCAGCCGCCAAAGCTGTGAAACGCCATGGGCACCGGGATGGGAACGTTCACCCCTACCATACCGACCTGCACGCGAGCGGTGAAGTCCCGCGCTGTATCGCCGTCACAGGTGAAGATGGCGGTGCCGTTGCCGTACTCGTGTTCGTTGATGAGCCTGAGCGCCGTCTCGTAGTCCGGCGCCCGCACGATGGCCAGCACCGGGCCGAAGATCTCCTCCCGGTAGATGCGCATCTCGGGGCCGACCCGATCGAACAGGCTGCCGCCGATGAAGTAACCCTCGCCCTGGCTCAGGCCCCGGCCGTCCACCACCAGCTCGGCCCCCTCTGCCACCCCCTGATCCACATAGCCGCGCACCTTGGCCAGGTGCTCGCGGCTGATGAGCGGCCCCATCTCGTTCTCCGGGCTCTGGCCCAGCCCCGGGCCCACCCGCAGCGCCGCCACCAGCGGCGAGAGTTTCGCGACCAGGGCATCGGCGGTGTCGTCACCCACCACCACGGCCACCGAAATGGCCATGCAGCGCTCGCCGGCAGCGCCGTAGGCCGCCCCCATCAGGGCGGAAACCGCCTGATCGAGATCCGCATCCGGCATCACCACCATGTGGTTCTTGGCGCCGCCCAGCGCCTGTACCCGCTTGCCGTGGGCCGAGGCGGTGGCATAGATGTACTGGGCGATGGGGGTGGAGCCGACGAAGGACACGGCGCCGACCCGCGGGTCGGTCAGCAGCACGTCCACCACCTCCTTGTCGCCGTTGACCACGTTGAGCACCCCGTCCGGCAGGCCGGCCTGCTTGAGCAGCTCGGCCATGCGCAGGGAGAGGGAGGGATCCTTCTCGGAGGGCTTGAGGATGAAGGTGTTGCCGCAGGCGATGGCCACCGGGAACATCCACAGCGGCACCATGGCCGGGAAGTTGAACGGAGTGATGCCGGCGCAGACCCCCACCGGCTGCATCATGGAGTGGCTGTCGACCCCGCGGCCCACGTTAAGGGAGTGTTCCCCCTTGAGCAGGTGGGGAATGCCGCAGGCAAACTCCACCACCTCGAGGCCGCGAGTCAGCTCGCCCTGGGCGTCGGAGAACACCTTGCCGTGCTCGCGGCTGATCAGCCGCGCCAGATCGTCCCTGTGCTGCTCCATCAGCTCCTTGAAGCGAAACAGCACCCGGGCCCGCACCAGCGGCGGGGTCTGCGCCCAGTCGACCAGGGCGCGCTCGGCGCTGGCGATGGCATCCTGGCACTCGGCGGCGGTGCTGAGCACCACCTGGCCCTGCTGCTGGCCGGTGGCGGGGTTGAAGATGGCCCCGAAGCGCTCGCTGCGGCTCTCGGTCGTCTCGCCGTCGATGAAGTTGCTGACCCTGTATGTCATAAATCCTCCGTGATGGGTTATTCGTCCCTGCCCGCGCCGTCCCGGGGAGCAGGCACGGGCAAGTGGCGCCGCGACGGGCGCCATCAACCGGTTGAAAGTCAGTCCTGGGCCTGCAGGGCGTCCTGCAGCAGGGTGAAGAGATCGTCGATCTGGCTGCGCTCTATGATGAGGGGCGGCGACAGGGCGATGATGTCGCCGGTGACGCGGATCAGCGCCCCCTTCTCGAAGCAGCGCACGAACACCTCGTAGGCGCGCTTGCCCGGCGCATCCGGCATGGACTCGAGCTCGATGCCCGCCACCAGCCCGTAGTTGCGCACATCCTTCACGTGCTTGCAGCCCTTCAGCGAATGGGCCGCCTCCTCCCAGTAACCCGCCAGATCGGCGGCGCGGCTCAGCAGGTTTTCGTTGCGGTAGATCTCGAGGGTCGCGAGGCCCGCGGCGGCGGCCACCGGATGGCCGGAGTAGGTGTAGCCGTGGAACAGCTCGATGGCTCCCTTGCCGGCCGCCATCATGTCGTCATAGATGTGGTTCTGTACCAGCACGGCGCCCATGGGGATGGCCCCGTTGGTGAGCCCCTTGGCACAGGTGATCATGTCGGGGATGACGTCGAACTCCTGGGCGGCGAAAGGAGAGCCGAGGCGGCCGAAACCGGTGATCACCTCGTCGAAGATCAGCAGGATGCCGTGTTTGGTACAGATCTCCCGCAGCCGCTTGAGGTAGCCTTTGGGGGGCATCAGCACGCCGGTACTGCCGGCGATGGGCTCGACAATTACCGCCGCTATGTTGCTGGCGTCGTGCAGGAAGACGATCTTCTCCAGCTCGTCAGCCAGGCTGAGATCTTCCTCCGGCAGCCCCTTGGTGAAGGCATTCTTGGCGATGTTGAGGGTGTGGGGCAGATGATCCACCCCGGTCAGCAGGGAGCCGAACCACTTGCGGTTGCCGGGAATGCCCCCCACCGAGATGCCGCCGAAGCCGACCCCGTGGTAGCCGCGCTCACGGCCGATGAGCCGGGTACGGGTGCCCTGACCGCGCGCCCGCTGCCAGGCCAGCGCGATCTTGAGCGCGGTATCCACCGATTCCGATCCTGAATTGGTATAGAAGACGTGGCCGAAGCCCTTGGGGGCGATCTCCACCAGCCGGTTGGCCAGCTCGAATGGCAGGGGGTGCCCCATCTGGAACGTCGGGGCAAAATCGAGGTGGGAAATCTGCTGGGAGACCGCCTCGGCAATCTCGCGCCGACCATGACCCGCGTTGCAACACCAGAGCCCGGCGGTGCCATCCAGTATCTTGCGGCCATCCTCTGAGTGATAATACATTCCCTCGGCCGACTTCAGGATGCGCGGCGCCGCCTTGAACTGCTGGTTGGCGGTAAACGGCATCCAGAAAGCGGACATGTCGGAGGGCGTATTGATGTCGCTGATCGGTTTCATGGTCACCTCATCCTTAAGGTGTTTAGTAACTGTCGGCCAATGCCTATTAAATTAAACACCTAAAATCTTAAAAAAGGGCTCAAACTTGCCCCATATGGTGTCACCCGGCTAGCTGCTCTGAGCGGGGTGGTATAAGATATTTAACACAAATTTAATAATAGTAAACAGTCAAGGAGTGTCTATCGATGGATATCGGTCACCGCCTCAAGGCGGTTCGCACCAAAGCCGCCCTCTCCCAGCGCGAGCTGGCCAAACGCTCCGGTGTGACCAACGGCTTTATCTCCCAGATCGAGAAAAATCAGGTGAGCCCCTCGGTCGCCTCCCTGCGCAAGGTGCTGGAAGGGATCCCCATGTCGCTGGCCACCTTCTTCACCGATGAGACGGAGATGGATTCCGAGGTGATCTTCCGCGCCGCCGACATGCCGGATCTCGGTACCCACCCCATCAGCTACCGCCTGGTGGGCCACAGCCGCGCCAACCGCGCCATCGGCATGATGCAGGAGATACTGCCACCGGGCGCCGACACCGGCGATGACATGCTGAGCCACGAAGGCGAAGAGTGTGGCATCGTCATCCAGGGTCAGGTGGAGGTCACCGTCGGCGAGCAGGTCTACCTGCTGGCGCCGGGGGACGGCTACTACTTCGACAGCCGCACCCCGCACCGTTTTCGCAATGTGGATGAGCACGAATGCGTGCTGATCTCGGCCAACACCCCCGCCAGCTTCTAAGCCATGAGAGGGGAGATCCCGCCCCTCGGCGGACCCAGCACAGCGACCAGCCCCTTAGCACCGGCCTGCGGTTCGGCAGGCGTCGATGGCCACTCTTGCGGTGCGGTTTGCCCTGCCGGATACCCTCGCCGGGACGGATTCCGGATGAGGCCAAACCGGCAAGGTGTTTAACGAATTGTTACAAGATGGATTTACAAGCGGCAGGATGTTTAGCATATTGATACGCGGAAACTGACTTTTTGCCGGTTCAAGGAGTGAACATGAGTGACCTGACCCTGGCCCAGTGGCAACACAAGGCCTCCCACCTGACCCTGCCCTCGCAAGCCTTCATCGACGGCAGCTACCGGGACGCCATCAACGGCGCCACCTTCGACTGCATCAACCCGGCCAACGGCAAACTGCTGACCAGGGTTGCCGCCTGCGACGCCGCCGATGCCGAACTGGCGGTGCAGGCCGCCCGCGCCGCCTTTGACGACAAACGCTGGAGCGGTCTGTCGCCCAAGCAGCGCAAGCAGATCCTGCAGCGCTTCGCCGAACTGATGCGGCTCAATCTGGTGGAGCTGGCACTGCTGGAATCGCTCGACATGGGCAAGCCCATCGGCGACGCCATGGGCTATGACGCCCCCGCCGCCGCCAACTGCATCGCCTGGAACGCCGAGGCCATCGACAAGATCTACGATCAGGTCGCGCCGGTCGAGGAGTCCGCCCTGGCGCTGGTGACCCGCGAGCCGCTCGGCGTTGTGGCCGCCATCGTCCCCTGGAACTTCCCGCTGGTGATGGCCTGCTGGAAGCTGGGCCCGGCGCTCGCCACCGGCAACTCGGTTATCCTCAAACCCTCCGAGAAATCCCCGCTCACCGCCCTGCGCATCGCCGGTCTGGCCAAGGAGGCCGGCATCCCCGACGGCGTGTTCAACGTGCTGCCCGGCTTCGGCCACACGGTCGGCGAGGCGCTGGCCATGCACATGGACGTGGACTGCATCACCTTCACCGGCTCCACCAAGATCGGCAAGCATCTGGTGCAGTGCTCCGGCAAGTCCAACCTCAAGCGCGCCTTCATGGAGTGCGGCGGCAAGAGCCCCAACATCATACTGGCGGATGCGCCGGATCTGGACGCCGCCGCCCGCAGCGCGGCCGGCGCCATCTTCTACAACCAGGGCGAGGTGTGCACCGCCGCCTCCCGCCTGCTGGTGCAAAACAGCATCAAGCCGCAGTTCATGGAGCGGCTGCTGGCCCATGCCCGCGAGTGGATCTCGGCCAACCCGCTCGACCCCACCACCCGCATCGGCGCCATGGTGGATCACATCCAGATGGAGCAGGTGCTCAACTACATCGCCATCGGCCAGCAGGAGGGCGCCAAGCTGCTGCTGGGGGGCAAACGCACCAATACCGAGAGCGGCGGCTTCTATATCGAGCCCACCATCTTCGATGAGGTGACCCCAGAGATGCGCATCTTCCGCGAGGAGATCTTCGGCCCTGTGCTGGCGGTAACCGGCTTCGAGACCCTGGAAGAGGCCATTGCGCTCGGCAACGACACCGACTACGGTCTGGCGGCCGCAATCTGGACGGCGGATCTCAACAAGGCGGTGAAGGGCTCCCGCGCCCTGCGCGCCGGCACCGTGTTCGTCAACAACTGGGATGGCGGCGACATGACCATGCCGTTCGGCGGTTTCAAGCAGTCCGGCAACGGTCGCGACAAGTCGTTGCATGCGCTGGAGAAGTACACCGAGCTGAAAAGCACCTGGATCCAGCTCGAATAGCATCAGAAATGACGTTCATTTATCGAAAAGGGGGAGAAATCCCCCTTTTTCATTTTTACCCTTTCATCGTCGGCCTCAATCGATATAATCATCAAATAGACAAGCCCTTAAATATAAAGATAAAAATGTTATTTTTTCTGGGAAGTGTACTGTTTCTGGTAATAGGACTGCCGCTGCTGTTCTACATACTGGGACACGGTGAGGCCTACGTGACCTGGGGTCCGTGGATCTCTGCCATCGCACTCATGCTGTGGCTGCTGCTGGACGTGGACAAGATCCGCCGCGGCGGAGGCCGCTGAGCCGGGCAGTACGCCGTTAAAATCCGCTGATCACCATTTATTCGCTTCTTTCCCCGCAAAAGGATCGCTACACTGATTTTTTGCGATGCGTTCCAGCATCCGCCTCTCCAGTGAAGGTTATCCGCATGCAGCAACACGTTCAGCGCCAGGGCGTCATCTACGCCTTGTGCGCCTATACCCTTTGGGGCCTGGCGCCCATCTACTTCAAGACCATCGCCGCCGTGCCGGCCGCCGAGATCCTGACCCATCGCATGATCTGGTCGTGCGCCCTGCTGCTGGTACTGACCCTGCTCGGCCGCCAGTGGCACAAGGTACAGGCGGTACTGCGCCAGCCGAAGGTGCTGCTCACCCTGGCCTTCACCTCCATCACGGTCGGCGGCAACTGGCTGCTGTTCATCTGGGCCATCAACAACGGCCACATGCTGGATGCCAGCCTCGGCTACTACATCAACCCGCTGTTCAACGTGCTGCTCGGCATGTTGTTCCTGAGCGAGAAGCTGCGCCGCCTGCAGTGGTGGGCGGTGGGACTGGCCGCGATCGGTGTCGCCATCCAGATCATCGCCTTCGGCTCCCTGCCCTGGATCGCACTGGTGCTGGCCTCGAGCTTCGCCATCTACGGCCTCATTCGCAAGAAGCTGGCCCTCGATGCCCTGACCGGCCTCTTGATCGAGACCCTGATCATGCTGCCGCCGGCCGCCATCTATCTGTGGGGCATCGCCGACAGCCCTACCAGCCATCTCACCCAGAATGACTGGCACCTCAACTTGCTGCTGATCGCCGCCGGTGCCGTCACCACGGCGCCGCTACTCTGCTTCACCGCCGCGGCCACCCGGCTCAAGCTCTCCACCCTGGGTTTCTTCCAGTACATAGGCCCCAGCCTGATGTTCATCCTGGCGGTCACCCTCTATGGCGAAGCGCTGGCGCTGGACAAGATGATCACCTTCGCCTTCATCTGGAGTGCGCTGGTGCTATTCAGTCTGGACGGGCTGCGCAGCGGCAAGCGCCGGCAGGCTGCGGAGCAGGCTTGACGGGACGCCGCCCGGCGCTGCAATAATCTACAAGCCCATGCCCGGGTTTCAGGTTATCAATAGCCGATGAGCGCACCCCAATCCCGCATCCACTACTGGCAATCCCGGCTGCTGCCGGGAGTTGAACTTTCCCACTCCCACCACAGGGAGTTCAGCTATGGCCGCCATGTTCACCTGGACTACCACATAGGTCTGGTGCAGCAGGGCGGCCAGAAATTCATCCACAAGGGCAACAGCCACCACCTGGTGCGCGGCGAGCTCTCCACCGTCAACCCGGACGAGATGCACGACGGCCTCAGCCTGCGGCCGGAAGGGTACGAGGTGCGGGTGTTCGCCATCGCCCCCGAGCAGCTGGCCCGCTGGCTGCCAGACAGCCCGGAGCCTTTCTTCGACAAGGGGTTGCAGAGCCGCCCCGACCTCTATCAGGGTTTTGCCAGGCTGCACATGTACCTGGACAACCCCAGCCCCGACGGCCTGCTGGCGGAGAGCCAGCTGCTGGCCCTGCTCGGCGAGCTGCTGCACATCGCCCCCGAGCGCCACGCCCTGGCCGACCCTCAGCTCAGGTACCTGCGCGACTATCTGATGGCCCGGCTGGATCAGCGCCACAGCCTGGAGGATCTGGCCGCCCTGTTCGGGCTGGATCGCTTCGCCTTCCTGCGCCAGTTCAAGAAAAAGACCGGCATGACCCCCTACGCCTGGCTCAAGCGGCTGCGGCTCGAGCAGAGCAAGCGCCTGCTCGGCAGCGGCCTGCCGGTGAGCGAGGTGGCGCTGGCGGTCGGCTTCTTCGATCAGAGTCACTTCCACCACGGCTTTCGCCAGGCGTTCGGCCTCACCCCCGCCGATTTTCGCCAGCAGATGCAGGCCGCCATTGGGCGCACCGACTAACTCCGCACTGCAATCTTTTACAATCCTGCGCCTTCGCGATCCGCCATGCTGTGAACTCGATACTGTCGCAGAGGTTTCCATGTTCACCAGCCTGTTTCTGACCATAGGTCTCATCCACCTCATCGCCCTGGCGAGCCCGGGCCCGGACTTCGCGCTGATCCTGCGCACCAGCCTGCACAGGCCCACCGCCCTCGGGGCGGCGCTGGGCATCGCCTTGGCGATTGTGGTACATGCCACCCTCAGCCTCACCGGCATCAGCCTGCTGATTGCCGAACACCCCTGGCTGTTCATGACGGTGAAGGTGGTCGGCGCCCTCTATCTGGGCTGGCTTGGCTGGGGGGCGCTGAAGGCGGCCTGGCGCAGCTCGGCCAAGCTCGCCCTGCACGCCGGCGGCGAGGCGCAGGGTTGGCGCAAGGGGGTGCAGCGCGGCATTGCCACCAACCTGCTCAACCCCAAGGCGTTGCTGTTCTTCATGGGGCTGCTGGCCGCCATGGTGACGCCCCAGGTGGACGGCCTGACCCGCGGCCTGCTGGTGCTGGAGCTGTTCCTGCTCTCGCTGGCCTGGTTCGGCGTGCTGGCCTGGAGCCTCTCCACCGTTCGCGCCCAGCACCTGCTCGGCCGCGTGCAGCGTCCGCTCAACCTGGTCACCGGCCTGCTGTTCGGCGCCGTCAGCCTCTCCATCCTGACCGGCATGGCCGGCGAGGCCTCTGCCCTGGTCCTGCACTGACATCTGTTTTGCCGCCATGAAAAAGAGGGATGGCCCGGGCCATCCCTCTTTGCGTTCATTGCTCCTAGCCGGGTAACCGGCCCTCTCACTGGCCCTTCATCAGAACCACTGACCGTGGCGCTTGATATAGAGGGTCTTGACGGTCTGGGTCAGCCCCATGTAGGCCAGCATGGTGATCACCAGCCACATGAAGTACTTGGGCCCATCCAGAGTGATGAAGCCGAAGTGTTCAGCCAGCGGCGAGAACGGCAGGTAGCAGCCGATGGCGATGGCGATCGAGGTGGAGAGCAGCACCGGCAGGGTGGCGGTACTCTGCAGGAAGGGGATCTTGCGGGTACGCAGCATGTGCACCACCAGGGTCTGCGACACCAGTCCCTCGATGAACCAGCCGGAGTTCATGATGGCCTGACCGTTGACCAGCGGATCCATGCTGCCGTTGGCGGTGGCATAGAGGGCGCCGGCGCCGAACACGAACCACATCAGGCAGTAGGTGCTGATGTCGAACACCGAGGAGGTCGGGCCGAGCCACAGCATGAAGCGCTTGATGTTGCTCGCCTCCCACTTGCGCGGCCGCTTGAGGAACTCGGGGTCCATCTTGTCCCACGGCAGCAGCATCTGGGAGACGTCGTACACCAGGTTCTGGATCAGCATCTGCATCGCCAGCATGGGCGCCCAGGGCAGCCAGGCGGAGGCCACCAGCACCGAGAAGACGTTGCCGAAGTTGGAGCTGGCGGTCATGTTGAGGTACTTCAAGATATTGCCAAAGGTCTCGCGCCCCTTGATCACCCCCTCCTCCAGCACCATCAGGCTCTTCTCCAGCAGGATGATGTCGGCGGTCTCCTTGGCGATGTCGGCACCGCTGTCCACCGAGATCCCCACGTCTGCATCCCGCAGCGCCGGCGCATCGTTGATGCCGTCACCGAGGAAACCGACGGTATTGCCGTTGGCTTGCAGCGCCTTCACCACCCGCGACTTCTGCAGTGGGGTGAGTTTGGCGAAGATGGTGGTCTGCTTGACCGCCTCGCACAGCGCCACATCGTCCATCCCCTCGATATCCTTGCCGAGCAGCGGCACGCCGGGCGCCAGCCCCACATCACGACACACCTTGCTGGTGATGATGGGGTTGTCGCCGGTCAGCACCTTGACCGCCACCCCGTACTCGTTCAGCGCACGGATGGCCGGCGCGGCCGAATCCTTGGGCGGATCGAAGAAGGTGAGGAAGCCGCGTACCACCAGCTTGGCCTCGTCGCGGGTCTGATAGCTCTGCTTGCACTCGTCAGCCGGGATCTCGCGGGTCGCCACGATCAGCACCCGATAGCCCTCTGCGTTGAACTCCTCGCTCTGGCGCAGCAGGGCACGGCGATCGGCATCGGTCAGCTCCCGCATCTCCTGGCCATCCGCAATGTGGCTGGAGACGGCCAGCATCTCTTCCACCGCCCCCTTGGAGACCATCAGCTGCTGGCCCAGATCGTCCTGCACGATCACCGACAGGCGCCGGCGCACGAAATCGAACGGCAGTTCGTCCACCTTGCGGTAGTTGGCCGGCTTGCAGCTCTCCCCCAGCGCATCGGCGTGCTCGACCACCGCGATGTCCATCAGGTTCTTCATGCCGCTCTGGTGAAAGCTGTTGAGCCAGGCCAACTGCAGGATCCGGTCGTCCCGGTTGCCACGCACGTCGTAGTGGTGCTCGAGGATGATCTTGTCCTGGGTCAGGGTGCCGGTCTTGTCGGTGCAGAGCACATCCATGGCACCGAAGTTCTGCACCGAGTTGAGCCGCTTCACCACCACCTTGCGCTTGGCCATGGCCACCGCGCCGCGCGCCAGGTTGGCGGAGACAATCATCGGCAGCATCTCGGGGGTGAGCCCCACCGCCACCGCCAGCGCGAAGGTGAGCGCCGACATCCAGTCACCGCTGCTGACCCCGCTCAGCATGAAGACGATGGGCACCATCACCAGCATGAAGCGGATCAGCAGCCTGGTGACGCTGTTCACGCCGCGATCGAAGCTGGTCTCGATGCGCTTGTGGCTCACCACGTTGCGGGCCAGCGAACCGAAATAGGTGTCGCTGCCGGTGGCCACCACCACGGCGCGGGCGGTACCGCTCACCACGTTGGTGCCCATGAAGCAGATGTTGGGCAGATCGAGCAATCCTGCCTCTCCTGCGCCGGTGCCGTCCGCCGACTTGCCGGCCACGGCACCCAGGGTGTCGTACTTCTCCACCGGCAGCGCTTCGCCGGTCAGCACCGCCTGGCTGATGAAGAGATCGCGCGATTCGATCAGCTTGATGTCGGCCGGGATCATGTCCCCCGCCTGCAGGTGCACTATGTCACCGGCCACCAGATCGGTCATCGCCACCTCCTTGCGCTGGGGGGCGACCCCGGGCGAGGGGCGACGCTGCACGGTGGCGGTGTTGCGCACCAGTGACTTGAGCGCCTCGGCCGCCTTGGCGGAGCGGTACTCCTGCCAGAAACGCAGCAGACCGCTCAGGCCCACCATGACGCCGAGGATGATCACCTTGACCCAGTCCTCGTCGCCCGGCTCGGCCATCAGCACGTCCATCACGTAGCTGACCAGCCCGAGCACGATCAGCACCATCACGAAGGGGTTCTTGAACGCCTGCAGCAGCTGGATCAGCGCATGGGGTGGCTTGTCGTGGGTCACCTCGTTGGGACCGAACTGGATCAGGCGGTTGGCGGCCTCGGTCGCGGTGAGGCCATCGATGTTGCCGCGCACGGCGGTGAGGGTGTACTCGAGGGACTTGTCGGCCTCGTCGAGCACCCGGGAGGAGAGCTTCTCCTTCTGGCTGCCCGGGGCGACGAACCCTCTCTGCTTGTGCCGGCTGGCGGTATGTTGTTGCTTCATGACTCTTTATCCTGATTTTTACGCGCAAGCGGGCGCTGTCGCGGGCCGGGCCTGGCGTCAGTACTGAAATCGAAGGCTGTGAACCCAACACTGTGCCGGCACGGTCAATCGCCGCGCGCAGGGCGGCCCGTCAGACAAATGTCTGCCGTCGTGCCAACCGGCATGGTCAGGTCGGATCGGGGGTCAGGACACCGCATCCCGTCCCGCAGGGATCAGGAGTGGGCTGGCGTGGACCCCGAGGGTCTAGGTTTGGGCTCTTCGGTCATGGCGGTTCCTCCGAGTTGGACTGCAGCAAGCCGGCCCGGCATCTCGAGGGCGCAGCTGGTCATCGCCGGCGGGCAGATCCGCGCGGCGCGCATTATCGACAGGGCATGAATCGCGACGACGGCGACTCATTGCACAAAGAAGATCAGGATAACGGCAGGCAACCATAACGGCATGATGGTCGAACAATAACGAGCGGCAGCTCATGGGCCGGTTCAGCAGGGAAACAACCGCACCCCATGAATATATTTCAAAATCGCCAAGGCATATTTTGAATATATATATGACAGACGCCTTCATTATTTAAATTCGCAACCCGTCCTATCGAAAACAACATTGTCTTCAATACACACGGTTCATCCTGTTATTTCACGCCAGCCTGGCTGACCATGCTCACAAAGAAACCTTCGAGCGGCCATGACGAGCAGACACGTGCCCATTACCAAGGGCTCGCGTGACAAGGCGTGCAATTGCTGGGGCGCGAGGCGGCATGGCTCGCAGAGGGAGTGGAACAATCCGGGGAACAACGCAGATCCCGGCGGGACTGGGTTGCAAGAGTCGGGATGACTCGCTAGATGCCACACTCTGAGCGATCAGAGTGAGGGAGAAGAAGGGATATCAACCTCAGTTCTGATTAGCCCACATCGCGCTGTGCAATCGGCTACAACTGTCGCTGTCCATAATATCCTTCCACCTGTTGATAACACGCCAAGATTCTACCCAGAAATATTGGGTGGCGCAAAATATAAATTCATCTTTCGTCATCAAATTCCAATTCAAGACGGCAGAGATATTAATTATTGCGCGAAAACGGATTCATCCTCATTTCGCTCTGCAACACAGGGTTAATTGATCTGGATGGGGTTTTGCCCGAATTTTCCGGCCATCCACCGGATCCGGGCTGGAATCGGACTCAATGTGGGAATAGGATGCACGGCTTCCATCCATGACGCACAGGAAACAACAGGCATGAATCGAAAATGGTCGCTCCCCATCGTGGCAATCGCGGGGGGAGCGTTACTCTGGCTCGGCAACACCTTTGGTATGAAATGGGCTCTGATGGCCCTGATCGGATTCGGCTTCGGCTTCACCCTCTCCTTCAGCCGCTTCGGCATCGTGTTCGGTTGGCGCGAGATGCTGACCAAGCGCAACAGCTACTACGTGCGGGTTCACCTGCTCACCATCGCCATCGAAATTCTGCTGTTCACCTGCTTCCTCTCCTTTAGCCACGCCCTGTTTGGCGATGCCATGGTGGGCAACGTGATGGCCATCGGCATTCCCTTCATCGTCGGCGCCTTCCTGTTCGGCATCGGCATGCAGCTGGCGGGCGTCTGCGCCACCGGCACCCTTTACTGCTGCGGCGAGGGACAACCCCGCTTCTGGCTGGTGCTGCTCTGCTACGGCATCGGCACCCTGATCAGCAACCAGTTCCGCCCCGAACTGGAGGCCACCTTCTCCAGCCATGTCGTGCTGGCAAAAGACCTGACCGGCAATATCTGGAGCGGCATGCTGCTCAACCTGGCGCTGGTCGCCGCGCTGTTCCTGCTGTTTCGCAAGAGCGAACTCAAGCGCACCGGTGAGCTCAAGCCCCTCTTCAGCGGCGGCAACCTGTTCTGGCGCGATGGCCGCTTCACCGTGCTGACCGGCGGCATCATCATCGCCGTGCTCAACTCCAGCGTGGTCGCCCTGCACGGCTCGGCCTGGACCATCACCGGCGCCGTCTATGACATGGCGCTGCGCGGTGCCTCCCTGTTCGGTCTGTTCGAGGGACACCCCAAGCTGGCCCAGCCGCTCTTCATCAACCCCATGGTCGGCATGTTCTGGCTGGGGATCCTGGGGGCCATGCTGGCGCGCTGCATCAGCGGTGGCGGCCAATTCGCCCCGATGCGGCTTGGCAACAGCCTGGCCTCCATCCTCGGCGGCCTGCTGATGGGGATGGGCGCCATGTACAGCGCCTGCAACCTTGGCGGCTTCTTCGACGGCACGGCGTCGGGCAGCCTGCACGGCTGGGTCTGGATGCTGATGGCCCTCGCCGGCAGCCTGATCGGCATTCGCCTGCGCCCGCTGTTCAGGCTCTGAACCGCATATCATCGATAACAACAACGGGGGCCAGGCCCCCGTTGTTGTTTCGGCAAACACCCCATCCCGGCAGCAATGTCAGGTGGGTGCCATGCCCTCGATCCGCTGGCGTTGCAGCCGCACCTGCGGGTGTGCAAAGTTCAGGTGATAGAGCGAGTGGCCGGCATGCAGGGTCACCTCGGTGGCGTGAGTGGCCACGAAGGAGGGAGAGCGTTCGGCCAGCAGCGCCAGCCCCTGTTCGAAGAACTGCAGCATGGAGAGACCCATGCCGTGCTCCATGTTGCGGATGAACTCGCCATCGATACTCGACTCGTCGAACAGGATCAACTCGGCATTGAAACCCCGCGCCAGCATGGCGCGCGCCATGGCTAGTTTGGCATCGGCAGGGGCGATGGCGTCATGAATGGCGTGCACCATCAGGCAGAAGGTCTGCGTACCTCCCTGTGCGGCCATCTGATCGAGCTGGGAGGCACTGAATGCCCGGATGATGAAGGCATCCACATCGAACTCGTGCGGGTGCCCGGCCACCATCCGCCAGGGGGAATCCACGCACAGCGCCAGCTCCACCCCCCCTTGCAGGCTGCACTGGTACTCCACCGCACCTATGTCCCGTCCCACTACATAGGCCAGGTTGGGCTCGGCCCAGGAGGAGTTGTCAAGCAGGGCGCGGACATAGCCGGGGCGAAACTTGTTGACCAGCTGCGCCAGATAGCCGCCGTAAGAGGAGCCGACCAGTATCAGGTTGTCGCGATTGCCGCCGTAACGGAGCATCGCATCTTCAACGGCATTGAGGATATCGAGGGCGGCCATTACCCCGAAGTTCTGGTAGGCCCCATCGGGCGGTATCAGCAAGCCGTGAAAGCGCAGTGGCGCCGCCGGTTGCAAGGTGTCCAGCGCACGCAGCAGTGCGGCATCGGACGTCGTGGCGGGCAACCTCAACAGGGCGAGTGCGCGCGCACGCTCATCAGGCAGCAAGGAGATGACCGCCCCCACTGCCGGGCGCGATCGCATGCAGAAATAGTCGACACAAAGCGCCGCCATGCCGTGCTGCGCGGCCACCTTTTCGCAGAATACCTGGCTGTAGGCCCCCAGATCACCGCCAAAGCCCGGGATATAGACCACCAGACCACCGCTGGCCTGCTCGGCCCCATGGATCCGGTAACGCACCTGACGCTCGCCACACAACCCCAATTCGACGTCGGGATGACCGACCACCTCGTGTTCGTAATAAGACATGCTGCCAACCTTGTTGAAAGGCCATGCCATGGGCATCACCTCGACCATGTCAGTTGGGGTCCTGATTATCCTTGCCCCACCCCCTGAACCGGGAAGCATGCGGCATAAAGAGCGCCGATGGAATCTTATTTCTTCTGCTCACCCCATGCAGGACGCTCGCTGCCGGGTTATTCCCCTATCTCAACCCCTTGAACAGCAGCAACAGGGCGAAGCCGGTGAACATCACCGCCGACAGCCGGTTGATCCCCCTGGCGAAGCGTTCGCCATAGCCTTGCGCCCCCACCCAGTGGAACAACAGGCAGTAGCCGCCATGCACCACCAGCACCACGGCGCTGAAGGTGACTGCCAGCAGCATGCACTGACCCAGCGCCCCGTGTTGAAAGTCGATGAACTGGGGGAACAGGCTGGTGAAGAAGATGATCGCCTTGGGGTTGAGCAGGCTGATGAGCGCCCCCTTGATGAAGCTGCGGCGGCAATCCCGATCCGGCCCGGCCCCCGGCACCGGGCTCACCGCCCGCTGGCGCCAGGAGTTGAGCCCCAGATAGAGCAGATAGAGCGCGCCGCCCAGGGTGAGGATCTGCTGGCCCGCGGCCAGCCAGCGGGTGAACCAGAGCACCGCCAGCGAGGCCAGGCTCGCCACCAGCAGGATGCCCACCGCCACCCCGCAAAAACCGGCGATGGCATGGCGGGCGCCCCGGGTCAGGGTGTTGCCTATGGTGTAGATCACGGCGGGCCCCGGGCTCAGCACGGTGCCGATGGCGAGCAGCAGATAGAGGGCGTAATAGTCTAGCGTCATCGAGAGAGATTCCAGCGTGGATTGGCTGCCGCCCAGTATATTGACAGCCGCGACGCCAGCCAGACATAGTGGCGCCGGGCTTTATAAACCAGGAGTTTAGAGTGGACCGCTTGACCGCCATCGAGATCTTCGTCGAGGTTGCCCGGGCGGGCAGTTTCGCCGCCGTGGCGGAGCGCTTCGCGATGACGCCGGCCATGATCGGCAAGTACATCAAGTGGCTGGAGGCCAGGGTCGGCTCCCGCCTGCTCAATCGCAACACCCGTTGCCAGAGCCTGACCGAGGCGGGCCAGGAGTACCTCGCCGGCTGCCAGAGCCTGCTGCAACACTACCGGGAGCTGGAGCAGAACACCCTGGCCAATACCGGCCAGGCGGCGGGCAGGATCCGCATCAACGCCCCCGTCACCTTCGGCAGCTACCGGCTGACGCCGCTGCTGTGCCGCTTCATGGAGCGCTACCCGCAGATCCGCATCGAGCTGGATCTGTCGGATCGGCTGGTGGACGTCATCGGCGACGGCTTCGACCTCATCTTCCGGATCGGCCAGCCCAAGGACGCCGGCTACATAGCCCGGCCACTGGCCAGCACGGGCTCGGTGTTTTGCGCCTCGCCAGACTATCTGCAACGCCACGGCACTCCCCTCACGCTGGCGGATCTGACCAGCCACCACTGCCTGGGATTCAGCCCCTGGCTCGGCCAGTCACGCCTGGCCGAGGCCTTTCCCCTCGAACAGCTGCACCTGTGGGACAGCCCCTTCATCAGCAACCACGGCGGCGCCCTCAAGGTGGCCGCCCTCAACCACGCCGGCATCCTGCTGCAACCGCGCGCCCTGCTGAGCGAGGAGCTAGAGCGCGGTACCCTGCAGGAGATCCTGGCGGATGCCCTGCCCGCCCCGCGCCCGGTCAACCTGCTCTACCCGGCCAGGGAGCCGCTGCCGCTGCGCCTGCGGCTGCTCATCGACTACCTGATCGAGCAGCGCCACCAGCTATAGGGGGCAAGCCTACTCGCCGCGCTGCTTCACCCGGCGCAGATAGACATAGCCCTCCCCCGGGCTGCCCCAGCGCTGATGGGCCTCGGTGTCATAGGCCCGATCCAGCAGTCGCACGCTGTGGGGGCCGACCCAGAGGTATTGCACCAGGGTGCTGGCACCGCCGAAATTGGTGGAGCAGCTGCCCACCTTGCTGTGACCGGCATACTCTCCCGACGGCTGGCGAGTCAGCCAGATCTCGCAGCCCTGGCGCAGGGAGAGCTGTTGCGGGGTGAGGGAGTCGAGCAGCTCGGGCCGGCGCCAGGCACCGGCGAAGTCGATGGCTCGCGGCATGGTCAGCTCGGCCATCAGGATGCGGCCATCGGGCACCAGCGAGAAGCGGTAGATGCGCTGGCGAAACGGGCGCACCGCCCGCTCGGTCAGAAACTGCTCGGCATAGACCCAGCGAAAGCCCTTGTAGCCAGGCCAGATCTCCACCAGCCGCAGCTCGGCGCTGGTAAAGCGGCTGTCGTAGCTGGCCTGCTCGCGGCTGGAGAACTCGCCGGTAAACCAGGAGAGCAGCGGCTCCATGCTGGCAGGCTGCGTCGTGGTGGTGCCGTCAGGGGGCGTGGTGACGAAGGGGCCGGGTGCCGCCCAGGCCAGGCAGGAGAAGAGCAGCCCCCACAGGGCGGCCATCAGGCTGGTCATCGAATCCTTCCGAATCAGTGTCATGGCGGCGATTATATGAGCGAACGGCGTCAATATCCGCAACCTTGATCAAATGATTGCCGATCCGAAACAAAATCATCGTATTGGCGTCATGTCCCGGCAATCGGATAGCCATCGACGCCAGGCTGGACCCTGCCTGAACACCCCGCATTCTGTCCTTGTGGGCGCTCTTTGAATCGGTTATCTCTCTTGCCATGCCCTGCGCAGCGGATGCCAGGGTCGGACAAGCAGCGCAATCAGGAGCAAGAGATGAAGAGAGCCGTAATCGCGGGCATGGTGGCCATTCTGCTGGGTGGCTGCACGGTGAAGAACCAGGTCTCCCACAGTCTGCAGGCGATCCCGCTGACCGCCTTCCAGCAGAGTGAAAGCAACCCCAACCAGCGCATCTACAATGAGCCCGGTGTGGATCTGCGCCAATACAATGAGGTGCTGCTCGATCCGCTCCAGTTTATCCGGCAGGAGAACGGCCAGTGGTACCTGCTGACCGCCAACGAACAGAACGAGATCGGCCGCTACTACCACGCCACCTTCCAGCGCGAGCTGATGAGCCACGGCGTCAAGATCGCCACTGCCCCCGGCCCCGGCGTGCTGCGGGTGCAGGCCGCCATCACCAACTTCGACCTGACCCGGCCAGACCCCAAGCTGCGGGATCTGCTGCCCGCCAAGATCGCCATCAACGTCACCCGCGAGGTGATCGGCAAGGAGCCCTATCTGCTCAGGGTGGGCAGCATGGCCCAGTTGCTCGACTCCCAAAGCGGCAAGCTGCTGGTGCGGGTGATGGATGCGCGCGAGAGCCCGGACACCACCCACAAGGAGAGCCCCATCTCCGCCGGCGAGATGGCAAAGATGATCGACCAGTGGGCCGCCGGCCGCGCCAAGCAGCTGGCCGACAACCTGGGTCGCTGAACAGGCTGGCCGCCCCAAAAGGGGGGCTTTTGGAGCCATGACAGCTGCGTTATCGCCCGAATGTTGATAAGGTCATTACTTTATTGGCTGGAGGAAAAAATATGAAAAAAGCGCTGTTTCCCATTCTGGTTGCCGGCCTGCTGAGCGCCTGCAGCATGGCTCCACAGCAGCAGGAGTGCGCCCCCATGGCTGGCGGATGGCAGAGTCAGCCGTTGCCGAACGCCGGCGCCGAAGCGGCGCTGGCCAGCGTGCTGGCGCGCATGAACACCTCCGCCAGGCTGGAGCGCATTCTCGAGGTGCGCAGCCAGGTGGTCTCCGGGATCAACTACGACATCGCCTTCCAGCTCGACAACGGCGAGGTGTGGAATACCCGCGTCTATCGGGATCTCGCCGGCCACTACCAGATGACCCGGCCGGCATCCCAGGGGGAACTGCCCGCCATGCCTTGCGTCAAAGCCAAATAGCCCCGACCATCGGGCCCCTCGCCAGAGGGGCTCATCTGACCAGCAAATCTCTGCTGTTCTCCCCGCACTCCGGCAGTCAGGATGACCCTTCCCGTGACCACATCCCCATAGAAAAGGAACCACTATGACCCGTCACCCCAGCATCAAGCACTGGCGCGAGCTGCAGAAGCCCGAACCCGGCCGCTACTCCGGCAGCGAGGAGCCGCTCTCCCAAGGCAGTGCCCTCGGCAGACACTACGGCTTTGCCCGTCTCGGCATTCACCACGAGCTGCTGCCGCCGGGCCGGCGCACCAGCTGGCCCCACGCCGAGGAGACCGAGGACGAGTTCGTCCACGTGCTGGAAGGCACTCCGGATGTCTGGCTCGACGGCGTGCTCCATCGGCTGCAACCCGGCGACTCGGTCGGCTTCAAGGCGGGTGACGGGTTGGCCCACACCTTCATCAACAATACCGATCAGCTGGTGCGGCTGCTCTGCGTTGGCGACACCGATCGGGCGGACAACCACATCCACTACGCCCTGCACCCCGAGCGTAACCGCTTCATCGGTGAGCGGCATTGGGATGCGGTACCCGAGCGCGAGCTGGGGGACCACGACGGCCTGCCCGACCAGCTGCGCGAGCGCAACGGCCCCTTCTAGGGCGCCGCGGCCGGACTCTGGTCGGCAAGCGGACGCAACCGACTATCCTTGATGGACCCAAGGCAACGAGGAAGAGAGATGAAGACAGGAACAGTGCGACTGCATCGGGTGCTCAAGGCGCCGCCGATGCGGATCTACCGGGCCTTTATCGAGGCCGATGCGCTGGCCAAATGGCTGCCACCCCATGGCTTCACCTGCCAGGTAGAACAGCTGGAGGCCAGGGTCGGCGGCCACTTCCGGATGGCGTTCACCCAGTTCGGCAACGGCCACAGCCACGCCTTTGGCGGCGAATACCTGGAGCTCGAACCGGGCAAGCGCATTCGCTACACCGACAGCTTCGACGACCCCAACCTGCCGGGGGTGATGCACGTGACCGTGATCCTGACCGGGGTGGTGTGCGGCACCGAACTCGTCATCGTGCAGGAGGGGATCCCCGCGGCCATCCCGGTGGAGATGTGCTATCTCGGCTGGCAGGAGTCCCTGGCCCAGCTGGCGGCCCTGGTGGAGCCGGAGATCCCGCCGGGCTGAGTGACACCCACGAAAAAGCCTGCCAGCCGGCAGGCTTTTTTATTGCTGGCGGCCTGTGCGCGCCAAACCACCATCCGGGCTCAGCGGCCGGGGGCCTTGTCCAGCGGGAAGGCGAAGAGATCGCGGCGATAGGTCTCGACCACCAGGCTGAACGGCACGCCATCCCCCCGTGAGAGGATGGCCCTATGCTGCAGCACCCGCTCGGGGATCGCCAGCGGCTGGTCACTGCTGGCAAAGGTGGGCATCTGCATCTCCCAACCGGCCGGCAGGGGCGCCCACAGCAGGGTGGAAGAGAGGGTCCGGCGGCTGAAGTTCAGCGCCTTGACGGCCAGGCCAAACGGGGTATCGCTGGTGTCGAGGAGCCGGTTCATCTCGGGAGTGAGGCGGCTTTGCACGTACCAGTTGTCCGCTTCGGAGAAGACATGATCGCCGCAGGCGAGCTGTACCCGGCGATAGCCGACGGGCTCGTCGGCCGCGATCTTGAGCTGCTCGCGGACGGCGGCGTCGGCCGGTTTGCGGGTATCCTGATCACGCAGGGCGCGGATGCGCGGCTCCCCGGCCATCCGGTGGTCGGCGCACCAGTTCTGCAGGGTGACGGTGGCGCTCGGGTTGCTGAGCAGGGTGGCATTGAGGGTCTGCAGCAGCGCCTGCGCCTTGAGACGGGTGACGGGGGTGTCGGGCCAGCTTGCGGCGACGCTTTCCTGCGCCTGCGCGGCGCCATGGCACAGCAAGGCCGCCAGCATCATTACTCGGATCTTCATGTTTCTCTTACCCTTTCTACTTTGACGCCGGATTGTAACCGCGCGAGGGCCGAAGACCACGCCTTTATGCCCGGAGCCGTCGCCAGCGCTCATGCCGCTAGATCTGGCTCGCCCCCCGTTCGCGGATAAAAAAAGCCTGCCAGCGGGCAGGCTTTTTCGTACCAGAGTGTGGCTTATTGCAGCTTGATGGCGCCCAGGTAATCCCCCTTGCCGAGCTCGACCCCGGCCTGGCGCAGCAGGGCATAGGTCATGGTGAGGTGGAAGTAGAAGTTGGGGATGCCGTACTCGTGCACGCAGGTGTGGCCGTCCATTCCCTTGCCACCGGCCCAGTAGGGGGTGTAGTGGCCGCTCGCATACTGGCTGAAGTCGGCCTCCAGCTTGCTCTGCAGATAGGTGAGGGTCTTGGTCACATGGGCGCGCAGATCCGCCATGGTCTTGGGGTCATCCCCCAGCACCGGCGGCTCGCTCAGGCTGGCGGTGGCCACCACGGCGCAGGCGCTGTCGCAGCAGATCAGCACCTGCTTGGCCAGCGGCAGCATGTCGACGATGAGCCGCTCATTGAAGAAGTTCTCCACGTTGAACTTCTTGGCGGCGGCATGGGCCTCGGCCTTGGCCAGACAGTGGTCGAGGTTGGTCAGCATCTTGATAAACTGGGCGGCGATCTCACTATTCATAATGCGCTCTCGGTTGGTTGAAGGCGGTTGCACGAGCGGCATCCACTATAGCGTATCCCCCCGTTTGTTCGAGCCCGCCCCCGCAAAATGCCGGCCCGGCCAGCTGCCCAGCGACAGGATTGGACGGCCCCTGCGGCTGCCGATATGCCGAGGCCCTCTTTGGCTCTTTTTTGATCTGTGACATGCATCACTCTTTTACAGGGGCGTAGGCTGATTCGCGCAGCCCGGGCATGTCGCCGGGCACCACCAAAGGAGAGTGCCATGAAAATCTATGACCGAAACCGCAATGCGCTCACACCGGGTCAGCGGGTGATGATCGCCGCCACCGGCGCCGTCGACGTACTGAAAGAGGCCCACACCGACAACCTGACCCCCTATCAGGCCGAGCACGAGCAGTGCGTGCTGCTGGCAAACTCCGGGGAGCGCTACGCCCCCATCGAGTTGATTAGACTAGGCTGATCCCTTTCCCTGTCACCCTACTCTTTA
Source organism: Aeromonas sp. s2 (assembly GCF_040907935.1). NCBI lineage: Bacteria > Pseudomonadati > Pseudomonadota > Gammaproteobacteria > Aeromonadales > Aeromonadaceae > Aeromonas > Aeromonas sp. s2. The sequence continues at coordinate 32,002 of NZ_JBFOCR010000012.1, read as the reverse complement.
CAATTCACCCGGCCACCGCGCCCCGTCAGTGGCCGGGTTTCTGCTCTCCCTTCCCTAGGTTCCCCGTGTCTACGCTGGTTCGAGCAAGGATGCGTCAATCAACCTTGGCCCCTGCGGCTCTGGACGGCAGGATGGTGTCCTCCATGCGATTGATTACCAGCAGTGAATTTTGATATTCATTTGATGCTATTTCAGTGCACTTTCCACCGCCCTAGACTGCTCCTCGAACCTTAACGAGGAGTCTTGTATGAAACTCACCCATATTACTTTGCTGGCCGGCACCATAGCTTCGACCCTCTCTTTCAGCACCTTCGCCGGTGATCTGGTCTCGGTGCAGTTCAGCGATGGCCGCCCCGCTGTGACCGGAGTCGAGGCGGTCAACAAAGCGCTCAACCCCATCGGCGTCAACGTGGTCAGCGTCGACATCCCCGACGCAGCCAGGCCGCTGCTGGAGGCCTCCCACCGCCGCGCGTTGACCAAAGCGGAGCACGGCGCCCTGATTGCAGCCTTCAACCTGAGTCAGGGGGGAGCTGCTGGAGCAGGTCAGGCTCGCAGGCCGCGAGCCCGCGGTGCAAGGGGGTGGCGTCGCCACCGAAGAGACAGGTGTCGGCCCCTACCCCAAGGTCTATGACCTGATGGCGCTGGACGAGCGCACCCGCAGCGCCGTGCTCGGCAAATATGGCCGCATGCACGTCAACTCTGCGGAAGACGGCACCGATATCGACGAGGTGATGACGGTGGTCAGCGGCGGGCCGTTCCGCTGGGGCTTTACCCTGCAAGATGGCAGCATCGCCCGCTTCCAGATCGACAAGGTGGGCCTTGAGGACAAGGCCGTGCGGATCAGCTATCACGGGCTGGGCATGCACGCCGGACTGATGGATGCCAAACAGGGGCTGCTGGTGGCCTTCGCCCACGGCCCCAGGGAGTTCACCATGCGCTACCAGGCCGACGTGCCCCACGCCCAGCTGCTCGGCACCAACCCCTGGGCCGATGTCGGCATCAGCCTGCCCCCCGCCCCCAGCAAGGTGCAATAAGCCTTCGCGCGGCACCGGGCGGTCGGGTCAAGGCTCTGCCACCCTTGTTGCATATCTCTCTTTCCTGGCGCCCGGCGATCCGGATTGGGTGAATTCACCGCGCCATGATGGCACCATCATTTACCAGTGGTGAATTATCGGGGGAAGAATGAACAAGATCACGGCGCTGAACGTCTTTCGCCGGGTGGTGGAGATGGGCACCTTCAGAGCGGCGGCAGATGACCTGCACCTCTCACAGGCAGCGGTCAGCAAGAACATCAACGAGCTGGAAGCCTATCTCGGCATTGCGCTGATCAACCGCACCACAAGGCGGCTGAGCATCACCGAAGTCGGCATGACCTATTACCGCCAGATATGCGCCGTGCTGGACGGCCTGGAGGCCGCCGACCAGTCCATCATGGCCACCTCCTTCACCCCCAAGGGCAGGCTGAGGATCGGCATGCCCATGTCCTACGGGCTGATCCGCCTCAACCCCCTCGTCTGCGAGTTCCAGCGCCGCTATCCGGCGATCGGCATCGAGGTGATCCTGAGCGACGCCTACATGGATCTGGTGGATCAGGGGCTGGACGTGGTGATCCGGGGGGCAGGCACCCTGGATGACTCCACCCTGCGCGCCAAACCCTTGTGCCAGGTGCAGCGGGTGCTGTGCGCAGCACCTGACTATCTCAAGGAGGCGGGTCAGCCCGCCCACCCGGAGGATCTCAAAGAGCACAACTGCCTGCGCTACAGCCTCTCCTCCTCCCCCGGCAAGTGGTGCTTTAGCCGGGCAGAGGAGAGCCTGGCGGTGGATGTGCGCCCTGCCAGCTTCACCGCCAACAACGGCATTGCCCTCAAACAGGCGGCGGTGCAAGGGCTTGGGGTGATCCTGGTACCGGATGAATTCGTGTCGAACGAACTGGCAGACGGCACCCTGGTGAAACTGTTCCCCGACTGGCAACCCGACCCCCACGCCCTGTTCGCCGTCTACCCCTTCCACAAGGAGCAGTCCCCCAACGTGCGGCTCTTTATCGAATTTATCGTCAAGGCGTTTCAGCTGAGGTAGCCCGACAGGCGGGAGCTTGAGGCATTTACCTGTTGGAACCCGCCTGCATGTAGGTTCGATTAGCGAAGCGGAATCGGACGATCGCGTCATCGAGCCCTCTGGCTACCGTCCGTCGTCCAGGATGACGCCCCCCGCCTGTGTTGCGGATATATCAGCAAATAGTCGCCTGCCAAGCTGGCGGATCAGCAGCAGCGGCACCAGCAGGGTGAGCAACAGCCAGTGGGTGTGGGGCAGGATAAAGGTCCAGATGATCTCGTGGGGCAGCCAGGTCGACGCGGTTGCCGTCATAAAGGCGATGTCATAGGTCTCCCACAACCAGAGTCCGGCAAAGAGCGGCAACAACAGCGGACGGGGTGTCAGCAAAAACAGCGGCAAGTAAACACAGGCGAGTACGGCGCTGAACTCCAGCATGGCCGGGGTCAGCTCAGCCAAGGTATGACTGGGGGAGAGACCGCTCCATTGGACAGGCGTCCCCTCGGCCAATGCGGGCCACCAGGATGCGTATTGAAACAGGGTAAACGAAATCAGAAACAGCAGGCTGGTCAGCAGCGCCAGCGCCGTTTTTCGCAAAAACCAGCGCCCCATCCGGCGCAGTGTCGGCATCCATGTAGACATCAATGACTCCCATCTGGTGACGGGGCAGTATGCCTTGGCTGGCGGCGTGGTCAAAGCCGCCCTGCAGACTCTCTTGCCTACACCCACACGCTTTTCTGCCTACGAGTTGCAGCCAAGAGCGGCATGTTGGTTCCATTGACCAGGCGTCATCGGGCATATGGGGAGCTAGACGGGTGCCCGCATCTGAAGATGCGTCATTCGTTGACACCCTGCCTGGGTGATTGTTGATTAGATAGCCTCGTGCGAGACTCCTTGTCGCGTTATCCAGGGACAATTGAGACCAGCATGGACAACGTCGCCTTGACGCCCCCTCTGTCCTGACAAGCCGAGAGGCCAGGGCCAAAAACAGGCCCATCCCATGATGGGGCAGCAAAACAGTCATCAGGACATGACGAGGGTACAGGGCTCAATGACATGACGCAGGAGCCTGCATGATCGCCCCCTCTCCATGACCAGACACAGGGGAGCAAACATGAAGGATCAGGCTGCAACCGTACTCTGCTTTGAGCATGTCACCATAGCGAGAGACTGCATGGACACGCTCCAGGCGCTGGGGTTTAACGTGATTCGCATCGCCTATTCTGCCGAGGTGTTTACCAGGCTGCCATTTCTCAATTTTGATTACCTTTTCAGCATCAACTTCAACCCCCTCCTCTCTCAAGCGGCCGAAGCGTTGCGCAAGCCCTACATTGCCTGGGTGGTCGATACACCTTGCTATGGCATGCATCATGACGCCATCTCCAACCCCTTTTCCTTCACGTTTGTCTACGACCTTGCCGTCGCAAGCAGGCTCAAGGAGCGGAGCAATGGCAACGTCTACTACCTGCCGGTCGCCGTCAACGAGCAGCGCCAACTGCCAGCCGAGCCGGGTTATGATCACGATATCTCCTTCATCGCCAACCTGACCCCGCCGGAATACCAGACCCACATCAAGCCACGGCTGGCCCCCGGCCCGCTGCAAACGCTGGAAGAGTTGATTGGGCACATCGATGCGCACCTGAAGGGGCGGCCCCTGACCGCACAACTCACGGAATCTCATATACGGCTTGTGAAAGAGGTGTATCCGCTGAGCGGGCTACCCTACCTGAACGAATATGAAAAACTGGCGTATCTGCTGGGGCGCGAACACTCCTATCGGGAAAGGGTGTCCTGTATCCAGACTCTAGCGGCCCGGTTTGAACGGGTCGCCGTGTATGGAAACCCGGAGTGGGCAACACACACGCAGAGCTATTGCGGATACGCAGAACATTACCAAGCGATGCCACGCCTGTTTCAACGCAGCAGGATCAACCTGAATCTGGTGCGCAGTTTCGTCGAGTCTGGGCTCCCCATGCGGGTGTTTGATATTCTTGGCGCCGGTGGATTCATGGTGACAAACGACAAGGAGGATCTGCATCATCTCTTCACCCCGGGCAAGGATCTGGTGATCTTCCGCGACAAGCAGGACCTGCTGGAGATCTGTGGCTATTACCTGAGCCACGAGGATGAGCGCGCCGCCATCGCCGCCCATGGGCAGCAGACGGTGCTGGCCCACCACACCTATCGAGCGCGCCTGATCAGCTTGTTCCAGACCGTCCAGAGTGAGCTGGCAAGCATGCAACACCCAGGCGTAAAAGCGCATTCAAATAACTGACGGCCCTGTTTGATATCAGACGCTGAGTGGCCATACCCTCTGTCAGCTCGTGCAGGTTCGATCAGCGAGGTGTAATCGAACCTAAGTCCCTGGCCTGCGTAGCGTCAGCATCCATTTAGGCATCAATGACAAGCGGCATGCCGCGGTTCGCTGCACCGCCAAGTGCCGCACCATGCCGGTAAATTGCCGGAATATTGAATCCCGTCACACCGGCGGTGGTTTGAGTAGTTGCCCGGCCACAAAGCCTCATGCGAACCTTTAAATCCCGTTAACCCACTAAAACCAAACACTATGTTCAGGCAAATAATGATGAGTGCTGCCCTGCTGTCGGCGGCGCTGCTTTCCGGTTGTGCTTCCGTTCCCATGGCCGATGCCACCGCAGACGCGCAGGCCAAGCAGTTTGTGGCGCCCAAAGATGCGGCCAACCTCTATATCTATCGCAACGAAACCTTCGGTGCGGCGGTGAAAATGCCGCTGCTGGTGGATGGTATGGCGGTCGGCGACACCGTGGCCCACACCTATATCCTCAAGCAGGTGACGCCAGGCAGTCACACCATCACCTCCAAGTCGGAGAACGATGCCACCCTGACCCTCAGCACCGAGGCGGGCAAAAACTACTACGTCTGGCAGGAGGTCAAGATGGGCCTGCTGATGGCCCGCTCCAAGCTGAGTCAGGTCAGTGAAGAGGAGGGCAAGCAAGGAGTGATGGAGAGCAAGCTGGTCAAGTGACCAGATATTTTCACCTCACAAACAGGGCGTAGCCTTACCAGCTACGCCTCTGTCAGAAAGGTGGGTGTCCCATATTTCCTGTCCGTGTAGGTTCGATTAGCGAAGCGTAATCGGACGATCGCGTAATGGAACATCCGCGTCATCATGGCCTGCAAGCAGATCGAAGTGAGGCAAGGCTATGCTTGGCTTTTCGGTCTCAACAAGGGAAAGAGGATGGCCAACTGGCGGCGGGCATGGTGGCCCGGCGGAACCTGGTTCTTTACCGTCAACCTGCTGGAGCGGTGCAACAACCGGTTGCTGGTGGAGCAGATCGACCTGCTGCGTCACAGCGTTGCCAAGGTGCAGCAGGCTCACTCCTTCGCCATTCACGCCTGGGTGGTATTGCCCGACCATCTCCACTGCATCCTATCTCTGCCGGAAGGGGACACCGATTTCCCCCTGCGTTGGCGGCTGATCAAAAGTCACTTCTCCCGCGCCTTGCCAGTGACCGAGCGGCGCAGCCAGACCCGGCTACGCCACGGAGAGCGGGGTATATGGCAACGCCATTATTGGGAACATCTGATCCGGGATGAGCAGGATTACCGCCACCATATGGATTACATCCATATCAACCCCCTCAAACATGGTCATGTCACCCGGGTGGCCGACTGGCCTTACTCCACCTTCCATCGCTATGTGGCGAGTGGCGTCTATCCGCAGGATTGGTGTGGATCGGTGGATGGGGCGTTGAAGGGATTGGAGTAAACATCTCAAGGGTCATGCCTTTGTGAACGTCCGATTACGCGATCGTCCGATTACGCTTCGCTAATCGAACCTACGGGCTACGGGCTAGATCTGTACAGATGGATATCCCAAATTCCCTTCAAATCCCTGCTAATTGAACCTGCAGCATTGTAAGAATTAGGGATAAGATATTGTTTCCAGATTGTTTAAAAAAATTTTTAGGCTGGAATCAACGTCAGAGATCATCTGCAAAGTCTTCCTTTTCCTAAATGGTTTACTTAATTTATCATACTCTTTAGCGCATTTTTTAGTCGATAGTTTTTTATGGAAACGGAATATGACAGTCTCTAAACTTGCGGCACAATTTAGAGTCTTATCATTTTTTACTTTTTGCTTGTCATTCTCATAGTATTTATATAGCCAGCACTCTATAGAATCTACACAAACTGCAAAAATAATATTTTCTTTATACTTATCATAAAACCCATCGCTACCTGAGTTAATCTGACATATTAATCTGGTAACAATGGCACTTACTAATTCTTCAGAATTTGAAGATGCCGATCTCTTTACGTCAAATCCAATTTCTTCACAAACATCACTATCAACCTGAATAATCAAGAAACTTGTATTTACTACATCATCTCGAAAACGCTTATCTTTTAAATATGAGAACAAAGATGTCCAACTTCCATAGCCTCGAACATCCTCTTCATCTGTTGCATCTTGATGAGGTTGAACAAATATAACCTCCTGTTCGAGATCCTCTATCGTATCAAAAAAGCCACAAAGAACATTCTGTATGGTAACTTGATCGGTTACTCCTTCACCTGCGATACTAAAATCCATAACTAGTTGAATCCTTTAGGTAAACCGCCAAGATAACCACGCAAGAATGCTTCTGAAAACTTTATATTTTCGCCATCAGAAGTCAAAAATTCTTTCTTATCAGGTACATTTTTCACCAAGGTGTATCCTTTGTTACTTCTAGATACAACAAATAGCTTTTGTTGAGGATCTTTAATATCTAGACCATCTAAAATCGCCGGATTATGAGTGGTTAGGAATATTTGCTTGTTATATTTTGAAGATAATTCAACAAGTACTCTCATTATCTTCGTACATAATTTGGGGTTTAAAGATGCATCTATGTTATCAATCGCAAAAACTTTTGGAGTATCCTTAGATACAACTAATGCAACATAAAAAAGAACAAATAAAAAACCTTCGTTAGCACTGCGCTGATCTATTATTGATGATATATACCGATCAGTTATTTCAATTTTATCATTTGATTTGTTTAAGTTGTTGGGAATGGATATATTCCGATACCAACCAAATAAATTCAACGCATTTTTTATATCAGATAGTGCATCAGTATCAGTTTCATTGATAACTTTTAATAGTTTTAAAAGACCAGCGCCATTAACACCAAGAGGCTCTAACTGCCCCTCCTCATAGAAATTTCTTAATGCAGAATTTTCTGGTGAATATATGATAAAATTAGAAAACCAATCCAAGGTTGGTCTTCGTGTTTCTTGCTCGGATAGTCTCCCTGTAATTAATTCAAGAAGGGATTCAAAACCAATTTCCTTTATTTTTTCTCTACCGACTTCTTGAAATATTTTTTGAATCATTTCAGTCTGATAAGGAGACTTATCATAGGTCCACTTTGAATATGGTTCGTTGTCATTTTTTAGTACATATGTAAACTGCTCATCACTGTATTCAGATACTCTAATGGAGACCTCTATGGGACGTTCACAATTAGACGCATCAAAATTAGAACGCATAAGTTTAGCGCTCGTAACTCTTATTCCTCGGCTAGATAAAAAATTGTTGTCTAATTTGTCAGCCTCAGCAGCCGATGCAAGACATAGCGCCTCTAAAACATTACTTTTACCACAGCCATTTTCACCAATAAACAAATTCACCCGACCTAGGTCAAGGTCTAACTTGTGAATGGATTTATAATTTCTTATGCCAATAGCACTTAACATTCAGCACCTTACCTTAATAGTTAATCCAAATGATACACTGCTACTTATGTCATCTTGTCGCACTGTACCATACCTAAACCAACAGGGCACAAGAGTTAGCCAGGCTTTGTAGATGGCAATGAGCTTCTCACTATGCATCTGAGAACGTTACTGACACTCTCCAAAACCACCAGCCCAAGCAGAAGTTTGCAATCCCCTTTTCCTTAGATAGGCAGTTACAGCGCTTCCAATCTGGCATACGCCGTCACCAGCCACTTGGCGCCGACGTCGTCGAACTGGATCTGCACCCGGCTCTGCTGGCCGACCCCTTCGAAGTTGAGCACTATGCCTTCCCCGAATTTTGGATGGAGCACCCGCTGGCCGAGCTTGATGCCGCTGGCGTCGAAGCTCTGCTGCACCTCGTTCTGGCTAAAGCGGCCGTACTGGGTGGGGCGGCTGACCTGGGTGCGCAGCCGGATCTCTTCCAGACACTCGGCGGGCATCTCGCGGATAAAGCGGCTCGGCTTGTGGAACATCTCGCGGCCGTAGATGCGGCGGCTCTCGGCATAACAGATGTAGAGCTTCTCCATGGCGCGGGTCATGCCGACGTAACAGAGGCGGCGCTCCTCTTCCAGGCGGCCCGACTCCTCGGTCGATTGCTGGCTGGGGAACATGCCCTCTTCGACGCCGACCAGCAGCACCAGCGGGAACTCCAGCCCCTTGGCGCTGTGCAAGGTCATCAGCTGCACCGCGTCGGCATACTCGTCCGCCTGATTCTCGCCGGATTCCAGCGCCGCGTGGGCGAGGAAGGCGGAGAGATCGCTCATGTCCTCCAGCTCGTCCGGGCGCTGGTACTGGCGGCAGGCGGTGACCAATTCGTCCAGGTTCTCTACCCGCGCCTGGGATTTCTCGCCTTTTTCCGCCAGATACATGGCCTTGAGGCCGGAGTGCTGGATGGCGATATCCGCCTGCTGGTGCAGCGGCAGCAGGGAGACCTGCTCCTCCAGCGAGTCGATAAGCTCGACGAAGCCGCGCACCGCGTTGCCGGCGCGACCGGTCAGCACCTTGTCATTGAGCAGTGCCTTGGCCGATTGCCACAGGTTCTGCCCCTGATCGCGGGCGTTATTGCGCAGGATTTCGAGGGTGCGATCGCCGATGCCGCGGGTCGGGGTGTTGACCACCCGCTCGAAGCTGGCGTCGTCGCCACGGTTGTTGATAAGCCGCAAATAGGCCATGGCGTCTTTGATTTCCTGGCGCTCGAAGAAGCGCAGGCCGCCGTAGATGCGATAGGGCATGGCGTCCTGCATCAGCGCCTCTTCCAGCACCCGTGACTGGGCGTTGGAGCGATAGAGGATGGCGCAGTCAGCCAAGAGACCGCCCTTCTCTTTCCAGTCCTTGAGACGGCCGACCACGAAGCGGGCCTCGTCCACCTCGTTGAAGGCGGCATAGAGCGAGATCGGCTCCCCCTCGGCCCCCTCGGTCCACAGCTCCTTGCCAAGGCGCTCGGCGTTGTTGGCGATGACGCAGTTGGCGGCCTTGAGGATATTGGCGGTGGAGCGGTAGTTCTGCTCGAGGCGGATGGTCTCGGCCCCCTGATAGTCGGTCAGGAAGCGCTGGATGTTCTCTATCTTGGCGCCGCGCCAGCCGTAGATGGACTGGTCATCGTCGCCGACGATCATCACCTTGCCGCTGTCGCCCGCCAGCATCCGCAGCCAGGCGTACTGGATGCCGTTGGTGTCCTGAAACTCGTCCACCAGGATGTTCTGGAAGCGATCGCGGTAGTGCTCGAGGATGTGGGGCTTGTTCAGCCACAGCTCGTGGGCGCGCAGCAGGAGTTCTGCAAAATCCACCAGCCCGGAGCGATCGCAGGTCTCCTGATAGGTCTTGTAGATCTGCTGATAAGTGCGGGTGACGGGGTCGCCGTAAAGGTCGATGTCGCCGGGGCGCAGCCCCTCGTCCTTCTTGCCGTTGATGTAGCCCATCACGGCGCGCGGGGCCCAGTGCTTCTCGTCGAGGTTGAGGGCCTTGAGCACCCGGCGAATGAGGCGGTACTGGTCGTCGGAGTCGAGGATCTGGAAGTCCTGCGGCAGCCCCGCATCCAGATGGTGGGCCCGCAGCAATCGGTGGGCGATGCCGTGGAAGGTGCCGATCCACATGCCGCGCACGCCGTCGCCGATCACCTTCTCGACCCGGCCGCGCATCTCGGCCGCCGCCTTGTTGGTAAAGGTCACCGCGATGATGGAGAAGGGCGAACAGCGTTCCACCTGCATCAGCCAGGCGATACGGTGCACCAGCACCCGGGTCTTGCCCGAACCGGCACCGGCCAGTACCAGCAGGTTGCAACGGGGGGCCGCCACCGCGTCTCTTTGCTTGTCATTGAGCCCGTCGAGCAGGGTTGAAACGTCCATCACCACTCCTGTTTATTTATACAGGCGGGGATTATACGACCTGCGGCGCCGCAGACCAAATCGGCGTAGGGGTGATCACCACGGCCCGGTTTCTTGTCACCCCGGCCGAGGCGTTCCAACCTAGAAAAATCCATCAGTTGGCACCATTGGAAGCCACTTTTTGGCCGATCTCAGGAAAACGCTTGCTTATAACCTCATGAATACAAACAGAAATGTCATTTGGAACCAATTATTCACAGAATTTAAATCTAAAAACAGGCATCAAAACAACAACTTATAAAGTCATTTGCTTATATTTCAAACCGTTAACGCAAACGTTTTTCCTTTATGATCTCCTTGACCCGTACCACGGCTCACTTACAGTTAGCCGGCGTGCTTTATGGCCTGCCCCGGCAGGTTGTGGACCCTCACATAACAATCAAGGATACGATCGTGACTAAAGTGCTCAAGCTGGCCACCGTTGCCGCCCTCACTCTCGCTGCCCTTTCTGCCCAGGCAGCCTCCCAGCCCGCCGTCATCTACGACACCGCAGGCAAATTCGACAAATCGTTCAACGAAGCCGTGTTCCGCAACGGCGTCGAAGTCTACAACAAGGACAAAGGCGTCAAGGTCAAGGAGTTCGAACCCCAGAACGAAGCCCAGCGCGAGCAGGGTCTGCGTCGTCTGGCCAGCCGTGGCAATGGCCCGATCGTGGCCGTCGGCTTCAACATGGGTTCCGCGGTAGAGAAGGTCGCGACCGAGTTCCCGAAAACCCAGTTCACCATCATCGACATGGTGGTCGACAAGCCGAACGTCCAGTCCGTCATCTTCAAGGAGCATGAAGGTTCCTTCCTGGTGGGCGCCCTGGCGGCCATCGCCTCCAAGAGCGGCAAGGTCGGCTTCGTGGGCGGCATGGACATCCCGCTGATCCGCAAATTCGAGTGCGGCTACGAGCAGGGCGCCAAGTACGTCAATCCGAAGATCGAAGTGTTCCAGAACATGACCGGCTCCACCCCGGCAGCGTTTGCTGACCCGGCCAAGGGTGCGGAACTGGCCAAGTCCCAGTTCGCCAAGGGCGCCGACGTAGTCTATGCCGCCGCCGGCGGTACCGGCATCGGTGTCTACCAGGCCGCCAAGGACGAAGGCAAGCTGGCCATCGGTGTGGACTCCAACCAGAACCACCTGCAACCGGGCACCATGCTGACCTCCATGGTCAAGTCGGTGGGCCTCGCCGCCTACCAGACCTGGGATGACGCCGCCAAGGGCACCTGGAAACCGGGTATCAAGAACCTGGGCCTGGCCGAGGGCGGGGTGGATTGGGCACTCGACAAAGACAACGAGAAGCTGATCACCCCCGAGATGAAAGCCAAGGTGGAGGCCATCAAGGCCGAGATCATCTCCGGCAAGGTCAAGGTGCACGACTATATGAGCGACAGCACCTGCAAATACTGAGTAACCGCTACTACTCTCAACCCAACGACCGGCCCGCACGGGCCGGTTTTTAGTCTCTTTTCATGACCCGCAAGGACTGCATCATGGACCAGACAGATCGCTATGCCATCGAATTAAGGGGTATCGATAAGCGGTTTGGCGAAGTGTACGCCAACAAGCAGATCGACCTTAAGGTTCGTAAAGGCAGCATTCACGGCATCGTCGGCGAAAATGGCGCCGGCAAGTCGACCCTGATGAGCATCATCTACGGTTTCTACCACGCCGACAAAGGCGAGATGTTCATCGACGGCAACCCCTTCAAACCCCATGGCTCACAAGATGCGATCGCCGCAGGCGTGGGCATGGTGCACCAGCACTTCATGCTGGTGAACAACTTCACCGTATTGGAAAACGTCATTCTCGGCGCGGAAAACGGCTGGCATCTGGGCCAGAGCCTGGCGGCGGCCGAAAAACTGCTGGGCGAGCTGGCACGGGACTATGGTCTCGAAGTGCCGCTGCACGAGAAGGTCGAGGATCTGCCGGTGGGCCTGCAACAGCGGGTCGAGATCCTCAAGGCGCTCTATCGTGGCGCCCGCATCCTGATCCTGGACGAGCCGACCGGGGTACTGACCCCGCAAGAGGCGGATCACCTGTTCGAGGTGCTCAAGAAGCTGCGCGACCAAGGCGCCACCATCATCCTCATCACCCACAAGCTGCGCGAGATCCTGGCCATCACGGATCAGGTCTCCATCATGCGCCGGGGTGAAATGGTGGCCCACGTCGCCACCAGGGATACCGACAAGGAGCAGCTGGCCGAACTGATGGTGGGCCGCAAGGTGCGCCTCAAGGTCGACAAGGGGCCGACCCAGCCGGGCGACGCCAAGCTCAAGGTCAATGGCCTCAGCTATGTGGATGACGCCAGGGTGGAGCGGGTCAAATCCGTCAGCTTCGAGGTGCGGGCCGGTGAAGTGGTCGGCATCGCCGGCGTCTCCGGCAACGGCCAGTCCGAGCTGCTCAGCCTGCTCGGCGGCATCCTCAAGCCCAGCAAAGGCAGCTTCACCATCACCGGCAACGGTCAGGCCCACGAGGTGAGCGTGAGCCACCCGGCCGACCCGGAGCGGGTGCGCAACTTCGGCCTCGGTCACGTGCCGGAAGACAGACACAAGATGGGGCTCATCAACCGCTTCGAGGCGAAAGAGGCCTTCATCCTCGGCTATCACCGCCGCCCCCAGTACAACAAGGGCTGGCTGCAGAACAAAGAGGCGATCCTGCAGGATTGCCAGGCCAAGATGGACAAGTGGGACGTGCGCCCGCCCCATCCCGAGCACAAGACCGCCAACTTCTCCGGCGGCAACCAGCAGAAGCTGGTGATCGCCCGGGAAGTGGAGCAGGACCCGGACGTACTGCTGATCGGCCAGCCGACCCGCGGGGTCGACATCGGCGCCATCGAGTACATCCACCAGCAGATCATCGCCATGCGCGACAAGGGCAAGGCCGTGCTGCTGGTCTCGGTGGAGCTGGACGAGATCATGAGCCTCTCTGACCGCATTCTGGTCATCGCCGACGGTCGCATCGTCGGTGAGCTGGATGCCGCCAAGGCGGATGAACGCACCATCGGTCTGATGATGGCGAACATAGTTCCTGACGAGGTGGCGGCAAGCCAATCACAAGGAGCCACATCATGAAGGTCACAGCCACTTGTAACGGATTCGGCCTGCTGATGGTCAACCCCCCCGTCTCCGACCAGATTGCCAAGGAGGCTCGCCCATGAGCCAAGCACGTATCCCTGCCTGGATCTCCGTGGGCGTACTGCCCGCGGTCAACATCCTGCTGGCCTTCCTGGTGTCGGCCATCCTGTTCTACTACCTCGACATCAACCCGGTCGATGCCGCCGAGATCATGTGGTACGGCGCCTTCGGCACCGGTGAAGGGGTCGGTTTCACCCTCTACTACGCGACCGGCTTCATCTTTACCGGTCTGTCGGTGGCGGTGGCCTTCCACGCCGGCCTGTTCAACATCGGTGGCGAGGGGCAGGCCTATATCGGCGGCCTCGGCGTCGGTCTGGTCTGTCTGCTGCTGGGTGACTCCCTGCCGTTCGCCCTGCTGCTGCCGCTGGCCATCATCGCCGGCGGCCTGTTCGGCGCGGCCTGGGCCTTCATCCCGGCCTGGCTGCAAGCCAAGCGCGGCAGCCACATCGTCATCACCACCATCATGTTCAACTTCATCGCCGCCTCCCTGATGGCCTACCTGCTGGTCGAGGTGTTCAAGCCGGCGGGCTCCATGGCCACCGAGAGCAAGGTGTTCGCCGAGGCGAGCTGGCTGCCGAAGATGAGCGAACTGGCGGGGGCATTCGGCATGGAGATGTCGAACAGCCCGCTCAACATCAGCTTCTTCTGGGCACTGCTCTGCGCGGCCCTGGTGTGGGTCTTCATCTGGCATACCCGCTGGGGCTACGAGATCCGCTCGGTCGGCGCCAGTCAGAGTGCGTCCGCCTATGCCGGCATCTCCTATCCCAAGGTGGTGATCCTGGCCATGGTGATCTCCGGCATGCTGTCGGGCTTCTTCGCCCTCAACGTGCTGCAGGGTGAACTGCACCAGATCAAGCTCAACTTCGTGGAAGGGTTCGGCTTCACCGGCATTGCGGTGGCTCTGATGGGGCGCAACCACCCGGTCGGCGTCATCATCGCCAGCCTGCTGTTCGGCTTCCTCTATCAGGGCGGCGCCGAGCTGAGCTTCGAGTTCGGGGTGGACCGCAACATAGTGGTGGTGTTGCAGGGTCTGGTGATCCTGTTCTGTGGCGCCCTCGAGCACATGATGCGTCCGCGCATCGAGCAGCTCTATCTGGCGTTTGCCAACCGCTCTGCGCAAGTCAAGGGGGCCTGATCATGAGTGAAATCAAGATCCTGATGTCGCCGAGCCTGACAGTGAAGGGGTGTCACCATGTTTGAAATTCTGATCCTGATGCTGGATGCCACCATCCGCACCGCGCCACCGCTCATTCTGGCGGCCATGGCCGGCATGTTCTGCGAGCGCTCCGGGGTGGTCAACATCGCCCTGGAGGGCAAACTGCTGGCGGCGGCGTTCGCCAGCGCGGCGGCGGCAGCCGTCTCCGGCTCTGCCTGGATTGGGCTGGGTGCCGGGGTGGGTGTCTCCATCCTGTTTGCCCTGATGCACGGCTTTGCCACCATCACCCACCGCGGTGATCAGGTGGTGAGCGGCATGGCCATCAACATCCTGGCGGCCGGCCTGACCGTCACCCTGGGCCGTTACTGGTTCGATCAGGGAGGCCAGACCCCGGCATTGTCCGGCGCGGCCCGCTTCGCCCCCATCGACCTGCCCTATGCCAAGGAGCTGTATGACGTGCCCGTCGTTGGCCAGCTCTACAGCGAGCTCTTGAGCGGCCACTCCCTGCTGGAGTACGTGGCGTTCGCCGCCGTGCCGCTAGCCTGGTGGGTGCTGTTCCGTACCCGCTTCGGCCTGCGCCTGCGGGCGGTGGGCGAGGCACCGGCTGCGGTCGACACCGCCGGTATCTCGGTGGTGCGCATGCGCTACACCGCGCTCATCATCGGCGGCCTGCTGGCCGGTATCGGCGGCACCTACCTGGCAGTGGCCCAGACAGCCCAGTTCATCCCCAACATGAGCGCAGGCAAGGGCTTCATGGCGCTGGCGGCGCTGGTGTTCGGCAAGTGGCGCCCCTGGAACGCCATGGCGGCCTGCCTGCTGTTCGGCTTCCTCGATGCGGTCGCCATCCGGCTGCAAGGGGTCAGCATCGGCGGTTTCCCGATCCCGGTGCAGGCCATCGAGGCACTGCCCTACATACTGACCGTGTTCCTGCTGGCCGGCTTCATCGGCAAGGCGGTGGCACCCAAGGCGCTCGGCACCCCCTACGTCAAGGAGCGGGAATAGTCCCGCCCTTCATGCCATGCAAAAGGCCCGCACGTGCGGGCCTTTTTTATTGAGCTGAGCTCAGCCGACGGGGCGCACCAGGGCGGGCTGATGGGGATCGCTCAGCCGTTCGGCCAGATAGTCCACCAGCAGCCGCACCTTGGGAGAGAGATGGCGGTTGTGGGGATAGAGGGCCCAGATCCCCTCCGCCGGCGCCCGCAGCTCGGGCAGCAGCTCGATAAGCTCGCCTTGGGCCAGGTGGTCGCTCACGTAGTAGTCCGGCAGCTGGATGATGCCGATCCCCTTGAGCGCCGCATCCAGCAGGGCGTGGCCGCTGTTGCAGTGCAGCAGTCCGTGCACCCGCACGCTGTGGGGGCGGCCATCCAGGGTGAAGTGCCACTCGTCGCTGTTGCCCACCAGGCAGGTGTGGCGGGTGAGCTCGGAGAGGCTGTTGGGCATGCCGTGGCGGGCGGTGTAGGCCGGCGAGGCGCACACATAGGGCACCCGCTGCGCCAGCTTGCGCGCCACCAGGCTGGAGTCCTTGAGGTGGCCGAGCCGCAGCGCCAGATCGTAGCCCTCGTGCACCAGATCCAGCAGCTGGTTGGTGAGGTTGAGGGTCACCTCCAACTGGGGAAAGCGCACCATGAAGTCGTTCACCAGCGGGGCGATGCGGCTCTCGCCGTAGGAGACCGGAGCCGTGATGCGCAGGGTGCCCTGCGGCACCGCCTGATGACGCCCCACCGCCAGCTCCGCCTCGTAGAGGTTGTCCAGCAGCTGGCGGCAGTGGCGATAGTAGATCTCGCCGAGCTCGGTGAGCCGCACCTGACGGGTGGTGCGCAGCAGCAGCTTGGCCTGCAGACGATCCTCCAGCTGTGCCACCTGCCGGCTCACTTGCGCCACCGACACCCCCAGCTTGCGCGCCGCCGGGGTAAACCCCCCCTGCTCCGCCACGCTGACAAATTCACAGATCCCTTCCCAGCCGAACATTATTACCTGTCTGTAAAAGTGATTTCAGATTTCGCCTTATTATCACCAAATAAGCGGGAAACTACACTGGATGTCCGAACCCATTCTCCTCACGCTGCTCAACAATAAGGACATCCGTCATGGCACAGGTTCAAAGCATCAAGTGTAAGGCCGCCATCGCCTGGGGCCCGGGCCAGCCCCTCTCCATCGAAGAAGTCGAAGTCATGCCACCCCAGGCAGGCGAAGTGCGGGTGCGCATCGTCGCCACCGGTGTCTGCCACACCGACGCCTTCACTCTCTCCGGTGAAGATCCGGAAGGGGTTTTCCCCTGCATCCTCGGCCACGAGGGGGGCGGCATCGTCGAATCCGTCGGCGAGGGTGTCACCAGCGTCAAGGTGGGCGATCACGTGATCCCGCTCTACACCCCCGAGTGCGGCGAGTGCAAATTCTGCAAATCCGGCAAGACCAACCTGTGCCAGAAGATCCGCGCCACCCAGGGCAAGGGGCTGATGCCGGACGGCACCACCCGCTTCTCCAAGGATGGCCAGCCCATCTATCACTACATGGGTACCTCCACCTTCAGCGAGTACACGGTACTGCCGGAGATCTCCATCGCCAAGGTGGACCCGGCCGCCCCGCTGGAAGAGGTCTGTCTGCTCGGTTGCGGCGTCACCACCGGCATCGGCGCCGTGATGAACACCGCCAAGGTGAAAGAGGGTGAGAGCGTCGCCATCTTCGGGCTGGGCGGCATCGGCCTCTCCGCGGTGATCGGGGCACGCCTGGCCAAGGCCGGCCGCATCATCGCCATCGACATCAACGAAAGCAAGTTCGAACTGGCCCGCAAGCTGGGCGCCACCGACTGCATCAACCCGAGCGACTATGACAAGCCCATCCAGGAGGTGATCGTCGAGCTCACCGACGGCGGCGTCGACTTCTCCTTCGAGTGCATCGGCAACGTCAAGGTGATGCGCGCGGCGCTGGAGTGCTGCCACAAGGGCTGGGGCGAGTCGGTCATCATCGGCGTGGCCGGCGCCGGCCAGGAGATCAGCACCCGCCCGTTCCAGCTGGTCACCGGCCGGGTATGGCGCGGCAGCGCCTTCGGCGGCGTGCGCGGTCGCAGCGAGCTGCCGAGCTACGTGCAGCGCTACATGCAGGGCGAGTTCAAGCTGGACGACTTCATCACCCACACCATGGGGCTTGAGCAGATCAACGAGGCGTTCGATCTGATGCACGAAGGCAAGAGCATCCGCACCGTCATCCACTACTGAGCATGATCACCCCGCCCGCCACCGTGGGCGGGGTGCAGGAGTTCCCCCGATGAATCTGGACATAATCAGCAGCAACAAGAGCTTCGGCGGCTGGCACAAGCGCTACAGCCACGCCTCCGAGGTGCTGGGTTGCGAGATGCGCTTCGCCATCTATCTGCCGCCCCAGGCCCTCACCGGCCAGAAGGTGCCCGTGGTCTACTGGCTCTCCGGCCTCACCTGCACCGATGAAAACTTCATGCAGAAGGCGGGCGCCCAGCGCATCGCCGCCGAGCTCGGCATCGCCCTGGTGGCGCCGGACACCAGCCCGCGCGGCGAAGAGGTGGCGGACGACCCCGGTTACGATCTCGGCATGGGCGCCGGCTTCTACGTCAACGCCACCCAGCACCCCTGGCGCGATCACTACCAGATGTACGACTACGTCACCCGCGAGCTGCCCGAGCTCATCGAGACCCACTTCCCGGTCTCGACGAAACGGGCCATCAGCGGCCACTCCATGGGTGGCCACGGGGCGCTCATCGCCGCCCTGCGCGAGCCGGGTCGCTACCGCTCGGTGTCGGCCTTCAGCCCCATCAGCCACCCGAGCCGCTGCCCCTGGGGCCAGAAGGCGCTCGGTGCCTACCTCGGCAACAACCCCCTGCTGTGGCAGGAGTGGGACGCCTGCCAGCTGCTGCGCAATGAGTCGGTCAAACCACTGCCGACTCTGGTGGATGTGGGGCTGGACGATCCCTTCCTGATCGAACAACTGCATATCGATGCCCTGGCCGATGTGGCCGCCAGCAAGGAGTGGCCGCTGGAGCTCAACCGCCACCCCGGGTACGATCACAGCTACTACTTCGTGGCGAGCTTTATCGAGGCGCATCTGCGCTTTCACGCCCGCCACCTCTGATCGAAACAGGCCCGTCACGGGCCTGTTTTCTTCTTGTCGGCGTATAAGGCCATTCAGCTGCCCTGCCGGCTCACCTCGCCGGAGCCGGCAATCTCGCTCTGCAGCACAGGATCACCCCAGTAGCTGACCGAGCCCGAGCCGGCAATGCCCACCTTGAGCCGATCCTGGGCCCTAACCTCCACGTCGCCGCTACCGGCGATATTGACCTCCACCTCGCGACCCTTGAGCTCGGCCCCCAGTACATCCCCCGAGCCGGCGATGTTGAGCTCGACGGCCCTGGCCGTGCTGTTCCCCAGATCCAGGCTGCCCGCTCCCGCGATGTTGCCCTCCAGCCGATCCAGTTCGAGCCCGTCGGCGACTATGTCACCGACCCCAGCCACCGACAGCACCAGCGCCTCCCCCTTGAAGCCGCGCAGCTCGCCGCTGGCGACCCCTGCCAGCGCCAGCTCATGAAGCGCGGGCAGGGTGATGGTGATCTCCAGCGGTTCGGTCGGATCGAGCCGGTAGCCGTCCTTCACCTCGATCTCCAGCTTGTCGCCCCGCTCGCTCAGCACCAGATAGGGCAGCAGGTTCTCCTGCCCGCGGATGCGCACCCCGCGCGGCTCGCCGGCCACCAGATGGACACTGGCGGGCACCCCGGCCAGCACCCGGGTCACCTGCCGGCCCATCCCGTGCTGCTGCTCGATCAGGGCCCCCGCCCCGCTCACCCGGGTATCATCCAGCCAGCTGCACCCGCTGAGCCCGACCGTCAGCACCACGCCCATCATCCATTTCATCGCCACTCTCCTCATTGTGTATTGGCCAGTCGCGGCCCCTTGGTCAGCATCCATCGCAAAGCCTGTGCCAGTTAATCAACTACATGATTTACAAGAAGATATCCATTTTTACGCCACATGGGCACAGCAAACAGAGAGTCATTCAGACCATAAACTGGCGAATCTGACCATCCCCGAACGGGCAGGCGGAGGGTTGGCTGGCGAGCCGTTCGCGGGGTCGCTATGCTGACAAGCCGTGGAAGTTTTTGGTTGCCGAGCCGGTCTGTTGAGCCAATAGTGGTACCTTGTGCGTACAAAGCTCTCCATTGCGGTAATGCCATTACCACTGTCTTGTCAGTCTTCACTGCCAACAAGGAGTCAGAGCGTGACCCAAGCCACTCTTCTCTATTCCACCGCCACCGGCCTGCCGGAACCTACCCGAACCCCGCTGCTGACCGGCAGCGATCCCGAACAAAAACGCCGCGAGCTGCTCGCCTACTTCTGCCAGACCTTCGATCTCTACGACTCGCTGTTCGACTGCCTGGCCGACGAGCGCGCCTGGTTTGACAAGGCGATCCCCCTGCGCCACCCGCTCATCTTCTACTACGGCCACACCGCCGCCTTCTTCATCAACAAGCTGCTGGCGGCCCGCCTCATCGAGGGGCGACTCGACGCCCGCATCGAGGCCATGGTCGCCATCGGGGTGGACGAGATGAGCTGGGACGATCTGGACGAGACCCACTACGACTGGCCCTCCGTCAGCGAGCTGCGTGACTATCGGGGCCGGGTGCGCGCCCTGGTGTGTGATTTCATCGAGCGGATGCCGATCGAACTTCCTATCCATTGGCAGAGCCCGGCCTGGGTCATCTTGATGGGCATAGAGCACGAGCGTATCCACCTCGAGACCTCCAGCGTACTGATCCGCCAGCT
The DNA here is from genome assembly GCF_040907935.1 of Aeromonas sp. s2. Taxonomy (NCBI): domain Bacteria; kingdom Pseudomonadati; phylum Pseudomonadota; class Gammaproteobacteria; order Aeromonadales; family Aeromonadaceae; genus Aeromonas; species Aeromonas sp. s2. The sequence continues at coordinate 11,739 of NZ_JBFOCR010000012.1, read as the reverse complement.
GCCGCTGGCCTGGGTGCGCAGCCAACCCCAGTGGCCGGTCTGCCCCGAGGCGCGCCATCGCCGTGACGAGGTACCCGCCAACAGCCTGCTGCCGGTGGCCGGCGGCCGGGTGCGGCTCGGCAAACAGGACGCCACCTACGGCTGGGACAACGAATACGGCGAGCGCCACATCGAACTGGCCCCCTTCCAGGCCAGCCGCATGCTGGTGAGCAACGCAGAATTTTTCGACTTCGTGCAGGCGGGCGGCTACGAGACCCGCGCCTGGTGGGATGATGAAGGCTGGGGCTGGCGCCAGTATGCCGGGGCGCGCATGCCCACCTTCTGGGTCGGCGACCCCCTCGAACCCGAGCAACTGCAACTGCGGCTGATGACCGGGCAGGTTCCTATGCCCTGGGACTGGCCGGCGGAGGTGAACCAGCTGGAGGCCGCCGCCTTCTGTCGCTGGCAGGCGGCCCAGACCGGTCTGCCCGTCCAGTTGCCAAGCGAGGCGGAGTGGATGCTGCTGCGCGAACAGCTGGCTGGTGACCAGCCGGACTGGATCGAGGCGCCCGGCAACATCAACCTGGCCCGCTTCGCGTCGTCTTGTCCGGTGGATGCCTGCCCCCAGGGCAGCTTCTTCGATCTGGTGGGCAACGTCTGGCAGTGGACCAGCACCGCCATCGACGGCTTCGAGGGGTTCAAGGTGCACCCCCTCTACGACGACTTCTCCACCCCCACCTTCGACGGCAAGCACACCCTCATCAAGGGCGGGAGCTGGATCAGTACCGGCAACGAGGCGCTCAAGTCCTCCCGCTACGCCTTCCGTCGCCACTTCTTCCAGCACGCGGGCTTCCGCTACCTGGTCTCACGCCATCAGGAGCCCGTCATCGTGAATCCTTATGAAACCGACACCCTGGTCGCTCAGTACCTCGACTTCCAGTACGGCCCGAGCCACTTCGGGGTCGCCAACTACGCCGAGGCTCTGGCCGGTCTTGCCAGCGAGCTCTGCGGCCGCCATGAGCGGGCGCTCGACATCGGCTGCGCCACCGGTCGCGCCAGCTTCGAACTGGCTCGCCGCTTCGCCCACGTGGATGGAGTGGACTACTCGGCCCGCTTCATCGACGTGGCCCTGACCCTGGCAAGACAGGACAGCTTCCGCTATGCGGTGCCGGTGGAAGGGGAGCTGGTGGAGTATTGCGAGGCGCGGCTCTCCCGCCATGAGCTCGGCCGTGAGCAGGCCGATCGCGTCCACTTCAGCCAGGGGGATGCCTGCAACCTCAAGCCCAAGTACGGCGACTACGACCTGGTGCTCGCCTCCAACCTGATCGACCGGCTGCGGGAACCCGCCCGCTTCCTGCGGGACATTGCTCCGCGCCTTCGCAGCGGTGGCCTGCTGGTGCTCACCAGCCCCTACATCTGGCTGACCGACTACACCCCCAAAGCCAACTGGCTCGGCGGGGTGCGAGAGAACGGCGAGGCCCTCGGCACCTATCAGGCGCTGCAACGGCTGCTGGCGGAGGAGTTCGAGGAGCACATGCCCCCGAGGGACGTCCCCTTCGTCATCCGCGAGACCGCCCGCAAGTACCAGCACACGGTGGCCCAGCTCACCGTCTGGCGCAAACGCTGACAATGCTGCAAACGAAAGAGGGAGGCCCATGGCCTCCCTCTTTTTTATCCGGACGGCTTACCCCTGCTGCGCCTGGGGCACGACCTCCTGCTCACGGTAGCGGCGGGCCAGCACGGCGCACACCATCAGCTGGATCTGGTGGAAGATCATCAGCGGCAGCACCATGACCCCGACGCTGGCGGCCGGGAACATGACGTTGGCCATCGGCACCCCGTTGGCCAGACTCTTCTTGGAGCCGCAGAAGACGATGGTGATCTCGTCCGCCCTGTTGAAGCCGAGGCGGCGGCTGATCCAGACGTTCCAGCCCAGCACCAGTGCCAGCAGCACGCAGCTCAGCAGCACTATGCTGGCCAGATCGTACCAGCCTACCTGGTGCCAGATCCCCTGCACCACCGCCTCGCTGAAGGCCACATAGACCACCAGCAGGATGGAGCTCTGGTCCAGCTTGCCGATGAGCGGCCGGTGGCTGTCGACCCAGCGGCCGATGAGCGGGCGCGACAGGTGGCCCACCACGAACGGCAGCATCAGCTGCACCATGATGGCCTGAATGGAGTGCCAGGTATCGACCCCCTCACCCTGCACATTGATCATCAGCCCCACCAGCACCGGCGAGAGGAAGATACCGAGGATGCTGGAGGCCGAGGCGCTGCACACCGCCGCCGACACATTGCCGCCAGCCATGGAGGTGAAGGCGATGGCCGACTGCACAGTGGCAGGCAGGGCGCAGAGGTAGAGGAAACCGAGGTAGATGGCCGGGCTCAGCCAGTGGGGCACCAGTGGCGTGAGCAGCAGCCCCAGCAGCGGAAACAGCACGAAGGTGCTCGCCATCACCACCAGGTGCAACCGCCAGTGGCCGAGGCCCGCCAGCAGGTTCTGGCGCGACAGCTTGGCACCATGCATGAAGAAGAGCAGCGCCACCGCCAGCTTGGTCAGTAGACCGAACCAGACGGCCACCTGCCCCTCGCAGGGGAAGAAGGAGGCCAGCGCGACCACCACGATCAGTACAGAGGTAAAGGGATCCAGACGCACGAGCGGTCTCCGGTGAAAGCAGATCCCGTCCCCGCGCGGGGCCGGTGATCGGGGACGACAGGAAACACAACAGGAGCTGTGGCACAGCTCCTGTTGAAACGGAGCCCCAGCTTACCCCGATAAGCGGGAGGCGCAAAGTTGAGCGACCCCCCTTTATCCGCCGGAAATTAAGCAAGCCCGGCTGGCCACCGGATCCGGCCAGCCTTGTGCTTCAGCTCTGTTTGGCCAGCTTGCCGCTGGCTGTACCAGTTGCCTGCTTGCGGGCTTGGCGCTTCTCGAAGCGGGAGATCCACCAGTAGGCCAGCGCCGAGAAGACCGCGGTCATGAAGACGTTGATGAAGAAGGCGCGCACCAGATCCACCCCGGCTGGGAAGGCGGAGGCGCTCATGCTCACCACGAAGATGGCGATCAGCACCGACACCACCCCCATCCCGAATTTGCGCGACCCCATGCGGAACTCGCGCGGGGTGTCGTCATGTTTCCAGCGGAACACGAAGTAGGCCACCATGATGAAGATCGGCGGCAGCATGGCGGTACCGGCGGTGAGGTTGATGGCGGTGTTCATCATCTGCTGCACCGACTCGGAGCCGAACCCGTTGACCACCAGCATCACGAACACGAAGGCAAACTGCCACCAGGCGGCGCGCACCGGCACGCCGTGCTCGTTGAGCTGGGTGGTCTTCTCGCCGTAAACCCCCTGCGGGATCTCGGAGAAGTGGATCTTCACCGGCGCCGAGGTCCACATCATCATGGAGCCGAACATGGCGATGAACAGCACCACGCCGACAAATCGGCCCACCAGCGCCTCCGACAGCCCGAAGTACTGGGCCATGCCGGTGAAGATCTCCACCATGCCGCCGGCATAGGTGAGGCTCTCGCGCGGCACGAACACGTTCACCAGCAGGGAACCGACCGCATACATGGCACCGATGACGATACCCGCACTGATGATCACCTTGATGAAGGACTTCTGGCCGCCCTTCACGTCATTGAGGTAGGCCGCCGCCGTCTCGGCACCGCCCGCCGCCTGGAAGATCCAGCACATGATGCCCAGCGTCGCCCAGTTGATGGTGGGAGTCATCGCCTCCAGGGTGATGGGCTGGGCCGGTACATGATCGCCACCGAGGGCCATCAGGGCGCCCAGCACATAGATGGCGAACAGGGCAAACACCCCGTAGGCCACGATCTCGGCAATCTTGCCGAGCCAGCTCGCCCCCTTGGTGGAGATGTGGGTCGCCGCCGCAAACAGCACGATGGAGATGATCGAGGTGACCATGGGCGAGAAACTGTACTCATAGCCCAGCATGGCGTAGGAGGCGTAGGCGATGACGTTGGGCAGCAATGAGACGAACCAGAACAGGTTCACGAACCAGTAGAGAAACGAGCCCAGATAGGCCATCCGGGTGCCGAGCGGCTTTTTCAGCCAGTCGTACATGCCCGACTCGGAGTTTTTGTTGGCGGAGACAAACTCGGCGATGATGAAGACGAACGGGATGAAGTAGACGAGGGTCGCCAGCAGGAAGATGGGGGCGGAGCTGAGCCCCAGCTCGATGTTGTTGTTGACGATGTTGCGCACGTTGAACACGGCGGCAAAGGTCATCGACAACAGGGCAAACTTGCCTATGGTGCCGCGTACGGATTCAGACATGGTGTCCTCCAGTGGACTCGCGCTCCCTGCGGGTAACGCTGTGACTCTGTGATGTGTTCGGCAAGGGTCTGTCGGCCCTGCGCTTTACTCTCTTGTTATGATAGGGACGCGTGGGCGGCCTCGTTGGTGAACCGGTGCCGTCTCCCGCACCGGCTCGCAATACCAGTCAGACGATCGGGGTGCCCGGCGCCATCGGCACCCGCGGCTGCAACAACACGCTCTTGCTCTCGTCCGGGGTCTCGGCGCAGAGCAACATGCACTCGGAGCGCTCACCGCGCATCCTGGTGGGCTTGAGGTTGGTCACCACCACCACCTCGCTGCTCATCAGCTCCTCTTCGCTGTAGTAAGGCACCAGACTGGTGACGGTCTGCAGCGGTCGCTCGCCCCCCACGTCAATCTGGACGATGTAGAGTTTGTCGGCACCGGGGTGGCGCACCACCTCCAGCACCTTGCCCACCTTCATCTCGACCCGTTTGAATTCGGCAAACTCGATCGTCTCGCTCATGCTCTTTTCCTTTTCTGGTTCAACGGTTTGCGGGTGGCCAACGGCCACCCGGTTTTATTCGGATTCACTGCAGTGCCTATGGCGTCTGTATGGCAACCTGCGCTGTCGGCTGGGCCTCTTTGGCACGCGCCTCGGCGCTGAGGGAGGCCTCGTATCTGTTGTATTTCCACCAAGCGAAGCCGAGGAAAATCACGATCCCGCCGACGTTGTAGAAGATGATGGTCATGATGTCGGCGCCGGTCGGGAAGGTGGAGGCGAGGAAGCCCACCGAGAAGATGGCGATCAGCACCGACACCACGGCGATGCCGGTGGTGCGCGAACCCATCTTGAACTCCCGCGGCAGGTGGTCGAGCTTCAGGCGCAGATTGAGGTAGGCCAGCATGATGAACAGCGGCGGCAACATGGAGGCGGCAGCGGTCATGTTGATGACGGTGTTCATCAGATCCTGCGCGGTGTTGGAGCCCAGGGTCGGGATCACCATCAGCGGCAGCACGATGAGGTACTGGATCCAGGCCGCCCGGGCGGGCACGCCGTTTTCGTTCAGCTCGACGGTTTTCTTGCCGAAGATACCGGCCGGGATTTCGGAGAAGAAGATCTTCACCGGGGTCGCGGTCCACATCAGCAGGGAGCCGAACATGGCGGTGAAGGAGACCAGCCCGACGAAGCGGTTCATCAGGATCTCCGGCAAGCCGAAGTAAGCCGCCAGCCCCTCGAACACCTGCACCGAGCCGCCGGTGTATTTCAGGGTGTCGCTGTGGACGAACACGTTGATCAGCAGAGACGCGATGGAGTAGAGCACCCCGATAAAGATCCCGGCGACGATGATCACCTTCACGAAGGACTTGGAGCCCCCTTTCACGTCATTGACGTAGACCGCCACCGACTCGGCGCCACCGGCTGCCATGAAGATCCAGGTGGTGATGCCGAGGAAGGCCCAGCTGAAATCGGGAACCATGGCCTCGACCGTGATGGGGTCGGCTGGCTGCACGCCGCCCACCAGTGCCGCACCTGCCAGCAGGATGTAGGAGAGGGTCAACAGCAGCATCAGGGACGAGGTCACCGAGGTGATGGGGCCGAGCATCTTGGCGCCGTTGGTGGAGACGTAGGTGGCAAAGGCAAACAGCACCATGCTCAATGCCGTGGTCGCCACCGGGGTGAGAATGTACTCGTAACCCAGGAAGGCATAGGAGGCGTAGGCGATGACCCGCGGCAACAGCGAGGTGAAGAAGAAGAGGTTCACGAACCAGTAGGTGTAGGCGGAGATAAAGGCCCAGCGACCGCCGAGGGAACTCTTCACCCAGGCATACACCCCCGCTTCGGAGTTTTTGTTCAGTGACACAAATTCCGCAATGATCAGACAGAACGGAATGAAGTAGAAAATGGTGGCCAGAAAGAACATCGGGGCCGAGGCCAGACCGATCTCGATGTTGTTGTTGATGACGTTGTTGAAGCTGAATACCGCCGCGAAGGTGAGCGACAGCAGACCAAACTTGCCTATCGTATTGCGTTTGGAATCAGACATGGTGCATCTCCAGACCTGTAGTTATCTCAGCGAAAGGGCGGGGCATGGGTTGTAGGGTGAGCCCCGCCCTTCCGGCTTTGTCAGTGCAGAACCGGCGGCTTGTTATTTGTTTTTGAAGTAGCCGCCTTCGACGGTGACCTTGATGATCAGCTTGCGCACCGGGCTGTCGCCGACGAATCGGTAAGCCTCGTCGTTCTCGAAGATCACCACCTGGCCGTTGCCGACCTGCTGGCGCTCACGCACCTCGCCAGCCAGCCACTCGCGGTCTGTGGTGTCGTCGTAAGCCTGTTCGACCCGCAGATCCGACTTGGCAGCCCACTCCACCGTCTCTGCCCCTTCCAGGTAGTAGTGAACGTCGAAGTAGCGGCGCTGCCCCTCGAACAGGGAGGTGGCCGGGCTGGCCCCCTCCTGCAAGCGATAGGTGAGGGAGTCACCGATGGAGTGGCAGATACCTGGCTTGAGGTTGGCCAGGTTGTCGATGGCCTCCACGCAGCGACCCCACTTCTTGCCCTCCCGGTAGATGTTTTTGAACAGGGTCAGGTTGTCCAGGGTGATCATGCGAGGTTCCTCCCGCCGTTGATGGTGAGATCGAGCCCGGCCAGCGCAGCCGGATTGAGGTTGCCACGGGCGATGGGCAGCAGGGTCAGACCGAAGCTGAACGGCTCGAAGCGCACCCGCCAGGAGTCCAGCACCTCGGAGCCCCAGGAGTTGGAACCCAGCCCCAGCACCTTGTGATCCAGATTGAGGGTGAGATAACCACAGGGCTCCAGCTCGTTGATGTGCTGCGCCGCGTGGATATGCTCCCAGCTGTAGGGCCAGACGCTCAGGTTGATGGGGGCATCGGGCCGCACGTAGAGACCGGCGCCGTGACGGTTGGTCAGGGTCGCCCAGCGCACCTGCTGGCGGTTGCCGTTGTCCTGCGGGAAAGGGTAGTGCTCCCACATCTCGCCCACTGTGCTCTGGAAGCTGTCGATCCAGTTGCTCTGGCGGCTGTCCTGATAGTTCTCGCCCGGACCCATGCCAAGGTAGTGCACCCGGTCGAGATCCTGCCGAATACCCAGCTCGAAACCGATCTTGGGAATGATGTCGTCATAACCGCCGTAGGGCTGACCGGACAGGGCTACGTGCAGCTGACCGTTCGGGCTAAGGGTGTAGACGTAGCGGCAACGCATACCGAAGTCGAACACCGGCGGGGCGATCAGGCTCTCGACCGTCACCTCGACCGCCTCGCCCAGCTGACGCCAGCTCAAGGTACGGAAGTGCTCCTGCATGATCTGCAGGTGGTTCGGGTGCCACAGGCTCTCGTACTCCTGCTTGTGGTTGTCGATCATCGGCTTGAAGAAGGTGAGACGCGGGGCTCGCTCGATAAGCTCGATACCATCCTGCTGCCAGCTCACCAGCTTGCCGTCGAGGTGCGAGAAGCGCAGGGCGAAGCCGCTGCCACTCAGGGTCAGCGCGAGCCGCTCGTCGGCAATCTGCAGCGCAGTAGCGTTGGGATTGGCAAAGGGCTGTAACTGGCGAGTCGACTCTTTCAGCCGGAACTGGTACTGGCCCAGCTCGTGCTCCGCCGCGCTGTAACGGGTGGCGGTGGCCTTGATGACTCGCAGCTGGACGAAGGTTTCCCGTCCATCGAGGGATGGCAGTTCGAGTTGCAGCTCTGTGGTGGCACCGGGAGCCACCCCTTCCAGCCGGATCTGCTGGCTGGCCAGCAGTTCACCCTCGGCCTTCACCTCGACCAGCAGGCGGATGTCGTCGAGATTGGAGAACCAGTAGCGGTTTTCCACCGCCAGCTTGCCGCTCGCCAGATCCAGCGCCCGCACCTTGACCGGGCAGATCACCTGCTTGTATTCGCGCAGGCCCGGCCCCGGGGTCTGATCCGGATAGATGAGGCCATCCATGCAGAAGTTGTAGTTGTTGGGATAGTCGCCGTAGTCGCCACCGTACTTGTAGACCGGGCGGCCCTGCTCGTCCTGATCCAGAATGCCGTGATCGCACCACTCCCAGATGTAGTGGCCCTGAATGTGGGGATGGCGGTCGAACACCTGCTGGTATTCGCTGAGGCCACCCGGGCCGTTGCCCATGGCGTGGGCGTATTCACAGAGGATGCGCGGCTTACTCATAGGGAACTCGCCGAAGCAGTTCATCTGGGAGACGCGGGAATACATGGTGCTCACCACATCCACCACCTCGGCATCACGATCCTCTTCGTAGTGCACCAGACGGGTCGGGTCGATCGCCTTGCAGCGCCGGTACATGGTCCTGATGTTGCAGCCGTAGCCGGACTCGTTGCCCAGCGACCAGATGATGATGGAGGGGTGGTTCTTCTGGGCATGAACGTGGCGCTCGATCCTGTCCACGAACACCGGCTCCCAGAAGGGATCGTCGGTGATGCGGCTGAGGTCGCCGACGTTGGCAAAGCCGTGGGTCTCGACGTCGGTCTCCGCCATCACGAACAGACCGTACTGGTCGCACAGCTCATAGAAGCGCGGGTCGTTCGGGTAGTGGGCGGTGCGCACCGAGTTGAGGTTGTGCTGCTTCATCAGCACGATATCGCGCTCCACCCGATCCATGCCGACCGCACGGCTCTTGAGGTGGTCGTTGTCGTGGCGGTTCACCCCATGCAGCTTGAGGTAGTGACCGTTGACGTAGAAGAGGCCATCTTTGACCTTGATTTCACGCACCCCGACCCGCTGCGGGATCACCTCCAGCAGCTCACCCTGACCGTTGTAGAGGGAGAGTTGCAGCTGATAGAGGTAAGGGTCTTCGGCACTCCACAGATGGGGGTTGGCCAGATCCAGCGTGAAGCGGCAATCACACTTGCCGTCGATGGCGAGATGATCGAGCGAGCCGCTGGCGATCTCGCTGCCCTGATCCAGCAGCGACCAGACCAGACGGTGATCACGGGCGGGCGCCCCCAGATTCTCCAGCTGGATATCGCAGCTCAGGGTGGCGCTCTGGCCGGCAATCTGATTGCCATCCGCCAGCGCGGTGCGGATGAAGAAGTCCTGCACATGGGTGGCCGGTTTGCCCACCAGATAGACGTCGCGGAAGATCCCCGCCATCCACCACATGTCCTGATCTTCGATATAGGTGGAGTCAGCCCACTGCATCACCCGCACCGACAACAGGTTCTCGCCAATGTTGGCGTAGGCGCTGATATCGAACTCGGCGGTGAGGCGGCTCCCCTTGCTGAAGCCGACATAGTGGCCGTTCACATAGACCTCGAAGTAGGTCTCCACCCCGTCAAACTTGATGATCACCTGTTCGCCGTCCCAGGCCGGGCTCAGCGTGAAGCTGCGCTGATAGGCGCCGGTGGGGTTGTTGGTCGGCACGAAGGGCACGTCGATGGGGAAGGGAAAACCTTCGTCGGTGTACTGCAGCTGGCCATGCCCTTCCATCTGCCACATGTTGGGCACGGTGATCTGGCCCCACTCGCTCATGGGGCTGTGATAGAAGGCCTCCGGCACCTGCAGGGGATGCTCGAAGTAGTGGAACTGCCACTGGCCGCTCAGGCTCAGAAAACGGCGGCTCAGCTCACGCTGCATGGTGGCCGCCAGCCCGTGGTCGGCATAAGAGAAGAAGTAGGCGCGCGGGGCCAGCCTGTTTTCACCAACGAATTGGACGTTTTCCCAGTTATTCACATGTCCTCCCGGAACAAGGCAACGTTAACTGGGTAAACCCTAGATAAACATTTACTAAATATCAGTTTTAGATCGGTAAAGTTTTAACCTGATCACAGTGAGTGGATGGTTTTGTGAGCGAGATCAGAAGCGGGAGACAAAGGAGGGCAAGGTATAGATGAGTGGCATGGATGTTGATAACAGCAGGCCATGATGTAATTAAATTAACTATAAAACAATATGATATGAGTTTATTAGAAGATATGGGAAAGCGGTTTACTTGGGAGAGATGTCGCACCACCGCAAGGTGGCGCGACTAAAAACAGAGGTATTTTACTAAAACTATCGTGTAGTACCGCGCAGAGTCAATTTGCTCGGTACCAGCACCCGCAGCGGAATGTCCCGCTCGTCACGCAGCCGTTCAACCAGCAGATTGACCCCCTGGGAGCCCATCAACTCGGAGTGGATCCGCACCGTGGAGAGGGGCGGAAAGGTGAACTTGGCGGTCGGGATATCGTTGACGCTGATAAGCTCGATCTGCTGCGGAATCGCCAGCCCCTTCTCGTGGATGGCACGCAGCACGCCGATGGCGATGGAGTCGGAGGCCACAAACAGTGCCTTGGGCCAATCCCCGGCCAGCATCTCTTTGGCCAACTTGTAACCGGAGGCGCTGGAGAAATCCCCACGATAGAGGTCGCTCTCCTGCACCACACCCAGCCGTTGACCGTAGTCGAGGAAGGCCAGTTCGCGCAGATCCGGGCCATCATCCTGACCGCCGATATAGCCGATGCGCTGGTGCCCCTGGGCCATGAAGAAATCCACGACCTGCTGGCTGATCAGCGCCAGATCCACGTCAATCGAGTCAAAGTCACCTTGAGAGCGGCAATCCACGAACACCAGCTGGGCAGAGAGGGAGTGAAGCGCGGCAAGACGCTCTGCGGGCAGATGGCCGATGACCAGGATACCGTCGACGGCAGAGAGCTCACGCCCCTCGGCACCGTTGTAGAAGTGGGTCAGTTCGATGTTGAGGCGGGCACACTGGGTCTCGATGCCGTAGCGGATGGCCAGATAGTAGGGATCGTTGACCTCGGTGCTCTGCGGGTAGGCATAGACCGCCAGGAAGTGCAGCTTGCTCTTGTGAACCCCCTTGCGGGCACCACTGGTCTTGTACTCCAGCCGCTCGGCGATCTCGAAGATCTTCTGCTTGGTCTCTTCCTTGACGCTCAGCGTCGGATCTTCATTGAGCACCCGCGACACGGTAGCCTGGGATACCCCCGCCTCCTGTGCAATTTCCTTCAACGTGGCCATGCATACTCCTCTGGCAATGACGCGCGACAACACCAGACCAAGAGTAACGGGCAACGTGCTGACATCCCAGCATTTTTACTAAAAGAAACCCATCAGAACGGCAAATTTCCAATGCAAAAAGGCCTCCCGAATGGGAGGCCTCCTCTAAATGGGTGCCTGACAGTGTTCTACTCTCGCATGGCGAATGCCACACTACCATCGACGCTACCGCGTTTCACTTCTGAGTTCGGCATGGGATCAGGTGGTTCCACGGCGCTATTGCCGTCAGGCAAAAGCTGTACTACTTGAAAATGGTGCTGATACCCAGAATCGAACTGGGGACCTCATCCTTACCAAGGATGCGCTCTACCGACTGAGCCATATCAGCACACTAACCGGTAAAGACCACGCTCACCGCGTAATCTAAAATTGGGTGCCTGGCAGTGTCCTACTCTCGCATGGCGAATGCCACACTACCATCGGCGCTACAGCGTTTCACTTCTGAGTTCGGCATGGGGTCAG
>NZ_JBFOCR010000011.1:0-76052 GCF_040907935.1 Aeromonas sp. s2 | reverse complement strand
TCGAGTCAAGCCTTATTTTCAAAGGCTTTTCGAGGCTACCGACCATGCTGCTTGCGTTGCCGCTTGCCGTGTCGATGGAGGCGCATTATAGGGAGCCGCACCGCGATGACAAGGGGAATTTTGCAAAAACTGGCATTTTTCGTGTTTTGGTCGGTCAAGCGTCTATTTATCAAACAAAAAGCCCTGCATCCGCAGGGCTCAAGCCGCGTTCACACTGCCACGGCTATTTTTTTGACCAGAAATCGCGGGCAAAACTGCGCACTTTGTCCCAGTCGGTAAACTCGAGGTCCTTGCTGGTATCCGTGCTACCGCCGGTGATCTTCATGATCAGCTGAATGATGCGGGTCTGCCACCAGTTATAGCGGGAGTACTGCAGCGCACCGGCAAACACCCCCAGGGTTTTTGGCTTCCAGGGGGAGAGACGCAAAAACTTCTTCATGTAAGCATTCGTCTGCGGGGTCTGCTTCTCGGGCTTGCGGGCCGTCAGGTTGACGCAGAAGAAGGCAGCGTTGGCCACTTCCAGCTGTTCGTGATGAGCATGAATGAAACTGAACAGGCTGGGGTGGAAGTTACCATAGCGAATGGAAGCGCCGATAAGCACCTTCTTGAACTTGCTGAGGTTGCACATGGGCAGGCTGTGCAGATCCTGCATCACCACCTCGCATCCCTCGATCTCAGCCAGCATGGCATCGACGATTTTTCGCGTTTGCCCGTCACGGGAAGAATAAAGCACCAGAATCTTGTCCATACCAACCTCAACTACGCCAGAATGCAGGGGTAAACAGTACCAGAAGCGTAAAGATTTCCAATCGACCAAACAACATGGCGACCACCAGTATCCATTGGGCCGTTGCCGAGATATTGCCAAAGTTGGCCGACACCTCCCCCAGCCCCGGCCCCACGTTGGTAAACGCGGCCGCCACGGCAGAGAAGGCGGTCACCTCGTTCAAGCCGGTCATCAGCAACAACAGCATAAAGATGAAGAACAGAATGATATAGGTGGCAAAGTAGCCCCACACCGCTTCCACGATCCGCTCTGGTACGGCGCGACGGCCCAGCTTGAGGGTATAGATGGCGCGTGGATGCACCAGTCGCTTCAGCTCGCGCATCCCCTGCAGGAACAGGATCATGAAACGCATCACCTTGATGCCGCCCCCGGTACTGCCGGCGCAGCAGCCAATGAAGGCGGAGAACATCAGCAGCATGGGCAGGAAAGAGGGCCAATCCGCATAACTGGTGGTGCTGTAACCGGTAGTCGTGCCCAGCGACACCGCCTGGAACAGGCCGTGGTTGAGCGCATCCTGCCAAGTATCGTAGTGGCCGTGGAACAACAGGGAAACGAAGCAGATCAGTACCAGTACACACTGGATGCTCAGGAACACCTTGAGCTCGGAGTCCCGCAGATAACTGCTCAGGCGCACCGGCTTGTGGGCGAACACCATGAAGTGCAGGGCAAAGTTGACGCTCGCCAGCAGCAGAAACAGCACTGTGATCAGGTTGATGGCCGGGCTGTTGAAGAAACCTATGCTGGCATCGTGAGTCGAGAAGCCCCCCACAGACATGGTGGAGAAGGAGTGGCAAATGGCATCGAACAGGGTCATGCCCGCCATCCAGTACGCCAGGGCGCAGAGGGAGGTGAGCAGCAGATAGATGAACCAGAGCGCCTTGGCCGTCTCGGCGATGCGCGGGGTGACCTTGTTGTCCTTGACCGGCCCCGGAATTTCGGCGCGATAGAGCTGCATGCCCCCGATGCCGAGCAGCGGCAGTATGGCCACCGCCAGCACTATGATCCCCATGCCCCCCAACCACTGCAGCAGCTGACGATAGAACAGAAACGCCTTGGGCAGGTTGTCCAGCCCGGTGAGCACGGTCGCCCCCGTGGTGGTCAGGCCGGAAAACGACTCGAAGAAGGCCTCGGACACCGTCATGCCGGGCACCTCTCCCAGCAGGAACGGCAAGGCCCCGACGCTGCCCAGTACCACCCAGAACAGCACGACGATGAGGAAGCCCTCCTTGGACCTGAGGTCCTTCTTCTGATGACGGTTGGGAAACCAGAGTGCGGCACCGAGCAGCAGAGCGATGAAGAAGGAGTTGACGAACTCGGCACCACCACCATCACGATAGCCAAATGCAACCATCGCAGGCAGCAGCATGGTCGAACTGAACAGTGCGACCAGCAGGCCAACGATACGAATGATGCTCAGAATCTGCATTCCGGCTCCCTCTTCAGACCAAAAGAGCGATGGATTCTAGCCATCTAAGGGACGAAGGGATACCCGACCCTGGGTTCGGTCGGTCAATTCCTGTGCGATTCGGGCCCAGAGCGCGGACTCCCACGCCACCTGCAGGGTGACGCTGGCGCCATAGTCGGCCGTCAGCAACTGGCCCTGATAAGCCTGGATCAGGGCCTCTACGGCCCCCATGTCGACATAGTCGCACTGGATGAGAGAGGTGGTCTGTTGGCGCTTGATGTGGGTCTCGAGCTGCTTGAGTGCCGCCCCCACGCCACCGCCGTAGGCCTTGACCAGACCGCCGGTGCCCAGCAGCACGCCACCGTAATAGCGCACCACCACGGCGGCGATCTCGCCGAGACCCGACCCCATCAGCTGGGCCAGCATGGGCTTGCCGGCGGTGCCAGAGGGCTCACCATCATCGCTGAAGCCATAGACCTGACTGTCCTGCGGGGCGCCTGCGACAAAGGCCCAGCAGTGATGCCGGGCCCCGGGATGTTGTTGCTTTATCTCGCCAATCCAGGCCTTGGCGGCCTCGACGGTCGGCGTGTGGGCAAGGTAAGTGATGAAACGGCTCTTCTTGATCTCTTCACTCACCTCCAGCGGTGCGGCCGGTATGGAATAGTCCGCCGCCATCAGAGCCCTGCTTGTCTGGTCAGGTTCTCCACCCCGTTGGCATGCAGCACCACGTTGTCTTCGATGCGGATGCCACCATAGGGGCGCAGCGCCTCGACCTTGTTCCAGTTGACACGCTTGCCCTGCTCGCCCTGGCGCAGCGGCTCCAGCAGGCTGTCGATGAAGTAGAGGCCCGGCTCTATGGTGAACACCTGGCCCACCTCCATCACCCGGGTGCAACGCAGATAGGGGAACTGCTCGGGGGCCGACAGGTGGGTGCCGCGCTCATCCTGCATGAAGCCGCCGGCATCGTGTACCTGCAGGCCGAGGAAGTGGCCGAGGCCGTGCGGGAAGAAGACGTTGGTCACCCCGGTGTGGATCATCTCGTCCACCGACATGTCCACCAGCTCGGTGGCTTGCAGCAGGCGCGCCAGCCTGTGGTGCATCTGCAGATGCAGCTCGCTGTAACGGCGGCCCGGCTTGATCTCCTCGATGATCTCCTGCTGCTGGGCATCCAGCGCCGCGATCAGATCGGCAAACTCGCCGCGCCGCCAGGCCCAGGTCCGGGTGATGTCGGAGGCATAGCCGTGCACGTCCACGCCGGCGTCGATGAGGAAGGAGTAGCGCTCCGCATCGGGTACCCGCTGAGTGGAGAGGTGGGTGTAGTGCAGGATGGCCGCATTGCGATTGATGGCGACGATATTGCCGTAGGGCGCCTCATTGGCCCCCTGCCCGACCGCCTTCATGTAGGCCAGGTTGATCTCGAACTCGCTCGCCCCCGCCATGAAGGAGTCCTTGGCCGCAATGTGGCCGCGTACCCCGATGCGGTTGGCATCGCGCAGACACTCCAGCTCATAGGGGGTCTTGTAGGCACGGTGGTAGTGCAGATAGTTGAGGACCGCCTCCGGGTTGGGCTGGCCCAGCCCCAGCAGCTCGGCCACCTCCAGATGGCCACCCAGATAGGCCCACTCCTGCCTGTTGGCCGGCAGATGATCGGCAACCTGTTCCGGGCGGGTCAGGAAGCGAATGTCGAAGAAGTCGACCCAGAAGGCGTTGGGCAGGTCCGCTACCTTGTGCCAGAAATCCACCGGCCGGTAGAACAGCAGCACCGGCTTGTTCACCCCGTCCACCAGCAACCAGCAGTGGGGATTGTCCAGCACCGGCAACCAGGCCTTGAACTGGGGGTTCACCTTGAAGGGGTAATCCTGATCATCGAGGAAGATGCGGTGGGTCTGGCCGGAGTGGATGGCCAGACCGCCCAGTCCCTGCTGTTGCAGTATGTCGCGGGTGCGCTGCTGCAAGGTGTCGAGGTGCTGGGCAAAAAGTTGGCTGTAGCTGCTCATGGCGTCCTGCTCCGGGAGAAATGTGGTTTCAGCATAACATCAAGCGAATCAAGGCTCGAACCGTCAAGCAATCGCTTCGTGAGGTAACGCATACGTTACAAGGCTTTTGTTATGAAACAAAAACCAACCATTAACAAATAAAAAACAATTCAATACACTGCCGGTAGATACATGCAGTCAGGGACTACTCATGCACAACCTTTGCCTGTGGCAACCGGATCAGGAGCGGATGCAGCAATCCAACCTCCAGCACTT
Organism: Aeromonas sp. s2; assembly: GCF_040907935.1. Lineage (NCBI taxonomy): Bacteria > Pseudomonadati > Pseudomonadota > Gammaproteobacteria > Aeromonadales > Aeromonadaceae > Aeromonas > Aeromonas sp. s2. The sequence continues at coordinate 71,608 of NZ_JBFOCR010000011.1, read as the reverse complement.
CATGGCCGAGGTCAACCGCTTCCACGGCCTGCAGCTGCACAGCTACGCCCAGCTCTACCAGTGGTCGGTGGAGAAGACAACCCGTTTCTGGCCGCTGGTGTGGCAGCACTGCGGCGTCAAGGGCGAGCTCGGCAACATAGTGGCGGAGAACCGCCAGGAGATGCAGCGCACCCGCTGGTTCCCCGACAGCCGGCTCAACTTCGCCGAAAACCTGCTGCGCCGTCAGGATGACACGCCGGCCATCATCTCCCGCATCGAAGGGAGCCCCAGCCAGACCTTGAGCTGGCGCGAACTGGCGGATCAGGTGGCCAGGCTGGCTCAGTGGTTGCGTGGCCAAGGAATCGGCCGGGGCGACGTAGTGGCAGCCTATCTGCCCAATATCCCGGAAACCGTGGTAGCCATGCTGGCGACCACCAGTCTGGGAGCAATCTGGACCTCCACCAGCCCGGATTTTGGCGAAGCCAGCGTGGTGGAGCGCTTCGGCCAGACCCGGCCGCGGGTGCTGTTTGCGGTGGATGGCTATCGCTACAACGGCAAGGCCATCGACATTCAGGACAAGGTGGCGGGGGTCGTCGGCCAGATCGACAGCATAGAGCAGACGGTCATGATCCCTCTGCTCGGCCACTCCCTGCAGCTGGGTCACGACTGGCGTCAGATCCTGGCCGACCAGCCGGATGCCAGCCTGCAGTTCGAGCCGATGGCCTTCAATGACCCGCTCTACATCCTCTACTCGTCCGGCACCACCGGCAAGCCCAAGTGCATCGTGCACGGCATCGGCGGCACCCTGCTGCAGCATCTCAAAGAGCACCAGCTGCACTGCGACATCAAGCCGGGGGAGCGTATCTTCTACTTCACCACCTGCGGCTGGATGATGTGGAACTGGCTGGTGAGCGCGCTCGCCTCCGGCGCCACCCTGGTGCTCTACGACGGCTCCCCCTTCTACCCGGACGGCAACGTACTGTGGGATCTCGCCCGCGACGAAGAGGTCGCCCTGTTTGGCACCTCGGCCAAATACCTGGATGCGCTGCACAAGCAGAGTTATGCCCCGATCAAGACCCACGACTTGCCGCACCTGCGGCTCATCTGCAGCACCGGCTCCGTGCTCTCTCCCGAAGGGTTCGACTATGTCTATCAGCAGATCAAGCGGGATGTGCAGCTCAGCTCCATCTCAGGTGGCACCGACATCTGCTCCTGCTTCGTCATCGGCAACCCGCTCAGCCCCGTCTACCGCGGCGAGAGTCAGGGGCGCGGCCTCGGCCTCGCGGTGCAGGTATTCAACGAAGCGGGCCAGCCGGTACAGGGTGAAAAGGGTGAACTGGTCTGCACCAAGCCGTTCCCGGCCCAGCCCATCGGTTTCTGGGGGGACGACAGCGGTAACAAGTACCACGCCGCCTATTTCGAGCGGTTCGACAACATCTGGTGCCACGGCGACTGGATCGAGCTGACCCCGACCGGTGGCATCCTGTTCTACGGTCGCTCCGACGCCACCCTCAACCCGGGGGGCGTGCGCATTGGCACCAGCGAGATCTACCGCTACGTCGAACAGCTGGAGGAAGTAGAAGAGAGCATCGTCATCGGCCAGCAGTGGCAGCAAGACGAGCGGGTGGTGCTGTTCGTCAAGCTCAAGCCTGGTCTCAAGCTGGACGAGCCGCTGCGCGAGCGTATCCGCCAGCAGGTGCGCCAGCACTGCACCGCCCGCCACGTGCCGGCCCGCATCCTGCAGGTAGACGCCATTCCGCGCACCAAGTCCGGCAAGATAGTGGAGCTGGCGGTGCGGGAAGTGGTGCACAACCGGCCCGTCAACAACACCCACGCTCTCGCCGATCCCGAGGTGCTGAGCCAGTATCGCGACCGGCCCGAGCTGGCCAGCTGAGGCCACACAAGGTTAATAAAGGCGTCATCAGACGCCTTTATTTTGGTTGTTAATCTGAGGCGAGCTTTTACTCGAGATCTGTTAAACGAATGTTTTAAATAGGTGTTGAAATTGTCTTCTTTTGGATCAATAGTGAGCCTCGCCCCCTGCTGGGGATAAAGGAGCACCACCCCCCCACCATGTGGGAACAAGGAGACACTCTCATGATCTACCAAGGCGAAACCCTGACGGTCAGCTACCTCGAAGACGGCATTGCCGAGCTGAGGTTCGATGCTCCGGGTTCAGTCAACAAGCTGGATCGCGCTACCCTGCTCTCCCTGAGCGAAGCGATCGCCGCATTACAACAAGAACGTGAACTAAAAGGTCTGATCCTCACCTCCGGCAAAGACGCCTTTATCGTCGGCGCCGACATCACCGAATTCCTGGAACTGTTCGACCTGCCGCAGGAAGATCTGCTCGGCTGGCTGAAAAAGGCCAACGACATCTTCAATGCCATCGAAGATCTGCCGGTGCCGACCCTCAGCGCCATCAAGGGTCACGCCCTAGGCGGCGGCTGCGAGACCATTCTCTCCACCGACTTCCGGCTGGCTGATACCACGGCCAAGATCGGTCTGCCCGAGACCAAGCTCGGCATCATGCCCGGCTTTGGCGGCACCGTCCGCCTGCCGCGAGTGATCGGCGCCGACAACGCGCTGGAGTGGATCACCACCGGCAAGGATTACCGTGCCGATGACGCTCTCAAAGTGGGTGCCATCGATGCCGTGGTCGCCCCGGATGCGCTGCACAGCGCCGCTGTGCAGATGATCAAGGACGCGATCAAGGGCAAGCTGGACTGGCAGAGCCGCCGCGCCGCCAAGAAGGCCCCGCTCCGTCTCTCCAAACTGGAAGCCATGATGAGCTTCACCACCGCCGCCGGCATGGTTGCCGCCGTGGCGGGTAAACACTATCCGGCACCCATGGCCGCCGTGAAGACGGTGGAAGCCGCCGCCGGCATGGGTCGGGACGAAGCGCTGGCCGCCGAAGCCGCCACCTTCATCAAGCTGGCGAAAACCGACGTGGCCAAGGCGCTGGTCGGCATCTTCCTCAACGATCAGCACATCAAGGCGCTGGCCAAGAAGGCCGCCAAGCAGGCAAACAAGGCCACCGGCCATGCCGCCGTACTGGGTGCCGGCATCATGGGGGGCGGCATCGCCTACCAGTCCGCCAGCAAGGGCATCCCGGCGGTGATGAAGGACATCAACGAGAAGGCGCTGGCACTTGGCATGGGCGAAGCCACCAAGCTGCTCAACGGCCAGCTCGAGCGCGGTCGCATCGACGGCATCAAGATGGGTCAGGTGCTCTCCGCCATCACCCCGACCCTCAGCTATGACAACGTCAAGCATGTGGACGTGGTGGTCGAAGCCGTGGTCGAGAACCCGAAAGTGAAGGCGGCCGTGCTGAGTGAAGTGGAAGGCGTGATCGGCGAAGACGCCGTGCTCGCCAGCAACACCTCCACCATCCCCATCTCCCTGCTGGCCAAGAGCCTGAAGCGCCCCGAGAATTTCTGCGGCATGCACTTCTTCAACCCGGTGCACCGCATGCCGCTGGTGGAGATCATCCGCGGCGAGCAAACCTCGGACGACACCATCAACCGCGTGGTGGCCTACGCCGCCGCCATGGGCAAGTCCCCTGTGGTGGTCAACGACTGCCCGGGCTTCTTCGTCAACCGCGTGCTGTTCCCCTACTTCTTCGGCTTCAACAAGCTGGTCGCCGATGGCGCCGACTTCGCCGCCGTCGACAAGGTGATGGAGAAGGAGTTTGGCTGGCCCATGGGCCCCGCCTACCTGCTGGACGTGGTCGGCATCGACACCGGCCACCATGCCGGTGATGTGATGGCACAGGGCTTCCCGGCGCGCATGAGCAAGGAAGGCCGTACCGCCATCGACGTGATGTACGAGGCGAGCCGCTTCGGTCAGAAGAATGGCAAGGGCTTCTACGCCTACGAGGCCGACAAGAAGGGTAAACCGAAGAAGGTGGCCGATGCCGCCAGCTACGAGCTGCTGGCCCCGATTGCCAAGCCGAAACAGGATTTCGACAAGGACGCCATCATCGCCCGCATGATGATCCCGATGATCAACGAGGTGGTGCTCTGTCTGGAAGAGGGCATAGTCGCCACGCCAGCCGAAGCCGACATCGCGCTGGTCTACGGTCTGGGCTTCCCTCCCTTCCGCGGCGGCGTGTTCCGCTATCTGGACACTATCGGTCTGGATCGCTATGTCGCCATGGCCGACCAGTATGCCGACCTTGGCCCGCTCTACCGCGTCAGCGACAAGCTGCGTGAGATGGCTGCCCAGGGCAAAACCTTCTACTGATTGCGGAAAGGAGATCCATTCATGAAAGACGTAGTCATTGTCGACTGTATCCGGACCCCGATGGGCCGGTCCAAGGGCGGCGCCTTCCGCAACGTGCGTGCAGAAGACTTGTCCGCGCACCTGATGAAATCCATCCTGCTGCGCAACCCCAACCTCGACCCGAACGAGATCGAGGACATCTACTGGGGCTGCGTGCAACAGACCCTGGAGCAGGGCTTCAACATCGCCCGCAACGCCGCCCTGCTGGCCGGCATTCCCAAGCAGGTGGGCGCCGTGACCGTCAACCGCCTGTGCGGATCCTCCATGCAGGCGCTGCACGACGCCTCCCGCGCCATCCAGGTGGGTGATGGAGATATCTTCATCATCGGCGGCGTCGAGCACATGGGCCACGTACCCATGAGCCACGGGGTGGACTTCCACCCCGGCATGGCCAAGTCGGTGGCAAAAGCCTCCGGCATGATGGGGCTGACCGCCGAGATGCTCGGCAAGCTGCACGGCATCAGCCGTCAACAGCAGGACGAGTTTGCCGCTCGCTCCCACCGCCGTGCTCATGCCGCCACCGTGGAAGGCCGTTTCGCCAAGGAGATCGTCGGGCTGGAAGGGCACGACGCCAGCGGCGCCCGCTTCTTCTACGACTATGACGAGGTGATCCGCCCCGAGACCACGGTCGACACCCTGAGCCAGCTGCGCCCGGTGTTCGACCCGGTCAACGGCACCGTCACCGCCGGCACCTCTTCGGCCCTGTCCGATGGCGCCGCCGCCATGCTGGTGATGAGTGCGGATCGCGCCAAGGCGCTCGGCCTCACCCCGCGCGCCAAGGTACGCGCCATGGCCATCGCCGGCTGCGATGCCGCCATCATGGGTTACGGCCCGGTGCCGGCCACCCAGAAGGCGCTCAAGCGGGCCGGTCTGACCGTCGGTGACATCGATCTGTTCGAACTGAACGAGGCGTTTGCCGCCCAGTCCCTCCCCTGCGTGAAGGATCTGGGTCTGCAAGACCTGGTGGACGAGAAGGTGAACCTGAACGGCGGCGCCATCGCCCTGGGTCACCCGCTCGGCTGCTCCGGCGCCCGCATCTCCACCACCCTGATCAATCTGATGGAAGAGAAGGACGCGACCCTGGGCGTGGCCACCATGTGCATCGGCCTGGGTCAGGGTATCGCCACCGTGTTCGAGCGAGTGTAACTGTATCCCCGGACCGGTGCGCCGGTCCGGGAAGTGCCCCGCCAGGGGCCGAATTTTACAATATGGGCCCGCTCCTGCTTCCCGGCGAAGCGGCCCGTATCGCAGGTTTTGGGGCCGGTCATACTGCCCCGCCATCGAGTCTGTGGAGTGCGCCACACGGGGTGCACTTCTGTCGTCAGCATCTGCGTCTTGGCCGGCCCGTTTGGGTCGGCCTTTTTTATTTGCACGGCAGGATATGGGAGGATATTGCCCATAACCTCACATTAGATGGGGGGCTTGCTTGCTTTTTGCTCCCCCGACAGGTTCAATCTGCACAAAAAAATGGGTGGATGCACATACATATGTCAACGAGCAAACAACTGCTGATCGTCGACGACGACCAAGAGATCCGCGAGCTGCTCAATGAATACCTGACCAGGGCTGGCTTCGAGGTATTGACCGCAGCGGAGGGTAACGAGATGCGCCAGCAGCTCGCCCAGCACAGCCCGGATCTCATCATTCTCGATATCATGATGCCTGGCGACGACGGTTTTACCCTCTGCCAGCAGATCCGTCGCGACTCTCAGGTCCCCATCATCATGCTGACCGCCGCCTCCGACGAGGCGGATCGGGTGATCGGGCTGGAACTCGGTGCCGATGACTACATCGCCAAGCCGTTCAGCCCGCGCGAGCTGCAGGCCCGCATCAAGGCGCTGCTGCGCCGCGCCGAATTTCGCCAGCCGGAGAAAGAGAAGGAGCCGAGCCGTCGGCTGCGCTTCGCCGAGTGGACCCTGGATACCCTTAGCCACCAGCTGACTCACGAAGATGGCAGCCTGCTGGATCTCTCCGGCAGCGACGCCATGTTGCTCGGCATGTTCCTGCAGCAGCCCGGCGTGGTGCTGGACCGGGATACCATCTCGGACGCCACTCGCGGTCGCGAGAGCCTGCCGATGGAGCGCGGCATCGACGTGCAGATCAGCCGTTTGCGCCAGAAGCTGGGTGACAACGGCAAGAGCCCGCGCATCATCAAGACCATTCGCGGCAGTGGCTACATGCTGATCGCCGAGGTGCACGAGATACCATGATGGCCCGGCAAGGTAGCGACGGCATGCTGATCGACACAAGGCGAGAGATCCCATGAATAGCAGGTGGTTCTGGCGGGTCCTGGTACCCCGCTCCCTGCTGTCGCGGATGCTGCTGCTGTTGCTGCTGGCGATCCTGCTCTCCCAGACCATCCTCACCGGCATCTGGATGCAGCAGATCCAGAAGCGGGAGCTGGAGGGCATGCTCAGCACCACCCGCAACCTGGCGCTGTCGGCCGCCTCCACCGTCAACTTCTTCAAGTCCTTGCCGCTGCAGTATCGCCACATCGCGCTGGACCAGCTGCGCAACATGGGCGGCAGCCGCTTCTTCGTCTCCCTGAACGAAGAGGAGATCCACATCAGCGCCATCCCCGACAGCGAGCGCAAGACGCTGGTGCTCAAGGAGGTGCAGGGGGTGCTGACCCGCAAGCTCTCCGACGCCATGGCGATCAAGGTGGACTTCTCGCGGCCAGAGGATCTGCACGTCTTCAACAACGACACCCTGCTGGCGGATCTGCCCTCCTCCTGGGCCCGCTACACCCTGTCGCTGGAGCCGCTCAACCCGCCGGTACTGGTGACCCAGATCGAGATAGAGCCGGGGGAGTGGCTCTATCTGGCGGCCCTGTTGCCCGCCCCCTACATGACGCTGGATGACACCGTCATGCCCAGCAACCAGGTGCGCTTCATCGCCCTGATGACGGTGTTCCTCTGCTTCTTCACCTTCCTGCTGGTGCGCTGGCAGACGCGGCCGCTGCGCCGGCTGGCCAAGGCGGCAGTCAACCTCGGCAAGGACATCGACCAGCCCTCTCTCAAGGAAGAGGGGGCCTCCGAGATAGTGGCGGCCACCCGCGCCTTCAACATCATGCAGCACCGCATCCGCCGCTATATCGACGATAGAGAGCGGTTGTTCAGCTCCATTTCCCACGACCTCAAGACCCCCATCACCCGGCTGCGGCTGCGGGTCGAGTTGCTCGACGACGAGCAGCAGATCGCCAAGTTCAACAAGGATCTGGACGAGCTGGAGCTGATGGTGAAGGGGGCGCTGCAGACGGTGAAGGACACCGACATCCACGAGAACATCGAGCAGCTCGACATCGACGCCATGCTGGAACAGATGGCGGAGGCCATGAACCTGCACGACGAGCGGCTGACCATCGAAGGCCACTGCAAGCAGCCCTACCGCGGCAAACCGCTGGCCCTCAAGCGCTGCATCGGCAACCTGGTGGACAACGGCATCAAATACGGCCAGAAAGTGCGCATCATCATCATGGACGACGAAGAGATGCTGATCCTGTTCATCATGGACGAGGGCCCCGGCCTGCCGGAAGATCAGTTCGAACGCATCTTCGAGCCCTACTACCGGCTCAGCACGGATCTGGCCGGCACCGGCCTGGGTCTGGGCATTGCCCGCAACATAGCCCACGCCCACGGCGGCGATCTGGTGCTGGAAAATCGTCCGCAGGGCGGCCTGCAGGCCACCCTCTCCCTACCAAGGCAGTAACCTTATGAAGTGGTTGTCTTTTTCTGTCATCACCCTGCTCTCCCTGCCTGTAAGCGCCTCCCAGGTGGAGGTGCTGCACTGGTGGACGTCTGGCGGCGAGGCCAAGGCGGTGGAGGTGCTCAAGTCCGAATGGACCGAGCAGGGCAACCAGTGGAACGACTTCGCGGTGCAAGGGGGCGGCGGCAAGAGCGCCATGACGGTGCTGAAAAGCCGGGCGCTGGCGGCCAACCCGCCGGAGGCGGCCCACCTCAAGGGGTTCGAGTTGCGGGAGTGGGCCGGACTCGGCTTCCTGCGCGATCTCAGCCCCATGGCCGAACACCTCGGCTGGTACCCCCAGCTGCCGCCCATGGTGCGAGAGACCCTCAGCCAGAACGGCGCCCTGATGGCAGTACCCACTGGCATCCACAGGGTCAACTGGCTGTGGCTCAACCGCAAGATCTTCGAGCGCAACAAGCTGACCCCCCCCACCAGCTGGGCCCAGTTCGTGACCGTGGCCGACCGGCTCAAGGAGAAAGGGATCACCCCGCTCGCCATCGGCAATGAGCCCTGGCAGCTGGCGGTGCTGTTCGAAACGGTGGCGCTCGGCGAAGGCGGCAAAGCCTTCTACCGCAAGGCATTCGTGGAACAGGACAGCGCCACCCTGACCGGTCCCGACATGGTGCGGGTGCTGACCCGCTTCCAGCAGCTGCGCAGCTATGTGCCGGAGAAATACGCCGGCCTGAAGTGGCACCAGGCCACCAACCTGCTGGAGAGCGGTGGCGCCGCCATGCAGGTGATGGGGGACTGGGTGAAGGGCGAGCTGAGCGCCGGCAACTATCGGCCAGGCGAGGATATCGAGTGCCTGCCGAGCCCTGGCAGCCAGGGGCTGTTTAGCTACAACCTCGATTCCATCGCCATGTTCAAGCAGCGGGATCCCGCCCAGCTGCAGGCCCAGGGCGAACTGGCCCAGCTGCTGATGACGCCGCGCTTCCAGCAGGAGTTCAACCGGGTGAAGGGGTCGATCCCGGCGCTGGTCAAACCGGACATGAGCAAGTTCGACCGCTGCGCCGTGCGCTCCTACCAGGATTTCCTGCAGGCGGAGCGAGAGGGCAACCTGCTGCCCAGCATGGCCGAGGGGATGGCGACGCCGACCAACATGCGCCAGGCGATCATGGATGTGCTGAGCAACTTCTTCAACGACCCCAGAGCCAACCCGCAGCTGACCGCCCTGCATCTGGAGCGGGCCATGCGCTCGACCCGCTGACGCGGTTCACTACGGCCAGAAACGACAAAGGCGGATGAGATATCCGCCTTTGTCATCGTGAGAGTCTTGGGGTCAGGATTGATCGTTTTCGTCCTCATCCTCGTCGTAGTAATCGCTGAGCTCGATCCAGAGCCCCAGTCCGATCATCACCATGGAACCGAACCAGGTGCCGGTGTTACCGATCGGGCTGCCCATCACTATCATGGCGAAAGACAAGAACCCCATGCCTGCGTAGGCTTGTAATCTGCCGTAGGAGACCTGCATATTCACACCTCCTTGTTGAATATGGTTCAATTTTTATATTACTCATACGGCGGGGTGTGGGTAGGGCCGGATAACACTTTGGTTACATATGCTGTTGGCAGCCCAGGTCGTTTGATTATTTTTTCGCCGTGAGTATCATTGTCAGCTGATTTGGTTGAAGGTTGATTATTGATGAGTGCTTTATTCTGCGACGCGACTCACGAGTTGGACGCAATCGGGCTTCGTTGTCCCGAACCTGTCATGATGGTGCGTAAAAAAGTGCGGCTGATGGCTGACGGGGAGACCCTGCTGGTCAGTGCCGACGATCCCTCAACCACCCGCGACATTCCCAGTTTCTGCCGCTTCATGGATCACACCCTGGTCGCCAGCGAGACAGAGCAGGCCCCTTACCGCTATCTGATCCGCAAGGGTCAATGAGCCACACTACCGGAGCAATCCATGCCAGCTATTACCCGAATCGGCACCACTCAGCGTTGGTCTGACGTGGTCATTCACAACGGTACCCTCTACGTGGTGGAAGTGCCCGCCACCGACACCGCCGATATTCACCAGCAGACCCGCGAAGTGCTGACCAGCCTGCAGCGTCTGCTGGAAGCCAACGGCTCCGGCGTCGACAAGATCCTGATGGCCAACATCTATCTCAAGGACATTGCAGACATCGCCGCCTTCAACGAGCAGTGGGATGCCTGGATTCCGGCGGGCACCGCACCGGTGAGAGCCTGTGTACAAGCCCGTCTGGCCCACGAAGGCTACAAGGTAGAAGTGCAGCTGACAGCAGCCGTCTAAGCCGGGTGGGATGCCTGGCTCCCCTGATGCCAACACAGCCCCCGTGCGCGCCTGTGTTCAGGCCCGTCTCGCCCACGAAGGCTACAAGGTAGAAGTGCAGCTGACTGCCGCCGTCTAAGCCGGGCGGGATGCCTGGTTCCCCTGACGCCAACACCGCACCCGTGCGCGCCTGCGTCCAGGCCCGTCTGGCCCACGAAGGCTACAAGGTGGAAGTGCAGCTGACTGCGGCAGTCTAAGAGGCAGTTATCCCCCTCATCCCCGTCCCTTCTCCCGCAAGGGGAGAAGGGGGCAAAAAACAAGGCGCCATTGCTCGCAACGGCCCCAATAAAAAGGCCCCGCCATCGCTGGCGGGGCCTTTTTCATGGCTGCGAACCGGGCCGCTTAGGCGGTCGGGGTCAGGGTGATGGTCACCCGACGGTTCTGGGCCTTGCCTTCGGCTGTGCTGTTGGTGGCGACCGGCTGATCCGGGCCCACGCCGCTGGTAGCGATGCGGCTGCCGGTCACACCCTGGCCGATCAGCTGGGCGGCGACGGCATCGGCACGCTGGGCGGAGAGCTTCATGTTCAGCTCGCGGGAGCCGGTGCTGTCGGTGTGACCAACCACGTTCAGGCGGGTCTTGTCGAACTCGGCAACCACCATGGCCACGCCGGACAGGGTGTTGGCACCGGCGGCCTTCAGCTGGGCGCTGGAGCTGTCGAAGGTGACGTTGTTCGGCATGTTGAGGATCAGCTGATCACCGTTGCGGGTCACGCTGACGCCGGTGCCTTGCAGCTTCTCGCGCAGCTTGGCTTCCTGCACGTCCATGTAGTAGCCGATACCGCCACCCAGCGCAGCGCCGGCGGCCACACCGGTCAGGATCCCCTTCTTGCGGTCACCCTTGCTGGAGGAGAGCGCACCCACGGCGGCACCCGCAGCGGCGCCCGCCAGTGCGCCCCAGGCGCCCTTGGAGGTTTGGGACTCGCCGGTATAGGGGTTGGTGGTACAGCCGCTCAGGGCGACGGCCAGAGCAACGGCGGGAACGATTGTCTTGAAATGCATGAAAAACCTCTAAAAAAACCGACTCAAATCCAAAGAGGGCGCATTCTACCCCAGAGGTGTGCCAAGGTGTGACGTTATCAACATTACGCTCCTCTCTGCCCACCCCCCAGTATCTGCAGGCCGGCTGGATGCCGCCTGAACCGGTAGCCGGATCAAGAGCGCAACTGTGACCTATCTCCTTGTTCAACGGACCAAATACGTCTCCATTGACTACTATTGAATGCACCATCAATAGTGCTCAGAGGTCTCTCATGTCCGCACTGCTTCGCAACGTCTCGATCCGGCACCTGCTGCTGAGTGCCAGCCTTATCATTCTGATCACCATGGCGCTGGGCGGGCTCTGGCGCAGCAGCCTGACCGCCCGCCTCGGCGAGCTACCCAACCAGCTCATCGTCAGCGCCAACGAGCAGATCGCCCTGCAGGAGCTGCGTTATCACACCACCCAGGTCCAGCAGTTCCTGACCGATGCCGCCGTCTCCGGCGAGATGGACTCCATCGGCGAGGCCGAACAGCACGCCCAGGCGGCCCGCCAGTTGCTGGAGCGGCTGCCGCAGCTGAAGGCGCTGCTCACCCCGTTGCTGACCCGCCAGCTGGAGATCGGCAAGCGGATGGTGGACATCTATCTCAAGGAGGGGCGCGAGGCCGGCAACCAGCTAATGAAGCAGCCGACCGAAGGGTTTGACGCCCTTACCGACAACATCGCCAGCCAGGTCGAAGCGGTACTGGAACAGCAGCAACAACAGTTCCAGCAGCGAGAGCAGGAGATCCGCAGCCAGAGCGAGACCCTGCAGCATCAGGACATGCTGCAGCTGGCCGTCAGCCTGGCCATCATCCTGCTGATGCTGCTGCTCATCTACTTCAAGACCGTCGGCCCGCTGCAGCACCTGATGGGCCAGCTGGTCGAGCTGGCCAACCACAGCCACAACCTCACCTTCCGGCTGCACAGCCAGGGCAAGGACGAGTTCGCCTATCTGGCGGAGGTGTTCAACCGCTTCCTCGGCAATATCGACAGCCTGATCGGTACGGTGCAGCAGGTTTCGCGCAAGACCCACGACAAGATGGCCCTGCTCATGTCGCACTCCGGCAGCACCCTCAGCAGCATGCAACAGGCCCAGCAGAACACCGACATGCTGGCGACTGCCATCAACGAGATGACCGCCACCGTTCACAACATCGAGCACAACACCGAGCAGGCCAGCCAGGATACCCTGCTCACCCAGCAGCAGGCCCACGACGGCCAGCGGCAGGTGAGCCAGACCATCTCCCTGATCCGGCAGGTGGCCGACCACATCGAGCAATCCGCCGGGGAAGTGACCCAGCTGGATCAGGAGAGCACCCAGATCGGCAACATCCTGCAGGTGATCCGCACCATCTCGGAACAGACCAACCTGCTGGCGCTCAACGCCGCCATCGAGGCAGCCCGGGCAGGTGAACAGGGCCGCGGCTTCGCGGTGGTGGCCGACGAGGTGCGCCAGCTGGCGACCCGCACTCAGGCCGCCACCGTCGACATCCAGCAGCGTATCGAGGCGCTGCAGCACAACACCCGCCATGCGGTGACCACCATGCACACCACCCGCAACGTGAGCGAACAGGCGGTCAACCAGGCGGCGGGCACCGGCGAGACCCTGACCGCCATCGTCGAAGCCATCACCCGGGTCAACGACATGAACGGCCACATCGCCACCGCCGCCGGCCAGCAGGCCCAGGTCACCGAAGAGACCAACCGCAATGTGATGGAGGTCGCCAGCATCGCCCGCGAATGCCTGGAGCTGGCGCGCCAGAGCCGCAGCCACACCCGGGACATGAACCAGGCCAACGAGGAGATCGGCCTCATCAGCGATCAGTTCGACGTCAGCAAGGCTGGCTCAGCCAGCCAGGATAAGGAGCTGCTGCACTGGAACGAGGCCTTCATGGTGCAGGTGCCCAGCATGGACAACCAGCATCTGGGCTTGTTCGAGGCGATGAACCGGCTCTACCAGGCAGTCATCGACAAGAGTCCGGCTCAGCTTCGCAAGCAGCGGCTCGACGAGCTGCTCAAGCTCGCCACCCGGCACTTCGCCGACGAGGAGCAGGTGATGGAGCAGGCGGGCTACCCCGAGCTGCGCCGCCACAAAGAGGAACACGCCCGGCTGCTGGCGGAGCTCGATACCCTGATGCAGCGCAACGGCCCGGACGACGAAGAGTTCAACATGGAGCTGCTGGTGTTTCTCAAGAACTGGCTGCTCAACCACATCTCCAAGGTCGACAAGCAGTACTCGGGCTCCCTGCGCCAGGCCGGGATCGCCTGATGGCCCATGACAGGCGCCATGCCGATATGCAAAAGGGAGGCATCAGCCTCCCTTCTCTTTTACCTTGCGCCCGGTTTATTGGCGCGCAGGCCCCTGCTGGCATTCGGCGTGGCAGGGGCAGGTCACCAGATGATCGTTCACCATCCCCACCGCCTGCATGAAGGCGTAGCAGATGGTGCTGCCGACGAAGGTGAAGCCACGCTTCTTGAGCGCCTTCGACATGGCATCCGACTCCGCTGAGGTCGCCGGAATGTCGCCGTTGCCCTGGCGCTGGTTGACGATGGGGGCGCCGCCCACGAAGCCCCACAGATAATCGACAAAGTCGACGCCTTCGGCCTCCAGCGCCAGATAGGCGCGGGCATTTTTGATGATCGACTGCACCTTGAGCCGGTTGCGGATGATGCCGGTGTCCTGCATCAGCCGTTCCACATCCTGCTCGTCGAACTGCACGATGCGCACCGGATCAAAGTCCACATAGGCACGATGGTAGCTCTCGGTGCGCTTCAGGATGGTGATCCACGACAGCCCCGCCTGCTGGCCGTCGAGGCAGAGCTTGGCAAACAGCTCGCGGGCGTCATGGACCGGCCTTCCCCACTGTTTGTCATGGTATTCAATGTATTCCGGGTCTTTGGTCACCCAGGCGCAACGCAACTCCATTCCCTCTCTCCTGTCATTTCATCCAATCCCCGGGGTCGATGCCAACCCGGGCGCGGGAGTGCCGACAACCCCTCCCGCCCAGGCCCGGCGCAGCGCCATCACATTAATCCGCTGTAATTTCGCCTATTATCCGACCATGCCAGACGGTATACTCCTTCGGTTCACATTCAGCAAATCTTGCTCTGATTTCATTTCGCGCGAAAAAAATTATGCAAAAATTCGATGTCAAAACCTTTCAGGGCCTGATCCTGCAGCTGCAGGACTATTGGTCCCGCCAGGGCTGTACCATCATTCAGCCGCTGGATATGGAAGTGGGTGCCGGTACTTCTCACCCCATGACCTGCCTGCGCGCCCTGGGCCCCGAGCCCATCGCCTGCGCCTACGTGCAACCGTCCCGCCGTCCGACTGACGGCCGCTACGGTGAAAACCCGAACCGCCTGCAGCACTACTACCAGTTCCAGGTGATCATCAAGCCTTCCCCCGACAACATTCAGGAACTCTATCTGGGCTCCCTGAAAGAGCTGGGAATGGATCCCGAGATCCACGACATCCGCTTCGTGGAAGACAACTGGGAAAACCCGACCCTGGGTGCCTGGGGTCTGGGTTGGGAAGTGTGGCTGAACGGCATGGAAGTGACCCAGTTCACCTACTTCCAGCAGGTTGGCGGCCTCGAGTGCAAGCCGGTCACCGGCGAGATCACCTACGGTCTCGAGCGTCTGGCCATGTACATCCAGGGCGTGGACAGCGTCTACGATCTGGTCTGGTCTGACGGCCCGTTGGGCAAGACCACCTACGGCGACGTGTTCCACCAGAACGAAGTGGAGCAATCCACCTACAACTTCGAACACGCCGATGTGGAGTTCCTGTTCCACTGCTTCGAGCAGTACGAGAAGGAAGCCCAGAACCTGCTGGCACTGGAAAAACCGCTGCCGTTGCCTGCCTACGAGCGCATCCTCAAGGCAGCTCACTCCTTCAACCTGCTGGATGCCCGCAAGGCCATCTCGGTCACCGAGCGTCAGCGCTACATCCTGCGCATTCGCACCCTGACCAAGGCCGTGGCAGAGGCATACTACGCCTCCCGCGAAGCGCTGGGCTTCCCGATGTGCCAACGTGGCAGCAACGAGAACAAGCAAGGTTAAGGAACGGACATGGCACAACATACATTTCTGGTAGAGATCGGTACTGCTGAGCTGCCGCCCAAAGCCCTGCGCTCCCTGGCCGAAGCCTTTGCCGACAACTTCAAAGCCGAACTGACCAAGGCCGATCTGGCCTTTGGCGACGTCGAGTGGTTTGCCTCCCCGCGCCGTCTGGCGCTGAAGGTGAGCGAGCTGGCCGGCGAACAGCCGAGCAAGAGCGTCGAGAAGCGCGGCCCGGCCGTCGCCCAGGCGTTCGATGCCGAAGGCAAGCCGACCAAGGCCGCCGAAGGCTGGGCCCGTGGCAACGGCATCACAGTCGAGCAGGCCGAGCGTCTGGTCACCGACAAGGGCGAGTGGCTGGTTCACACCGCCAAGGTCGAAGGCCGTCCGGCCAAAGAGTTGTTGGGCGAACTGGTTGCCTCTGCTCTGGCCAAGCTGCCGATCCCGAAAATGATGCGCTGGGGCGACAAAACCATCCAGTTCGTGCGTCCGGTCTTCACCGTGACCCTGCTGCTGGATGGGGATCTGGTGCCCGCTCACATTCTGGGTATCGACTCTGCCCGCACCATCCGCGGTCACCGCTTCATGGGCGAGAGCGAATTCACCATCGACAACGCCAGCCAGTACCCGCAGATCCTGCAGGAGCGCGGCATGGTGATTGCCGACTTCATGGCGCGCAAGGCCAAGATCAAGGCTGACGCCGAAGCGGCCGCTGCCGCCTTCGGTGGCGTGGCCGATCTGGACGACGACCTGCTGGAAGAAGTCACCGCACTGGTCGAGTGGCCTGTGGTGCTGACCGCCAACTTCGAAGAGAAGTTCCTGGCCGTGCCGGCCGAAGCGCTGGTGCACACCATGAAGGGTGACCAGAAGTACTTCCCGGTCTACGACAAGAACGGCAAGCTGCTGCCGAAGTTCATCTTCGTCACCAACATCGAGTCCAAAGACCCGAGCCAGATCATCAGCGGCAACGAGAAGGTGGTTCGCCCCCGTCTCTCAGACGCCGAGTTCTTCTTCAAGACTGACCTCAAGCAGACTCTGGCCTCCCGCCTGCCGCGCCTTGAAACCGTGCTGTTCCAGCAACAGCTGGGCACCGTCAAGGCCAAGGTCGAGCGTATCGAGACCGTCGCCGGCTTTATCGCCGAGCGTATCGGCGCCGACGTGGCTCAGGCCAAGCGTGCCGGTCTGCTCTCCAAGTGTGATCTGATGACCAACATGGTCGGCGAGTTCACCGACACCCAGGGTGTCATGGGGATGCACTACGCCCGTCACGATGGCGAAGACGAAGCGGTCGCCGTGGCCCTCAACGAGCAGTACATGCCGCGCTTTGCCGGCGATGCCCTGCCGTCCGGTCTGGTTGCCTGCGCCGTCGCGCTGGCCGACAAGTTCGACACCCTGGCCGGTATCTTCGGCATCGGCATGCTGCCGAAGGGTGACAAGGACCCGTTCGCCCTGCGTCGCGCCGCCATCGGTGCCCTGCGCATCATGACCGAGAAGCAGCTGGATCTGGATCTGGTTGAACTGGTTGAAGAAGCGGTACGCGTCTACGGCGACAAGCTGACCAACAAGACCGTCGTCACCGACGTGGTCGACTTCATGCTGGGCCGCTTCCGCGCCGCCTATCAGGACGAAGGCATCGGTGCCGACGTGGTGCTGGCCGTACTGGCCCGCCGCCCGACCCGTCCGCTCGACTTCGATCGCCGCGTCAAGGCCGTCAGCCACTTCCGCTCTCTGGATGCCGCCCTGGCACTGGCTGCCGCCAACAAGCGCGTGAGCAACATTCTGGCCAAGGTCGAAGGCGAACTGCCGACTGCCGTCAAACCGGAACTGCTGGTCGATGCCGCCGAGAAGGCGCTGGCCACCCAGGTTGCCGAACTGCAAGCCGAACTGGCCCCGTTGTTCGCTGCCGGTGACTATCAGGCTGCCCTCACCCGTCTGGCCGCCCTGCGCGAGCCGGTCGACACCTTCTTCAACGAGGTGATGGTGATGGCCGACGACGAGGCTCTCAAGGCCAACCGTCTGGCACTGCTGAACAACCTGCGCAACCTGTTCCTGCAAGTGGCAGATATCTCCCTGCTGCAGTGATTCTGGTTGGGTAAGTAATATAAAAACGGCGCCGTTAAGGCGCCGTTTTTATTGTATTATTCTGTTTTTAGAGAAATTATTTTATTTATTTTTTAGGGGAGGCTACAAATTTTAAAAAATACCGTGCGCAATTTTAACGTGCAGGAGTAGATGAAAACAGAGCAATCCATCACCTCAAAAACTATTTACCGAGACCCACATCTAAAATAGATCTTAACTTGGCATTTCTATTTCCAGCCCCAACATAGTCTAACCAATATAAAAAGTTTTCAAGAAAAATATTATAATATTCCGCCCTAAAGTGTGGTGTTATTTTAGTTGTTGATGAGGTTTTCGCCGCCGAGATGGTAAGTTCTGTCTTTATTTCTACCATATTCATGTCTGCCGCTTTTATTTTATCTTCATTTATAACTATTTTTCCGTTCTGTTTTACTTGTCTAACGCTATGTTTATAGGCGTTTGCCAAGTCACCTAATTTAGACATTGAAGGATGTTCGTTTAGGATACGTCTTCTAAACTCATTTAACTGCACATATTCCACAAGCTCGTCATAGTTATCAAAATAAATATAATCAATAACATTGTTCATTGACTCAACTGCGTTAACAAAATACCTGAATACATCCATATCAAACTCACTCGCATCGGTTAGCCTGTCTCGAGTATAATACTGATTAAAGTCCCTTCCATTAGGGAGTACGATATAACCTATATATTCAACGTGATTACTAAAACATCCAAGCATATAAACTAACACCTAATTAATTACAAGCTGTTTAATTATATAGAAGATCTCACTTATAAATTGAGTGAGATCTCACGAAACCCGTATATTCAATTAGTCTGTAGGTTCGATTAGCCGTCAGGAGTAATCGGACTTTCGCGTAAATGGATTCCCCCCTCATAACGGCCAACCGAATTTTCCAATTTTCTGGCCACCAGCTGATTGGCAGGAATAGGTGGAAAAACAGCATATCAGTCATCCGACTGATAACTCGCTAATCTGACCCATGACGCCTTTGCCAGCAAAGTGGATAGATTCCGGGATCCACATCCTTTGCTACCAATATATTTCTCATATATCTCTTTACGAGATAATAAAACATCCCTCATATGGATACTTACTACAAACATTAATTAACGTACCATATCAAATGTTTTATTATGCATAGGAGATTAACATGAAATATTTAGCCAGCGCACTACTACTCGTACCTAGTTTGTCATTCGCAGGGACAGCAATAATTCCAGATTTTTACACCTTGGAGCAAGTAGGTCAGACATGTATCAAGATATCAAATGTTTCTGGAGAGCCCGCTCAAGTATCAGTCAAGATATATGGTAAAAATGGTGAGAATTTTAATGGTACTTTTGTTCCTTGGAATATTATCCCGAGCCTCAATACTCCATTTGTTCTAGAACCAAGAAAAACTGCTCATTTCTGCCTTCGCGATGCACAAAAAATAACACCGGGTTATGGTGTGATTGATAGTCAACCTCTCGATGGTTCTACAGGGCAAGTATTTGTGGTGGCTAGTGGATACTATGGTAGTGCGTCAAAAGACTACAGCATGGGGTTCTTGATTCCCATCAATGGAGGCCTTCCATTCTAATCGCCATAACGGCCAGCCGAATTTCCCCCTCCGGCTGGCCAACCCCGACTCACGGCAACAACCGCAATCAAAGCCTCTCGTTCGTTCGATGACGTTGCGCTAATCGAACCTACGATTCCTGTGCCAACGCGGCGACAATCTTTTCCACGCTCTGGGCGACCGACAGGGTGGCGCTATCCAGCACCAGACGCTCACTCTCCCAGAGTTGATAGTCGCGATCGATCACCGCCTGCCAATCCGGCAATGCCAGCCCCTCGATATCCACCGTCCGGTTTTCGACCCGCTCGCGGTACAGCTTCGGATTGGAGCAGACGACCTCTACATCGAGACAGGGCACCCCGACCGAGCGGGCGATGTCGTGGTAAGCATCCCGAGTGAGCTGGATGGGGTTAACGGAATCCGTGATGACGGTCGAGCCAAGTGTCAGGTTTTCTCTGGCCAACCCATAGGCAACGAAATAACCGGCGGGTCCCATCTCGTTATCCGCCTGCTCAGCGGCACGAATGGCCTGCTCTATGGTATCGATGCGCAGGTAGACGGCCCTCAACCGCCGGGCCAGGGCCCGTGCTATGGTGCTTTTCCCGCTGCCCGGCAAACCACTGAAGATGATCAGCATGTTCCATTCCCTTGATAAAAGAAGAATCCGAGCCATAGGGTATCGGATTGCCATCGCGCCTACAGCGTCTTAGTTCAGGGCTGCACGGGATATGCCCGCCAGTGGCTTCTCTTGCTCGACAGCCATCATCGAATACGCGTGAATATAAGCCTGCCTCTCTACCGATCATCCAAATTCATATGCAGGCTGGCTGATGGATAGCAATAACCACAAAAGATATTTGGTACGCCCCATTTCTTCTTGTTGTGCCTCATTAATGAAGCTGTTATTTATGCCAAGACATACCTAAAAATAAACAACGCAGCATTAAAATGGCGTTATTTTATATATCTAGTCATCTTTCATATCACCGTGATGATGAAAAATTATGACATCCACATTCAAAAGAAAACCGTTTAAAATCAATTGCTTACTTTCAATTTAAAATATAAAACCCAAACAATGCACTTGCAAAGTAATATATGAAATCAATATCAGACTTATCAGAATTAAATAGGCATGGCCTTTTCAACCTCTCCATTTTAATTTCCGCCATTCACCTGAAACACACAGATGGAGATGTGTAGAATGATCATAAAAAAGCAGTTCGTTATGTTGGCCGCCTTGTCCACCCTGATGTGCTCTACCAGTGCCTTGGCCACTTACCGGGTCGACGTGCAGTGTCTTGACCAGGTCATGTTGACCGATGTCCATGCCGGTTATATCAAATCGGCCAGTGGCGGCCCCGACGCGGGCAATGCGGTGGTCATCTCATGGGAAAAGAATTATGAGCAGGGCAGCACGAGCTTCCATGTCTTCAAGAACCTGAATGATTACCCCGGCAGGGGCATGTTCGAGATGGCCTTGCTGGCGCTGGAACGCGGCCTGCCGGTCAGCGCCTGGGGCAATGATGCCCAGTGCTCCGGCGGGATTCATCAGCTGAAGATCACCCGCAGCTTCAACCCCTAATCCTGCCGGCCTACCGGCGTACAGGCTGGTGCAATAAATGGAGTGAACACCAAGCCGGGCCAGTCAGCTGCGCCCGGCTTAAACAACCCGCGCGACCGTCGCTTGCCTTGCGCTGCAACATGCGAGGATAGGGTCGCCAGGTATCTCCCCCGTTCACGCCACATCTGCCCCATCGACACATCTGACCCGACCACCACCCGGATAGCCAGTCCGCCGATTTAGTCATATCTTGTCAGGGCGGCTCTGCCAGGGTGACAGGGCCCCTTCACGAGGTGCAACGATGAAACGAGCAATTCAGGCCGCCCTGCTGGCCGTCACCATGGCCGCCGCCGGTGCGCAGGCCGCCGACAAGATCACCACGGTCCCGGTGCAGTTTGCCAAGGGGGCCCACAGCGCCCAGCTCAAGGGCAGCTTCGCGGGCTACGACACCATCCATTACACCCTGGTGGCCAAGGCGGGCCAGACCATGACGGTCAAGATTGGCGGCAGCAGCAACGCCAACTTCAACGTCTTCGCCCCCGGTGCCCAGCCCGGTCAGGCCGAAGCTCTGGGCCGCAACGATGGCGATGGCCAGTGGCAAGGCGCCCTGCCCGCCTCCGGCAAGTACCTGATCCAGGTCTATCAGATGCGCGCCTCCGCCCGCCGTGGCGAGCAGGTCCCCCACACCCTCTCGGTCAGCATCCAGTAAGCCCCGCCAACGCGATGCCCGAGCAACCACCGTCATGCCCTCCTCCCGGGCTGGGCATGACGGCGGCCTGCTGGTAGGGTGGAGCCATCAATTAATCAACGACCGAGACACTATGCAACGCAAGACCCTGACCCTGCTGCTGGCCAGCCATCTGCTGGTGGGCGCCGCCGGCTTTGCGGCCGGCATCTATGCCCTGCCGATCCTGATCGCCCCGCCCGCCCCCGCCAACGAGCAGGTTGCCGCCCGGCAGGCTCAGGCCAGCTTTCACGGCACCTTTCGCCGGGATCTGCAAGACAGCGACCGGCTGCACTGGGGCGAAGGGCAGGTCAGCATAGGGCCCGATGCCATCAGCCTGATGGGCAGGCTGGCGCCTGGCCCCGACTACCAGCTCTACCTGTCGCCCACCTTCGTCGAGACCGAGGCCGACTTTGCCCGCCAGAAGGAGAAGATGGTGAAGATCGGGCCGGTGAAGACTTTCGACAACTTTATCGTCCCCCTGCCTGCCGATGTGAACCCGGCCGACTATGACAGCGTGATCATCTGGTGCGAGACCTTCGGCCAGTTCATCACCGCCGCCCGCTACCGCTAACCATGCGGTCGGTTGCCGGCCCCCATAAAAAAACGGCGCCGCAAGGCGCCATTTCGTCTCAGTCTGCTGCATCAGCCCGGCGGAAAATGGCCACCAATGCTGATTACGATGACCTGCTGCAGGGTGCTGTTGATGGTAAAGGCGACCCTGTGCTCCTGACTGAGGCGGATCGTGTAGATCCCCTTGTGCTTGCCGCCCAGCTGTTCGTAATGCATGTCGCCCACCTTGTCGGCGGCGTTCTTGGGGTCCGTGCCTCGCACTATCTCCCGTCGCCACTCGTGGTACTTGCTCATGGCCGACGCCGTCACGGCTACGTGCTTGTCCTTGTTGTAGAGGATGCGAGGTTGCGAATCATCGATAGTCCATGCCATAGCCAGCTCCTATTTTTGGCTCCAAAAAGAACCAAACTATAGTGCACACCAGCCAGCCGGCCAGCCCGCCCAACCCCAACCTGTCTGTCTGAGTCACAATCTGGCATGCAAAACGGCGCCATCAGGCGCCGTTTTTTGTCGCAGCCTGCCGCGGCAGACCGGGGGGAATTCAGCCCCTTCAGCCGGTATAGACCGGCAGCAGGCCCGCCATGTTGAGCAGGTGGAAGGCGGCGGTCAGCACCCCGAACAGGAAGACGCCGACGATCATCGGCATGCCACCCGGTGCGCGGAAACCCTCGTCCTTGCCCTCCTGCTTGCCGGCGCGCACCTTCCAGGCCAGCAGGGCCGGGATGATGCAGGTCCACAGGGTGGCCACGGCGCCCGCGTAGCCGATGGCCATCAGGAAGCCGAACGGGAACAGCAGGGAGAGCAGCAGCGGCGGCAGGAAGGTGGCGGCCCACGACTTGGCGCGGCCCTGGCGGCTGTTGTCGAACTTGAACAGATCCGCCAGATAGTCGAACACCCCCAGCCCCACTCCGATGAAGGAGGAGAGGATGGCGGCCATGGAGAAGGCGTTGAGGGCGCTGGCGACCGCCTCGGATTCGATCACCGAGGCCAGCGCCTTGAGCAGCACGTCGACGTTGCCGCCCTGCGCCACCACGGGCCCGAACTCGCTGCGCGGCAGGTTGCCGAACACGCTCACCAGCCAGATGAGGTAGAACAGCAGCGCGATGGCAGTGCCGCCGAGGATGGCGTAGCGGGCGCGGCGCTCTTCACCGTAGTAGGCGCGCATGGAAGAGACTGAGTGGTGATAGCCGAACGAGGTGAGCGCCACCGGCAACATGGCCAGCGCATAGGGAGCATAACTGGCGTGCTGGCTCAGGGTGTCGAACAGCAGGGTCGGCTTGATGTTGATGGAGAGCCCGGAGATGCCGAACACGAAGCTGAGTCCCATGGCGATGACCAGCACTACTGAGATGCGATCCACCGCCCGGGTGGAGTGCCACACCAGGCCGGAGAAGCCCAGGGTAAACAGGATGGAAGCCCACTGACTGCCGATGCCGGTCATGCCGTCTATGATGAGGCCGGCCGAGGTGATGTAGGCGTAGAGCAGGATGCCGCCGACGAAATAGACGGTGAGGTTGTTGAAGGCGTTGACCTTCTCCCCCAGCAGCTCACGGGTGACGGTATCGAACGACACGCGCAGCGGATAGCCCTGATAGGACTCCAGCAGCATCCAGCCGGAGACTGTCATCACTATCATGGTCAGGGTGATGGCCAGTACCGACCAGAGGGTCCAGGCACCCGCCCCCGCACTCGGCAAACCCAGCATGCCAGCCCCGACACAGACGCCGGCAATGATGCATGCCCCGCCTACCAACGATGGTTTCTGTCCCATTTACTTCTCCAAAGACGATTGTGGATCTGATCGCGACCGCGGACCGTTGCATTTGCTACGCCGGTTGTCATGGTAGATCGCGCTCATCTAGGTGCCGGCGCCCGGCGCTGACTGCTTCGAAGGGGAAGCGAGATGCGCTCAGGGCTGACTGCCGGTCCGGCACGGCTGCAGAGCCGCCATGTCGGGGAAGGGACTTTACCCTGCTCCCCCTCAGGTATCAAATTCGGGTGCATTTTTCAGGCAGCCCAGCCCCCCTGGGCAGGCCGCCTTTGACCGGCGTGTCGGTATTCAATGGGTCAACTGCGGCAGCAGTTGCAGCAGCTGAGCCCGCACCTCGAGCGGTGTCTGGCTGACCCAGATCCCCAGCAGGCCATAACAAAGTAGTGGCAACACCAGCAGCAACAGGCAGAGCAGCCCCAGCAAACGTGGAGGGCTGAGCCGACGCCGTGGCGTGCCCAAATGCAGCGCATCGGCCCGCTTGGGGCAGGCGGCCACGCAGCTCAGGCAGCTGGTGCACTCGAGGCTGCGCACCGCGATGAGCTGGTGCACCTGGATGCGCGACGGGCAGGCCCGGCTGCACTTGTCGCAGTCGTGGCCCGCGCTGCGCAGGCAGCGAGCCGGGTCGCGGCGGATGCGCAGCACCGTCAATAGGCCGAGCAGGGCGAGCCAGGCGCCATAGGGGCAGAGGTAGCGGCAAAACCCCTGGCGGAAGGTGGCGGTGAGCAGCAGCACCCAGCCAAGGCAGAGGCCCGAGATCAGGGTCAGGTTGAAGAAGAAGGCCCCCATCTTCATGTCCGCCGCCTGATGGTAGGGGCTGGTGAAGTAGCCGGGCAGGGCGGCGTCTGGCACCGCCATCAGCACGATAAACAGCAGGAATGCGAGCACCAGAAACTTCTGGCCGCGCAATACGACATCGAGGCAGCGCGGCGGCGTCCACTCCCCCGGCAACAGGCGACTGCGCAGGCCGTGCAGCCACTCCCCCACCAGCCCGAGCGGGCAGAACCAGGCGCAGAACGCCCGCCCCAGCAGCAGGGCCGACAGCGAGAGCACCAGCACGGTGACGGTGGCCGCCGGATGGTGCGGATCCACCAGCCCCTGCCCGAGCCAGGCCCGCAGCCCGAGCCCGCCGGCGATGGGCAGGAAGCCGTCCACCACGTCAGGGCGCACCAGCCAGGGGCTAATTCCCTGCCCCAGCTGCCAGACATGCAGGCCGTACTGCAGCGTCACCAGCCCCCAGCAAAGCAACAGCAGCTGGCGCGTGCGCGCCCGCAGCCACTGGCTGTCGAGCGCCTCGAAGGCGGGCAGCGGCCGCCGCTGGTGCCAGAGGGCAAGCCCGGCAGCCACCAGCCCCAAGCCGAACCAGAGCAGACTGTCCGCCGCCAGCAACCAGAGCATGAGCAGCAGGCCGAGGGCAAGACGCCACTGCCAGCCCGATCGCGCCTGCCATGCCAGCAGCACCAGATAGGCCAGGCCGGCGGCCATGGTCACGGCTTCGATCACGCTCATGTTTCCCTCACTGCCTCATCCACCACTGGCGGCAAGGATAACGGACATCTGAGTTGACTATTTTGATCTGCATGGGCAGAGAGGGACATTTGCGCCCAATGCCCCTCCCCATGGTTGAACCTTATGCCTTGCGGCTGTTGAACAGCGGCTGGTCGGATTCGGCCTGCTCGGCCCAGAAGTGGATGTTGAAGCGGGCATCCTCCGACAGCTCGACCCTGTGCCAGTACTGGGGCGGGCTGGTGGCAAACTCCCCGGCTCGGATCACCAGGCTCACCTCCGGCTCCTCGGCCTGCTCGTCGGCAAAGCCGTGATAGGTGACGGCCCCCGCCATCACGCAGAGCTGGCCGAACACCCCGGCCGCGGTGTTGTGGTGGCTCAAGAGCGCCGCGGGCACGTTGTCACGGGTAAAGAAGGGGGTGGAGCGGCGCACCACCCAGTGAGACGGAATCAGTTGCATGGACATAGAAGTTCTCCTCGCTTCGGCCGGGTCGACCCGGCCGGTGCAATCAATGACATCAACGGGGCAACTGGCGCAGCAGCGGGAAGGCGGCGCTCATCTGATCCCCACCCACCACGAAGCCGCACAGCTCGCCGACTTGGTCGCGGGCCTCGGCCACCATGCCCTGGCGGTTCCAGCGGCACTGCCAGGCGAGATCCTCCCCCAGAGTGCGGCCGGCCAGCTGCAGCGGGTAGTGCGGCGTCTTCACCTTCACCAGCATGGGGGGCAGAGACAGCGCGGTCGGCGTGCCGAGCAGGGTCTTGGCCAGGGCATTGGCCCCCAACAGGATGGGTTGCAGGAAGGGGAGCAAGCGCCCCTGCCACTCGGCGCAATCCCCCAGGGCGAAGATATGGGGGTCGCTGGTCTGCAGCCGATCGTCGACCCGGATGCCACGCCCCACTGCCAGCCCGGCTTGCCGGGCCAGGGCCAGATTCGGCCGAAGGCCGATCGCGGCGATCACCAGATCCTGCTCGCAGGTGCGGCCGTCGGTCAGGGTGACGCGCCAACCATCGCCGGGCTGGGCGTCGATCCTGGCAAGACCTGTCCCGAATTGCAGGCTGACCCCCTGGCTGCGCAGCGCCTGCTGCAGCGGCTGGGTCAGGGCGGCGGGCAACAGGGCGCGGAGCGGGCTGTCGGCCAGATCCACCAGCGTCACCTCCTTGCCCGCGCTCGCCATGTCCATCGCCAGCTCGCAGCCAATCAACCCCGCCCCCAGCACCAGGATGCGACGCGCCTGGCATAGCTGCGCCTCGATGGCGGCATACTCCTGCTGGCTGTTG
Source organism: Aeromonas sp. s2 (assembly GCF_040907935.1). Lineage (NCBI taxonomy): Bacteria > Pseudomonadati > Pseudomonadota > Gammaproteobacteria > Aeromonadales > Aeromonadaceae > Aeromonas > Aeromonas sp. s2. Next base: position 45,135 of record NZ_JBFOCR010000011.1, on the reverse strand, counting down.
AGGGTGACCAGGGATTCGCTGCCCGGCAGATCGGGCCGCGCCGCACTGGCCCCGGTGGCCAGCACCAGCTTGCCGTAGGGGAATTCCCCTCGCTCGGTCAGCACCAACCGCCGGGCAGGGTCGATGCCATGCACCGGGCAGTGGGGCAGCAGCGCGATGCGCTGCTGCTCGGCAAAGTCGCTGCCGCTCTGGCGGGTCATGGCCGCAGCGGCACAGCCCCGGCTCACCACGTGGCTCAAGTCCGGCTTGTTGTACTCGTCGCCGCCGTCGGCGGTGATGAGGCGGATGGGCTGCTCGGCGTCCAGCTTGCGCAGGCTCTTGACCAGCTGCTGGGCGGCAAAGCCGCTGCCGATCACCACTATCTCGTCACTGCTGGGGACGGCGCTCATACGCAGGCCTCCACGGCGCAGGGTTCGAACACCTCCTTGCCGATGCCGCAGCCGGGGCAGAGGAAACTTTCCGGCACCTGGGCCCAGGGTGTGCCCGGCGCCACCAGCTGATCCGGCTCGCCCTGGGCCGGGTCGTAGACCCACTGGCAGACGGTGCAGAGCATGGCCTGGTCGTCGTCCCATTCAGCCGCCGGGGCGGCTTGCGGCGCCGCAGTCACGGCCGCAGGCATCAGGGGAGCAGTTGTCACCTGGGTTGTGGTGATCGGACGGTGCGCCGCCAGCGGGTGCAGCGCCCACTGACGGGCGAGCTGGCGGCCGTGCTCGCGGCACTCGGCCAGCGCCGAGCCATCCGGACGCCACTTGGCCTTGAGGGAGAGGCTGATGTCGAAGCCTGCATCCATCAACCGGGTCTGGATCCGGTCCACCGCGCCGCCGGTCCAGCCGTAGCTGCCGAAGGCCGAGGCGCGCTTGTTGCGAAAACGCAGGCCGGTGATCTCCTCCAGCATGCCCGCCACCTTGGGCATCATGACGTTGTTCATGGTGGAGGAGCCCACCAGTATCCCCTTGGAGCGGAACACCTGGGTCAGGATCTCGTTCTTGTCGTGGCGGGCCACGTTGTAGATCTTGACCGCGACCCCGGGGTCCACCTCGTGGATGCCCTGGGCGATGGCGTCGGCCATCATACGGGTGTTGTTGGACATGGAGTCGTAGAACAGGGTGATGCGATCTTCCTGATAGTGGTCGGCCCACTCCAGGTATTTCAGGATGATCTGGGTGGGGTCCTCGCGCCAGACGATGCCGTGGGAGGTGGCCACCATGCTCACCGGCAGGTTGAAGCCGAGCACTTCCTTGATCTTGGCGGTCACCAGGGGGCTGAAGGGGGTGAGGATGTTGGCGTAGTAGCGCTGGCACTGCTCCATCAACTCGGTCTGATCCACCTCGTCGTTGAACAGGTGCTCGTCGCAGTAGTGCTGGCCGAAGGCGTCGTTGGAGAAGAGCACCGCATCCTCTGTCATATAGGTCATCATGCTGTCGGGCCAGTGCAGCATGGGGGTCTCGATAAATACCAGCTGCTTGCCGTTGCCGATGTCCAGGCTGTCCCCTGTCTTGACCGGGTGGAAGTTCCACTCCGGGTGGTGATGGTGGCCTGTGATGGAGTCGATGGCGTTGTGGGTGCAGTAGATGGGGGTGCCGGGGATGCGAGCCATCAGCTCGGTCAGGGCGCCGGCGTGATCCTCCTCGGCGTGGTTGATCACCACATAGTCGATGGCGGCGAGATCGATCTCGGCCGCCAGGTTCTGCACAAACTCGCGGCTGAACTTGTGATCGACGGTGTCGATCAGCACGTTCTTCCCTTCGCGGATGAGGTAGCTGTTGTAGCTGGTGCCCTTGTGGGTCTTGTACTCGGTGCCGTGGAAGTCGCGTACCTCCCAGTCCCGTTGGCCGACCCAGTGGATGTTGTTCTTGACGTGAATGCTCATCAGGCAGTTCCTCGAATGCAATAGTGTATGTTCGACTGAACCAGCTATTGCAGCGGACGTGCCAATATGTAACTTGTTGTTTTTAATAGATACACACATCTATCATTGTCATTTAGACAGCCTCTCTTTATAGTCAAAATCACAAACACACTGTCATTTGGACAATCATCGTGATCTCAACCGACAGCCTGGCGCGCATCGCCCTCGACCTGCAACTCGGCATCTCCCATCAGGACCGCTTCCACCGCCTGATCCAGAGCGTGCGCAGCCTGCTGAACTCGGATGCCTCGGCCCTGCTGCGCTACGAGGGGGGCCAGTTCATCCCGCTGGCTATCGACGGCCTGATGCAGGACGTGCTGGGGCGCCGCTTCACCCTCAAGGATCACCCGCGCATGGAGGCCATCGCCCGCGCCGGCGACGTGGTGCGCTTCCCCGCCGACAGCAGCCTGCCCGACCCCTATGACGGCCTGCTGCCGGATCACGACGACTTCAAGGTGCACGCCTGTGTCGGCCTGCCGCTGTTCTCGGATCAGGCGCTGATCGGCGCGCTGACCATAGACGGCATGAACCCGACCCAATTCGACGGCATCAGCGACGAGGAGCTGCGGCTGGTGGGCGCCCTGGCCGCCGCCGCCCTCAACAACGCGCTGCTGCTGGAGCGGCTCGCCCGCCAGAGCAGCGAACCGCTGGTCCCCGGCACCCGGCCCGGCCCTGAGCAGCCGGAGATGATCGGCCAGTCCCCCGCCATGGCCCGGCTGCGCCACGAGATCGAGGTGGTGGCCAGCTCGGAGCTGAACGTGCTGATCCTGGGGGAGACCGGGGTCGGCAAGGAGCTGATCGCCAAGGCGGTGCATCGCGGTTCCCAGCGCGCCAAAGCCCCGCTGGTCTACCTCAACTGCGCAGCCCTGCCGGAGTCGGTGGCCGAAAGCGAGCTGTTCGGCCACGTGAAGGGGGCCTTTACCGGCGCCATCCACAACCGGGCGGGCAAGTTCGAGTTGGCGGATCAGGGCACCCTGTTCCTCGACGAGATCGGCGAGCTCTCCCTGCCGCTGCAGGCCAAGCTGCTGCGGGTGCTGCAATACGGCGATCTGCAGCGGATCGGCGACGATACCCCGCTCAAGGTGAACGTGCGCATCCTGGCGGCCACCAACCGGGATCTGAAGCAGGCGGTGGTCGAGGGGCAGTTCCGGGCCGACCTCTACCACCGGCTGAGCGTGTTCCCGATCCACGCCCCGGCGCTGCGCGAGCGCCCCGGCGACATTCCCCTGCTGGCCGGTTATTTTTGCGAGCGCTGCCGGCTCAGCCTGGGGCTGGAGCGGCTGCGCATCCAGCCACAAGCGCTGCAACTGCTCGAGCGCCACGACTGGCCCGGCAACGTGCGCGAGCTGGAGCATGCCATCCACCGCGCCGCCGTGCTGGCGCGGGCCGAACAGGGCAGCCAGGCCCCAACTCTCGCCAGCCATCACTTCAACCTGGCGGCCTGCCCCCTGCCCCCCTCCACCAGCCCCACCATCGCGCCGATGACCCCCTTGCCCGGCTGCCTTGGCCTGCGCGCCGCCACCGACGCCTTCCAGCTCGCGCTGATCGAGCAGACCCTGGCCGCCCATGACGGCAACTGGGCCGCCACCGCCCGTACGTTGGAGCTCGATAGCGGCAACCTGCACCGCCTCGCCAAGCGGCTCGGCCTCAAGGCCTGAGGCGCCCATTCAGGGCCATCAAACAAAAACCCCCTCGCTGGCGAGGGGGTTTGCATACGCAACAAGATGGGGGCAGGCTAGCCGCGGGCACGGCGCAGGTGGTAGTCGACGTGATAGTCGTTGGCATTGCGGAACATGATGGAGTAGTTGAGAAACTCGCCGTTCTCACCATATGAGAGCGAGGTGAGCCGCAGAATGGGCGCCCCCTGCTCGATGTGCAGCAGCTCGGCCATGCGCCGGTCGGCCAGCACGGCGCTGAAGCTCTCGTAGTTGCCGGCGATGGGGAGCTGGCACTCGTTCTCGATGTAGGCGAACTTGGATCCCTCCAGATGGGCCACCGAGAGGGTGCGAAACAGCCGCACCGGCATGTAGCTCTCCTCCACCAGCAGGGCCCGGCCGTCCACCGAGCGCACCCGGTTGGAGAAGTAGACCGGCTCGTTCACCTTGATCCTGAGCTGGCTGGCGATGGCGGGCGGGGCCGGCATGGTGCGAAACTCCAGCACCTCGCTGGTCAGGGTACGGCCCTGTTCACGCATCAACTCGGTGAAACCGCTCAGCCCCTTGGTCTCGTGCTGCACGTCCTTCTTGGTCACGTAGGTGCCGCTGCCGTGGCGCCGCTCCACCAGCCCCCACTCGATCAGCATGTCCACCGCCTTGCGCACCGTCATCCGCGATACCCCGAACTGACTCGCCAGGATTTTCTCGCTCGGCAGCACATCCCCCACCCGGCAATCCGCCCCGTTGACCCGGATACGCAACCGATCCGCCACCGATTTGTAGATCACTGCTAGACCTCTCCTCACCCCGCCTGAGTGGCGGCCCATTCGCACGCCTTTATTTCAATCATCTGAAAATAAACAATTTTAAATTCAAACAACCCGATAAAAACGTCACAAAAACAAGATGTACAACAATATCGCAAAATTTAGACCTCTTTGTCTAAATAAGTGCATGCGCCGGATCACATAACCACCATATATTTCATGAGGGGGTTATCGCTTGTTGTTAGGTTCAATTCAGCAATACGACAACAGCAGTCAGACAATTCTCTAATAAAAAGGGACGCTATATGCTCAGTCAAATTCAACGTTTTGGCGGGGCAATGTTTACGCCTGTATTACTGTTTCCATTCGCAGGTATGGTGGTAGGCATTGCAATCATGCTGAAAAATCCCATGTTCGTGGGAGAGACACTGGCCAATCCTCAGGGACTGTTTTTTCAAATAGTTCATATTATTGAAGAGGGTGGCTGGACGGTATTTAGAAATATGCCGCTGATATTTGCCATCGGCCTGCCGATCGGGCTGGCAAACAAGGCCCAGGCCCGCGCCTGCCTCTCCGTGCTGGTCAGCTTCATGACCTGGAACTACTTCATCAATGCCATGGGGATGACCTGGGGCGACTATTTCGGGGTCGACTTCAACCAGGCGGTGGGTGGTGAGAGCGGGCTGGCCATGGTGGCCGGCATCAAGACCCTAGACACCAGCATCATAGGTGCCATCGCCATCTCCGGCATCGTCACCGCCCTGCACAACCGGTTGTTCGACCGACAGCTGCCGGTCTTTCTCGGCATCTTCCAGGGCAGTTCGTTCGTCACCATAGTCGCCTTCTTCGTGATGATCCCCTGCGCCTGGCTGACCCTGCTGGGCTGGCCCAAGGTGCAGATGGGCATCGCCTCCCTGCAGGAGTTTATGCTGGTCTCCGGCCCGCTCGGCGTCTGGGTTTACACCTTCCTTGAGCGGATCCTGATCCCGACCGGCCTGCACCACTTCATCTACGGCCCCTTCATCTTCGGCCCGGCCGCGGTGGAAGGCGGCATCCAGCTCTACTGGGCCCAGCACATGCTGGAGTTCAGCCAGAGCACCCGGCCGCTGATCGAGCTGTTCCCCCAGGGCGGCTTCGCCCTGCACGGCAACTCCAAGATCTTCGGGGCCATGGGGATTGCACTCGCCATCTACGCCACCGCCGCCAGGGAGAACAAGGCCAAGGTGGCCGGCCTGCTGATCCCGGCGACCCTGACCGCCATGCTGGTGGGGATCACCGAGCCGCTCGAGTTCACCTTCCTCTTCATCTCGCCCCTGCTGTTCGCCATCCATGCCCTGCTGGCTGCCACCATGGCGACCGTGATGTACCTGTTCGGGGTCGTCGGCAACATGGGCGGGGGTCTGCTCGACCAGTTCCTGCCGCAGAACTGGATCCCCATGTTCCACAATCACGCCGGCATGATGTTTACCCAGATTGCCATCGGGCTGACCTTTACCGGGATCTGGTTCCTGATATTCCGCACGCTCATTCTGAAATTCAATTTGAAAACCCCGGGGCGGGATGAAAGCGAAATAAGACTTTATTCCAAGGCCGATTATCAGGCTGCCAAAAAACAGCGTGGCCATGATATTGCCGGCCATATTCTGGCGGCGCTCGGTGGCGCTGAAAATATCAACAGTCTGAACAACTGCGCAACCCGGCTGCGCATATCGCTACGCGATGCGGGGCTGGCGGCAGCGGATGATGCTTTCAAACAATTGGGTGCCCACGGCGTGGTCCGCCACGGTGACAGCATCCAGATCATTATCGGTCTGCATGTCCCCCAGCTGAGGGAAAACATGGAGAGCCTGATGAACAACCCCTCCTCCTCTTCTTTCGTAACGGAGTCATGATCATGAAAAAATTCTCTGTCGTCATTGCCGGCGGTGGCAGCACCTTTACCCCGGGCATCGTTCTCATGCTGCTGGAGAACCAGCACCGCTTCCCGCTGCACGAGATCAAGTTCTACGACAACGATGGTGCCCGCCAGGAGGTGATCGCCGAAGCCTGCCGCGTCCTGCTCAAAGAGAGGGCCCCGGACATCGCCTTCAGCTACGGCACCGACCCCAAGGCGGCCTTCAGCGGGGTGGACTTCGTGATGGCCCACATCCGGGTCGGCAAGTACCCCATGCGCGAGCTGGACGAGAAGATCCCGCTGCGCCATGGCGTGGTCGGCCAGGAGACCTGCGGCCCAGGCGGCATTGCCTACGGCATGCGTTCCATCGGCGGCGTGCTGGAGCTGGTCGACTACATGGAGCAGTACTCGCCGGATGCCTGGATGCTGAACTACTCCAACCCGGCCGCCATCGTGGCCGAGGCGACCCGTCGCCTGCGTCCCCACGCCAGGATCCTCAACATCTGCGACATGCCCATCGGCATCGAGGGACGGATGGCCCAGATCGCCGGCCTGCCGTCACGCAAGGAGATGCGGGTACGCTACTACGGCCTCAACCACTTCGGCTGGTGGACCCGCATCGAGGATCTGGCGGGCAACGACCTGATGCCGGCCATCAAGGCCCACGTGGCCAAACACGGCTATGTGCCCAAGCAGGCCGGCCACGCCGAGGCCAGCTGGAACGACACCTTCGCCAAGGCCAGGGACGTGTGGGCTCTTGATCCGGATACCCTGCCCAACACCTATCTGAAGTACTACCTCTACCCGGACTATGTGGTGGCCCACTCCAATCCGGAGCACACCCGCGCCAACGAGGTGATGGAGCACCGCGAGACGCAGGTGTTCAGCGCCTGCCGCGCCATCGTGGCAGCCGGCAAGGCCTCGGCCGGCGAGCTGGAGATCGACGAGCACGCCTCCTACATAGTGGATCTGGCCACCGCCATCGCCTTCAACACCCAGGAGCGGATGCTGCTGATCGTGCCGAACCGGGGCGCCATCCCCAACTTCGACCCGGAGGCCATGGTCGAGATCCCCTGTCTGGTGGGCAGCAGCGGCCCCGAGCCACTGCAGGTGGGCAACATCCCGCTATTCCAGCAGGGCATGATGGGTCAGCAGGTGGCTGTCGAGAAGCTGGTGGTGGAGGCGTGGATCGAGCGCTCCTATCAGAAGCTGTGGCAGGCGATCACCCTCTCCAAGACGGTGCCGAGCGCCTCGGTGGCCAAAGCCATCCTGGACGACCTGATCGCCGCCAACCAGGAGTACTGGCCGTCCCTGCAATAAACGCGGGCCAAACAAAAACCCCCTCGCTGGCGAGGGGGTTTTCTTGTTGCTGGCTCTGCCGTGGCGCGATCAGCGCAGGGACTTGACCGAGCGGCGAACGATCAGCTCCGGCTGGACTGTCATCGATTCCACTTCCAGCTCCTTGTTGCGGATCCGGCTCACCAGCTGCTGCACCGCCAGCAGGCCGAGCTCGGCCTTGGGGTGGCGGATGGTGGTCAACGGCGGGCTGGAGAAGCGCGCCATCTCCACGTCGTCATAACCGATCATGGAGATGTCGTCCGGCACCTTGACCCCGGCTTCCCAGGCGGCGCAGATGGCACCGATCGCCATGGGATCGTCGAAGGCGAACACCGCGGTCGGCCGCGGCTTGAGCGCCAGGATCCGCTGCATGGCATCGAATCCGCTCTGGCTCTCGTAATCCCCTTCGAAGATCTGCTCGTCTTTCAGGGTCAGCCCCTGTTCGGCCAGGGCATCGCGCACCCCGTCCAGCCGCTGCTGGGTGGTCGGCTTGGCCAGCTGACCCGTGATGCAGACTATGTCGCGGTGACCCTGCTCCAGCAAATGACGCACGGCCAGGCGCGCCCCGATGCGGGCGTTGTCATTGATGACGTTGGCAAAATCGCACTCGGTACCCCAGTCCAGCACCACTTGCGGCACGTTCTTGTGGATGCGCAGCATGTCGCGCAGCGGGGTATCGATGTCGGTTCCCAACACCAGCAGACCGTCGACCCGCTTCTCCATCAGCATGCGCAGGTAGTGCTGCTGACGGGGCGGCTGGTTCTCGGTGTTGCAGAGGATCAGGCTGTAGCCCTGCTCGAAGCAGTACGCCTCCACCCCTTGCACCACTTCCGCAAAGAAGGGGTTGGCACTGGTGGTCACCAGCATGCCGATGGTCTTGGTCGAGTTTATCTTGAGGCTGCGCGCTACCGAGTTGGGCGCGTAGTTGAGTTCTGCCACCGCCTCAAGCACTTTTTGGGTTGCGTCTTCGCTGACCCGACGGGTGTGATTGAGTACATGTGAGACGGTGGAGATGGATACGCCTGCGCGGGAGGCGACATCCTTGATAGTGGCCATCTCTGTCTCCTGAAGATCAAAGGCGGAACATTAGCAGATTTCCCGAATAAAGGCTTGGTTTTAACGAGTGCTGCCAATGAATTGTCAATGCTGGCTAATCTAGGCGGTCATTTCTATTTGCGCAAACGGATTTTGGTCAAAATGGGAGCAGCATCAGAGTAAAATATCGTCAGTTTTTTCATCTATCATTTATCGAAAGTGCACCTTGTTGAGAAGATGTTAATTGCCATCATCAGCATCAACTTCTAAATAGATAACTATAATTAGATATTTGTTTCAAAAAAGCACTATTACCCCCTCTCTGGTTAGTATCTTTAACAGCTTGTTATTGCCCAGCGAGGAATGATAGAACCATACCTATTGCCGGACTGGCGGGATCACGGTTCGGAATGGCACACGGAAAATGAAACAATCCACTGATTAAGGGACGAATCGATGAATAAGTTGAGCAAAATGGCAGTCAGGGCAGCGGTTTCTATGGCCCTGTTCGGATCGGTCTCACTGGTCCACGCGGCGGATACCATCAAGATCGGCATCGCCGGTCCGGTCACTGGCCCGGTCGCCCAGTACGGCGACATGCAGTTCACCGGCGGCAAGATGGCGGTCGAGCAGATCAACAAGGCCGGCGGCATCAAGGGCAAGCAGATCGAAGCCGTCATCTATGACGATGCCTGTGACCCGAAACAGGCCGTGGCGGTCGCCAACAAGGTGATCAACGACGGCGTCAAGTTCGTGGTCGGCCACCTCTGCTCCGACAACACCCTGCCCGCCTCCGATATCTATGAAGATGAAGGCGTGCTGATGGTCACCCCGGCCTCCACCAACCCCAAGATCACCGAGCGTGGCTACCAGCTGGTGCTGCGTACCATCGGCCTGGACAGCGACCAGGGCCCAACTGCCGCCAAATACATCATCGAACAGGTCAAACCCCAGCGCGTGGCCGTCATCCACGACAAGAAACAGTACGGTGAAGGCATCGCCTCCAGCGTGAAAGCGGCGCTGGACAAGGCCGGCGTCAAGGTGGTGGCGTTTGAAGGCATCACCGCCGGTGACAAGGACTTCTCCGCCCTGATCGCCAAGCTGCAAAAAGAGAACGTCGATTTCGTCTACTACGGCGGCTACCACCCTGAGCTGGGTCTGATCCTGCGTCAGGCCGGCGAGAAGGGCCTCAAGGCCAAGTTCATGGGTCCGGAAGGGGTGGGTAACAAGGACATCTCCGCCATCGGCGGCCCGGCTTCCGAAGGCCTGCTGGTCACCCTGCCGAACAAGTACGACCTGGTGCCGGCCAACGCCCCGCTGGTTGCCGCGTTCAAGGCCAAGGGTCAGGACTCTTCCGGTCCGTTCGTGTGGACCACCTATGCCGCGGTGCAAACCCTGGCTGCCGGTATCGCCAAGGCGGGTGAGGATGACCCGGCTGCCGTTGCCGCTGCCATCAAGGCCGCGCCGGTCGATACCGTGATGGGCCCCCTCAGCTGGGCTCCCAACGGCGACCTGAAAGGGTTTGAATTCGGTGTGTTCCAGTGGCACGCCGACGGTACCTCTACCCAACTCAAGTAATCTGCCGGTCGGGGTGACGTGAGTCACCCCTCCTTTCTTTGCGGGCAAGTACAGGGAACGCAGTATGTCCGAACACTTCCTTTATCTGGTTCAGCAGTTGCTGAACGGGTTAACCATAGGCAGCACCTATGCGTTGATCGCCATCGGCTACACCATGGTCTATGGCATCATCGGCATGATCAACTTCGCCCACGGCGAGGTCTACATGATCGGCTCCTATGTCGCTTTCATGGTGATGGCGGGGCTCATGATGATGGGCATCGACAGCACCTTTCTGCTGCTGGGGGGCGCCTTCCTGGTCAGCATCATCATCACCGGCAGCTATGGCTGGACCATAGAGCGGGTCGCCTATCGCCCGCTGCGGGGCGGCAACCGGCTGATCCCCCTCATCTCCGCCATCGGCATGTCGATCTTCCTGCAGAACATGATGCGGATGGCCCAGGGCTCGCGCGACATCGCCATGCCCACCCTGATCTCCGGCGGCTGGACCCTGGGTGAGGCCGACGGCTTCCAGGCCAGCCTCTCCTGGATGCAGCTCATCATCTTCGTGGTGACCTTCATCACCATGCTGGCGCTGACCCAGTTCATCGGCCGCTCCCGCATGGGCCGCGCCTGTCGCGCCTGTTCGGAAGACATCAAGATGGCCAACCTGTTGGGGATCGACACCCACGTGGTCATCTCCATCACCTTCGTGCTGGGGGCTACCCTGGCCGCCGTCGCCGGCGTGCTGCTCGGCATGTATTACGGTGTCATCAATCCCTACTTGGGCTTTATGGCCGGCTTGAAGGCCTTTACGGCGGCGGTGCTTGGCGGCATCGGCAGCATTCCCGGCGCCGTGCTGGGCGGCCTGCTGCTCGGTGTGGTGGAGGCGCTCACCGCCGGCTACCTCAGCACCGAGTACAAGGATGTGATGGCGTTCGCCCTGCTCATCTTCGTACTGCTCTTTATGCCCACTGGCATCCTGGGCCGCCCGGAAGTGGAGAAAGTATGATGAAACGCCAATTCATTCATGCCTGCATCGCCAGCCTGGTACTGCTGGTGCTCTCCTTCTGGCTGCTCGGCTTCAAGCTGGAGACCGACGGCACCCGCCTGCTGGTGGTGAGCCGGCTCGACGTGTCGCTGGCCTGGTTGCTGGGCGGCGCCACCTTGGTGTTCTGGTTCCAGATGCTGCGCGGCCAGATAAGCCGCCTGTTCCAGGCCTCCATCAGCGGCTTCTCGGTCGGCTTCACCAAGCTGGTGCTGCCAAGCCCCGAAGAGGCGCCCAAGCTCTATAACCTGACCGCCGTGCTGGTGCTGCTGTTTGCGGTGAGCTGGCCCTTCATGGCCTCCCGCGGCGCCATCGATCTGGCCACCCTCACCCTGATTTACATCATGCTGGGGCTGGGTCTGAACGTGGTGGTGGGCCTCGCCGGTCTGCTCGATCTCGGCTACGTCGGCTTCTACGCGGTCGGCGCTTACAGCTATGCCCTGCTCAACAGCTACTTCGGCCTCAGTTTCTGGGAGTGCCTGCCCATCGCCGGCCTGATGGCGGCCACCTTCGGCTTCCTGCTCGGCTTCCCGGTGCTGCGGCTGCGGGGGGATTACCTGGCCATCGTCACCCTGGGCTTTGGCGAGATCATCCGCATCCTGCTCAACAACATGACCAGCCTGACCGGCGGCCCGAACGGCATCTCCGGCATTCCCAAACCGACCCTGGGGGGGCTGGAGTTCAACCGCACCGTGAAGGACGGCGGCTTCGAGACCTTCCACGAATTCTTCGGCATCGCCTACAACGCCAACCACAAGGTGATCTTCCTCTACCTGATGGCGCTGGTGCTGGTGGTGGCGACCCTGTTCGTCATCAACCGCCTGCTGCGCATGCCGCTCGGCCGCGCCTGGGAGGCGCTGCGGGAAGACGAGATCGCCTGCAAGTCGCTGGGGCTCAACCCCACCATCATCAAGCTGACCGCCTTCACCATAGGCGCCTGCTTCGCGGGTTTTGCCGGCAGCTTCTTCGCCTCGCGCCAGGGCTTTATCAGCCCGGAGTCCTTCGTCTTCATCGAGTCGGCCATCGTGCTGGCGATTGTGGTGCTGGGTGGCATGGGCTCCCAGATCGGGGTGGTGCTGGCCGCCATCGTGATGACGGTATTGCCGGAACTGGCCCGTGAATTCAACGAGTACCGCATGCTGATGTTCGGCCTCTTGATGGTGTTCATGATGATCTGGCGGCCACAGGGCTTGCTGCCGATGACCCGCCCGCATCTGGAGTTGAAGAAATGAGTACGCATCAGAAGTTGTTGGACGTCTCTGAGCTGTCGATGCGCTATCTGGCTGGATTGCTGACGGTGACTTGCTCCACCCTGGACTGGGAGCTGAAAAAATGAGAACTCATCAGAAGTTAATGGAAGTCTCTGATTTGTCGATGCGTTTTGGCGGCCTGCTGGCAGTCAACGGGGTCAAGCTGGATGTGGAAAAGGGGGAGGTGATCTCCATCATAGGTCCCAACGGGGCCGGCAAGACCACCATCTTCAACTGCCTGACCGGCTTCTACCGCCCGAGCGGCGGCATCATTCGCTACAAGGGCGAGGAGATTCAGGGGCTGCCCGGCCACCTCATCGCCCGCAAGGGAATCGTGCGCACCTTTCAGCACGTGCGGCTGTTCAAGGACATGACGGCGGTGGAAAACCTGCTGGTGGCCCAGCACAGGCACCTCAACACCGGTTTTCTGGCCGGGCTGTTCAAGACCCCGGCCTTTCGCCGCGCCGAGCGGGAGGGGCTGGAGCAGTCCGCCTTCTGGTTGGAGAAGGTGGGGCTCAAGGATCTCGCCAACCGCGCCGCCGGCAACCTGGCCTATGGTCAGCAGCGCCGGCTCGAGATAGCCCGCTGCATGGCGACCCGACCCGAGCTGCTGATGCTGGACGAGCCGGCCGCCGGCCTCAACCCCCACGAGACCGACGAGCTGAACGAGCTCATCTCCAACCTGCGGGACGAGTTCGGGGTCTCGGTGCTGCTGATCGAGCACGACATGAAGCTGGTGATGGAGATCTCCAACCGCATCTTCGTGGTCAACCAGGGTACCCCGCTGGCCCACGGCAAGCCGGATGAAATCCGCAGCAATCCGGCAGTGATCAAGGCCTATCTGGGCGAGTCGTAAGGAAAACAAGATGTTAGAACTTCGCAACGTATCGACCCACTACGGCAAGATCCAGGCGCTGCACGACGTCAGCGTCGAGGTGAAAGAGGGGGAAATCGTCACCCTGATCGGCGCCAACGGTGCCGGCAAGACCACCCTGCTGATGACCCTGTGCGGCGAGCCCAAGCCGAGCAGCGGCTCCATCTGGTTCGAGGGGGAGCAGATAGACTCACTTTCCACCGCCCGCATCATGCGCAAGGACATCGCCGTGGTGCCGGAAGGGCGCCGCATATTTGCTCGCCTGACGGTGGAGGAGAACCTGCTGATGGGGGCCTTCTTCGTCGACAAGGCCGAGCAGCGCGGCCTGCTGGATCAGATTTTCACCCTGTTCCCCCGCCTGCACGAGCGACTGGAGCAGCGGGCCGGCACCATGTCTGGCGGCGAGCAGCAGATGCTGGCCATCGGCCGCGCCCTGATGAGCAAGCCGCGCCTGCTGCTGCTGGATGAACCCTCGCTGGGGCTGGCCCCCATCGTCATCCAGCAGATCTTCGACACCATAGAGCAGCTGCGCCGCGACGGCATGACCATCTTCCTGGTGGAGCAGAACGCCAACCAGGCGCTCAAGCTGGCCGATCGCGGCTATGTGCTGGAGAACGGCCACGTGGTGCTGCAGGACACGGGGGCCGCTCTCTTGGCCAACCCGGCCGTCCGCCAGGCCTATCTCGGCGGCTGACCCATGAGCAGGGCCGACACGACGCCGGATCACCACAGCTTCTGGCACGATCCGGCCCTGCCCTTCATCGAGGCGCGGGCGGTGCAGGATGGCCGCCGCGTCTGCTACGACAAGCACAGCCATCCCCACTTCTCCATCGGCGCCATCACCGGCGGCCACAGCCACTATCTCAACCAGCGCAGCCGGCAGGAGGTCGGCCGCGGCCACCTGGTGCTGATGAACCCGGAAGAGGTGCACGCCTGCAACCCGGTAGCCGATGAACCCTGGTCCTATCTGATGTTCTACCTCGACACCGGCTGGCTGCAGCGCCAGCAGGAGGAGGCAGGGCTGGGCCGTGAATTTCGCCCCTTCGACATGACCGCCAGCCGGGATCCTCTGCTCTATCAGGGGCTGTGCCGGCTCCATCGGCAGCTGTGGCAGGAGCCGGAGCCGCTGGCGCGCGAGGTGGCCTGCCACCAGTTCAGCCGTCAGCTGCTGGCCAGACTCACCCCGGCCAGCTGGGACGATCGGCCGCCGCAGCACCTGCAGCGGGCCGCCGAGCTGATGCAGGACGCCTGCAGCAGCGCCCTCACCCTCGCGCAATTGAGCGCGGTGGCCGGGCTCACCCCCTCCCACTTCGTGCGCAGCTTCAGCCGCCACTACGGCATGACGCCCCACGCCTACCTGCTCGATCAGCGCATCCGCCACGCCCGCACCCTGCTCAGGCGGGGAGAGCCGCTGGCAGAGGTGGCGCTGGCCAGCGGTTTTGCCGATCAGGCCCACTTCCAGCGCCAGTTCAAACGGCGGGTGGCCGCCACCCCTGGCCACTACCGCAAGCAGCTGACCCGGCCGGGCTAGCGCACCAGATAGGCGGCGCAGAGCAGCAACAACAGCGCCATCGCCCGGTTGAACCAGCGCAGCCGCTGCGGTACCAGCAGCAACCCCTGCAGGCGACTGCCGGCATAGGCCCAGCAAGCGATGGAGCACAGACAGATGACCAGGTAGAGGCCGCTGAACAGGGCCACCTGCCCCACCCCGCCCGCACTGCCATAGGCCCCCATCCCCATGCTGGCGGCGAGCCAGGCCTTGGGATTGAGCCACTGCATCAGCGCCCCGTACCAGAAGGAGGGCGCCACCCCGTCGACCCCTTCCACCCGGCCGCTGTCCACCAGCAATTGCCAGGCCATCCAGCCGAGAAAGACCACCCCGCCCCAGCGCAGCAGCTCGGCCGCCGCCGGCCATTGCAGCAGGGTGGCGCCCAGCCCCAATCCCATCAGCAACAACAGCAGGATAAACCCCAAGGTGGCCCCGACCACGTGGCGCAGGCTGGCCGCAAAGCCGTGCCTGGCACCGCTGCCGAGGGCGACCAGGTTGACCGGTCCCGGGGTGATGGACATGGCCAAGGCAAACCCGGCCATGGATAACAGCAGACTCGTCTCCATGAATAACGCTCGTATCGGTAAAAGGAGCCCCCAGCCTAGCCGGCACCCCGCCCCGGGTATTGAAGGAAATTGCGATCGGCCCCGGCAATAACCGGACACATTGCGGGCTTAGCGCCGGCCCCCGCTTGCGGTAAACTGGCCCTCAATCACCTATTCGCAGGACATGTTAATGGACCAGTTTGCCCATATCAGTGCCCATGATGCCCACCAGAAGCTCAGCGCCGGTGAAGCCCGCCTGGTGGATATTCGCGACCCCCAGTCGTTCGAGACAGCCCACGCGGTCGGCGCCTTCCACCTCACCAACGGCACCCTGGTGCGTTTCATGAACGAGGTGGACTTCGACACCCCGGTGATCGTGATGTGCTACCACGGCAACAGCAGCCAGGGCGCCGCCCAGTACCTGCTGCAACAGGGGTACGATGAGGTCTACAGCCTGGACGGCGGCTTCGAGGCGTGGCGCAGGGAGTTCCCGATCCAGGCGGGCGACGCATGATCCAGCTGCTGGTGCTCGACAACGCCCGCATGGCCCAGGCACTGGTGGACTACCTCTCCACCCTCGGCATCTCGTGCGAGCTGACCCAGTCGGAGTTGGGGGTCACCATCTGGCTGGCGGACGAGCAGCGCCTCGCCCAGGCCCAGCAGGAGGTTAAGCGCTTCTTGGCCGAGCCGAGCCACCCCCGCTACATGGAGGCCTCCTGGCAGTCCGGCCGAGCCGATGCCCGCATCGACTACAGCAAGGGGATGAGCGACCCGGTCACCGACTTCCTCCATCAGGCGGGGCCGCTGACCCTGGTGGTGATCATCGCCTGTCTGGCCATCTACGGACTCGACGCCATCGGCCTGCCGATCTTCGACGAGCTGGCCTTTCACCCGACCCTGGCCCAGTTCACCGACTGGCAGGCGTGGCGCTACTTCACCCCGGCCTTCATCCACTTCTCGGTGCTGCACCTGGTGTTCAACCTGCTGTGGTGGTGGTATCTGGGGGGTCAGATCGAACAGCGACTCGGCAGCGGCAAGCTGCTGATCCTGCTGCTGGTAGGCACCGCCCTGCCCAACCTGGCCGAGTTTTTCGCCAGCGGCCCGCTGTTTGGCGGCCTCTCCGGGGTGGTCTATGCCCTGCTCGGCTACTGCTGGCTGCGCAGCAAGTTGCAGCCGGCCTGCGGCCTCACCCTGCCGCCAGCACTGATGGGCTTCATGCTGTTCTGGCTGGCACTCGGTTTCTTCGATCTGCTCGGCACCCGTACCGCCAACATGGCCCACCTGGCCGGCCTGCTGGTCGGCCTGCTGCAGGGCTGGCTGGACAGACACCACCAGCCCGCCTGAGTTGCTGCGATCGGCTCGGCAGCCAACACGTCTGCTGATCTGGCCCACCCGGCGACGAGTGCTATACACGAAAAAAAACGCCGCCCCTCGGGGCGGCGTTTTTATTGGCCGACTGGCTTACTGCTTGAGCAGGCTGCCGTTGGTCACCTTGACCGCAGTGCCGCCGCTCATGAAGAAGCTGGCGAACTCGGACTGCATCTCGGTGGTCACGTCGCCGTTCGGATCGAAGTTCTCGTCCGGTGCCAGCAGCGAGCTGTGGCCACCAGCCAGGAAGCGGGCCGCATTGTGGCTGGCCGCACCGGTGGCGGTCAGCGGCTGCAGCGCCAGCACCTTGAACAGCGGCTCGGTGCCGCCCAGCGGGGCGGAGGCGATGCTGTTCGGGATCACCTGATCCGACAGGCTCAGCGCGCCATCGCCGACGATCTCGGTGGCGAACAGCGGGAAGTCGCTCTTGATGCCGCTGCCGAGGTTGATCGGGTCAGCCGAATCCAGCACCGACTGGGCCGCGAAGCTGTAGTTCTGCAGCGTGCTGGCCGCAGCGGCCTGCTGGGTGGCGCTCAGGCTCGGCAGGAACTCGTTGACGAAGCAGGTCGGCACCGCAGTCTTGCAGCTGGGGGCGTAGGCGGTGAAGCCCGCTTTCAGCTCGGCACTGCCGCTGGTCAGCACGCCCATCTTGATGGTCGGACCGAAGGTCGGCGAGTTCAGCAACAGCGGCGCTATGCCGCCACCCGGCATGGCCAGGCCACCGGTATCGAACTTGAACAGGGCATCCGCCTGGGCATTGCCGATGGACTGGTTGGCGACCGCCAGCAGGTTGGTGCCGGAGATGGCGCCCAGGGAGTGGCCCAGGAAGTGCACCTTGAGGCTGCCGGCGCTGCCGATAACGCCCTTGCCATTGGCCAGACCGACCGCCAGACGCAGGCCCAGCAGATCCGCCACGCTCTGTTTCAGGTTGTCTCGGGCCACGGTCAGGTAGCTCAGGTTCAGGTAGGGAGTCGGATTGTCGGAGGTGGTCACGGTATCCATGCTGCCGCTCAGGGCGAAGCCGCGCTCACCGTGCAGCGGGTGATCGATCACCACCAGCGCCACCTTCTTGCCTGCCTGCATGCCGGCATAGATCTGGCCCAGCGCCAGCGCATAGGCGTTCTCTTTCACCGAGGTGACGCCGTGCTGATAGATGATCACGTCGGTGATGGTGTTGAGGGCATCCTTGGCGAAGACGCGCATCGGCACCGACTGCACCTCTTCCAGCATGGGCAGCGGGTTGAAGCGGCCGATGTTCTGCTCGGCATCCAGCGGCTTGCCGCCGGAGGTGAGGGTCACCCCGATCAGCTTGCTCGCCTCGGCCAGCAGCTCGCTCTGGCGGGTCGGATCGGCAATCAGCGTCGCCAGCAGGGCCGGATCCACGCCCGCGCCCACCAGCCCGGCGATCACTTCGCTGTCGGACGCTTTCAGGGCATTGGCGATGGCGTACAGGCTGGGGATGGCGCCGTGCCAGGACTGGGTCTTGGCCTTGTCCCAGGAGCCGGCGGTGGCCGGCGAGGAGAGGAAGTAAGGCAGCTTGACGGTACCGGTATAGACAGTGGTCAACTGGGCCAGCCCGTTGAGCGGGGCGCCAGGGCCGAAGGCGGTGGCCAGCGCATCTTTCTGCTCCTGCGGCAGGAACGCCTCGGCGTCCAGCTGGGTCAGGAAGGGGTTGCTGCCAGTCACGGCCAGGGTATAGGTACCCGGCAGGCTGGTGTTGCCCTTGGCATCCTGCTTCCACAGGGCGGCCGCGTCCAGGGTCGGGCTCTTCAGCACGGATGCCGCAGCCCCTTTCACCGCCACCAGCACGTCGGCACCGGACTGGGTACCGAACCAGTCGGAGAAGATGACGTGATCGGTGGAGACGCCGGTGGCGGCCTTGAACAGGCCCTCCTGCAGGGCGATCAGGCCGTTGATGGTCTGCTCCTGGGCATTGCTGCCGACGTTGTTCTTGTAGTTGCCGTAGTCGCTGCCGGCCTTGACCGCGTTGCCGTTGCTGTCCTTGAGGGAGTCAGTGGCCACGATCATGTAGTAGGAGGAGGGGTTCAGCGGCTTGAGCGGTACCAGGTTCAACTTGCCGGCCGAGGCGGCCACCACGAAGTCCGTCCCGTAGGTCAGCACCTTCTTCACGCCGCTCGGGCGCAGGGCTGTGCTGTCAAAACTCAGCTCCAGCAGGTAGAGCGGGGCCACCGAGGCGGCAAACTCGGCAGCAGCCGGTGCCTGGACAGTGATGCCGGACGAGGTGACGGGCACGATCTGGATGGCCTGGGTCGTGGACCAGCCATCCAGGGTCGACATGGCCGACACCGGGTTGGAGAGATCCGCCGTTTCGGTGGAGAATTTCAGGGTGCCATCGCTGGCCCGGGCCGCCAGGGCACTGGGGCGCACTGCGTTGGAACCGGTCAACAGATAGTCGAGATAGCTGGAGGTGTCGCCTTTGTTATCGTCACTGCCACCACAGCCGGCCAGCATAGCACTGACGACTGCGGCATAAATTAGCTTCTTTTTCATATCCTTATCTCTTTTTAGTTGTTATCCATGAAATGCTGACGGCGTTGGGTAAAAACCCGACCGGTACATCTTAACAGCAACGCAACAATTATTAAGTAGCTGGTCGGTCATCTGATCTGCTTTTTTTGTGTACAGCATCAAGGAATTGGAATAGAAACGGGACTCGATAGGTTAACAGCTTCATCCCGGATACCAGACCCGACCAGCGGTCACTTGTACGCCAGATGGCAAAAAGCGACCCCCGATCTCGGCAAAGCGGATCAATTGCCGGTAGAATGGCGCATTGCTTAAGGAGAACCACATGATCGACCCGAAGAAACTGGAAGAGATCGCCAAACAGGTGCACAACTCCCTGCCGCCCGGCATTCGCAGCATGGGTGAAGAGGTGGAGAAGAAGATCCGTCAGGTGCTGCAGTCCCAGCTCGGCAAGCTGGATCTGGTCAGTCGCGAAGAGTTTGACGTGCAGACCAAGGTGCTGCTGCGCACCCGCGAGAAGCTGACCACCCTCGAGGCCAAGCTGGCCCAGCTCGAGCAGCAGCTCGGCGCCAAGGGCGAATAACACCGCCCCCATAAAGCAAACCCCAGCAAGGCTGGGGTTTGTTGTTTCTGGCCTGCCGCAAAGCAAGTTGCGGCGGCAAATGCAGCGAAGCCTTCCCGGTTACGTGACCGGCCTCATGCCGAACTCAGATGAACTCGTAGGCGTCGCCGAAGATGCGCTCCGGCTCGGCACCCAGGATCTTGAACTCTTCCCGCGCCGCACCCGCCATCTCGAAGCGGCCAGCCACATAGATGTCGTAGTCATGCAGGCTGACGAAGTCATCCATGATGGCCTTGTGCACCAGCCCGGTCTTGCCGGCCCAGTCGCTCTCCGGCTCCTGCACCACAGGGATGTAGGTAAGCGGGGCGTAGTCGCGCTCCCACTGCTGCATCTGCTCCTGCTCGTAGAGCCAGTGCGCCTGGCGCACGCCCCAGTAGAAGAACACCGGGCGCTTGCTGCCGCTGTCGATCAGGTATTCCAGAATGGCGCGGGCGTAGGAGAAACCGGTGCCGCCTGCCATCAGGATCAGCGGCCGGGGTGACTCTTCCCGCAGGAAGGCCTTGCCCGCCGCCAGCTCAATCTCGATCTCCCCCTGCTCGCGCATGCGGGCCAGCACCTGGCCGGCATAGGCGTTCTCCGGGGTGGCGCCGATCTGCAGCTCCAGCACGCCAGGGCGGGTCGGCGAGTTGGCGATGGAGAAGGGACGCTTGTCCGAATCACTCATCACCACCAGCAGATACTGGCCCGGCTTGAAGCTGACCTCTTGCAGCGGCGTCAGGGCCACGTGCCAGATGGTGTCGACATATTCGCGCAGTTCCTCTACGCGGCACTTGATACGTTGCATTCTTATCCTTGTGACGGGCTCGTTCGGCCCGCTTTCGCTCTTGATTCACTGTGGACTGGCGACCAGCAAAGTGGTCAGGTCAGTCGAGCATACCCAATTCAGCTCAAATGGCATCAATCTTTTGCATCCCGGCCAGGCGGCACGGCCCGTCTGGCCGGCCGCCGCTCATCAACCGAGAATGTTCAGCTCGTCCCAGAGGGCATCGATCTTCTGCTTCACCGCCTCGTCCTGGACGATGGGCTGGCCCCACTCGCGGTTGGTCTCTCCCGGCCACTTGTTGGTGGCGTCCAGCCCCATCTTGGAGCCAAGGCCAGAGACCGGCGAGGCGAAGTCCAGGTAGTCGATCGGGGTGTGCTCGATCAGGGTCGTGTCGCGAGCCGGGTCCATCCGGGTGGTGATGGCCCAGATCACGTCCTTCCAGTCGCGGGCGTTGATGTCGTCGTCGCAGACGATCACGAACTTGGTGTACATGAACTGGCGCAGGAAGGACCAAACCCCCAGCATCACCCGCTTGGCGTGGCCAGGGTAACGCTTCTTGATGGTCACCACCGCCATCCGGTAGGAGCACCCCTCCGGCGGCAGGTAGAAGTCCACGATCTCGGGGAACTGCTTCTGCAACAGCGGCACGAACACCTCGTTGAGCGCCACCCCGAGCACCGCCGGCTCATCGGGCGGACGGCCGGTGTAGGTGCTGTGATAGATGGCATCCTTGCGCATCGTCATGTGGGTGATGGTGAAGACCGGGAACTCGTCCACCTCGTTGTAGTAGCCGGTGTGATCGCCATAGGGCCCCTCGGGGGCCAGCTCGCCCGGCTCCAGATAGCCTTCCAGCACGATCTCGGCGCTGGCGGGCACCTCCAGATCGCAGCTGATGGCCTTCACCACCTCGGTACGGCTACCGCGCAGCAAACCGGCGAAGGCGTATTCGGAGAGGGTATCCGGCACCGGTGTCACCGCGCCGAGGATGGTCGCCGGATCGGCGCCCAGCGCCACCGCCACCGGGAAGCGCTCACCCGGATGGGCCTCCTGCCACTCGCGAAAATCGATGGCGCCGCCGCGGTGATCCAGCCAGCGCATGATCAGCTTGTTCTTGCCGATCTTCTGCTGACGATAGATGCCGAGGTTCTGCCGTTTCTTGTAGGGGCCGCGGGTGATGGTGAGCCCCCAGGTGACCAGCGGCGCCACGTCGCCAGGCCAGCAGTGCTGGATCGGGATCTGGTCCAGATCGACCGCCTCTCCCTCCAGCACCCGCTGCTGACAGGGGGCGGACGAGAGACGCTTGGTCGGCATGTTGAGCACCTGCTTGAAGATCGGCAGCTTCTCCATCAGCTCCTTGAAGCCACGGGGTGGCTCAGGCTCCTTCAGGTAGGAGAGCCAGGTCCCCACCTGGCGCAAGGCGGCCACGTTGGGCTGGCCCATGCCCATGGCGACCCGGTCCGGCGTGCCGAACAGGTTGGTCAGCACCGGCATGGTGTAACCCTTGGGATTTTCGAACAGCAGGGCCGGCCCACCCGCACGCAGGGTGCGGTCGCTGATCTCGGTCATCTCCAGATAGGGGTCTATCTCGCGCGTGATGCGCTTGAGCTGTCCGCTTTGTTCCAGCTGCGCGATGAAATCACGCAAATCCTTGTATTTCATGCAGGTACCCTGTGTGCAGGCGATGCCGCATTATAACTCCGGGGAGCCGGCGGGTGTACCCGGTTCGGGTTGCACCATCGGACTTGCATGACGCTTTTCCTGCCGGGTCAGCCGATCGGCAAGCTGGGCCAGCAGCCTCGGCTCGTCCACCTGCAACAGCAGGCTGGCCACCTGACCGCTGTACTGGCGGTTGCCCAGCTCAGCCAGCAGGAACTGCTGGGCCGTGTCGGGCAGCGGCGAAAGCTGACTGAGCTGGTGCAGGGCGGTCTGTTTGAGGGAGGCGTTGCGGCTGGCGGCGATCAGCAGATCGCTCGCCGTCTGACCCTGATGAAAGCGCCCCACGCTGGCCAGGGCCGCCACGCTGTCGTGATCCGCCGGTTGACGCCACAGCTTCTGATAGAGGGCGCTGTCGCCGGTACGCTCGGCCAGCAGCCGCAGCAAGCGGTTGTCGGGCAGGAAGATGTTCAGGCCGGCCAGCTTTTGTGCCTCGCGCTGCAGCACGGCGACAGGCTGCCCGGCGAGTACGTTCAGCAGCGCCTGCTGTTGCTGGGCCAGATCCGGATTGCGGCTGTTGTAAATCTGCTTGAACTCGAAGCGGTTCGCCTCCAGCAGCTGGCGGTAGTTGTCCTGCCAGGCCTGCAGTTGCCAGCGGCTCAGCACCTGCCGCGCCGCGGCGGCAAAGTCGTAGGCGGGTTGCTGCACCAGAAAGCCGTCCACCTCTTTTTCCACCAGCCAGCTGGGGGCCTTGAACGACTGGGCGCGCACCCAGGCCAGCAGTTGCGGAGTGGCAGCCCTGAGCTGGTCATCGAGGGTGGCAAGCAGCTGGCACAGCAGATACTCCCGCTGCCCCACGGCCAGGGAGTCCAGCAGGGAATCGATGGCGGCAAACTGTCCCTGCTGCAAGCGGCCGGTCAGGTAGTCGAGGTGGCCCTGCAGTCCCTCGTCGGCCACCAGCGCGACGCGGGGAGCCGTCCCGGCGGACGGAGTCTGGCCCGCCAAAGCCGGCGGCACCAGCAGCCAGCTCAGCATTATCAGGAGTACATGCTTCATGACGTCCCTATCCTTGTGACATCGAGGTTTCATACTACTCAGGCGACCGCAAAATAGATAAACAAAAACCGCGACCTGGGCCGCGGTTTCATCATTTTTCGAGTCGGTTACTTCTGTTGGCGCCGCATGGCGTCGAAGAACTCGTCGTTGGTCTTGGTCATCGCCAGCTTGTCGATGAGGAACTCGATGCCGTCGATCTCGCCCATCGGGTGGACAATCTTGCGCAGGATCCACATCTTCTGCAGCTCGTCACCGGTGGTCAGCAGCTCTTCCTTGCGGGTACCGGAGCGGGTGATGTCGATGGCCGGGTAGACGCGCTTCTCGGCGATCTTGCGCGAGAGGTGCAGTTCCATGTTGCCGGTGCCCTTGAACTCTTCGTAGATGACTTCGTCCATCTTGGAGCCGGTATCGATCAGCGCGGTGGCGATGATGGTCAGGCTGCCGCCCTCTTCTACATTGCGCGCGGCACCGAAGAAGCGCTTCGGACGGTGCAGTGCGTTGGCGTCCACACCACCGGTCAGTACCTTGCCGGATGACGGGATGACGGTGTTGTAGGCACGGGCCAGACGGGTGATGGAGTCCAGCAGGATCACCACGTCCTTCTTGTGCTCGACCAGACGCTTGGCCTTCTCGATCACCATTTCGGCGACCTGGACGTGACGGGAAGCCGGCTCGTCGAAGGTGGAGGCGATCACTTCGCCCTTCACCATCCGCTGCATCTCGGTCACTTCTTCCGGACGTTCGTCGATCAGCAGGACGATCAGTTCACAATCCGGGTGGTTGTAGGCGATGCTCTGGGCGATGTTCTGCAGCAGCATGGTCTTACCGGCCTTGGGCGGTGCGACGATGAGGCCGCGCTGGCCTTTACCGATCGGGGATGCCAGATCCAGTACGCGGGCGGTGATGTCTTCGGTGGAACCGTTGCCACGCTCCATGCGCAGACGCTCGTTGGCGTGCAGCGGAGTGAGGTTTTCAAACAGGATCTTGTTGCGGGAGTTTTCCGGACGGTCGTAGTTGACCTCGTTGACCTTGAGCAGAGCGAAGTAGCGTTCGCCCTCTTTCGGCGGCCGGATCTTGCCGGAGATGGTATCGCCGGTGCGCAGGTTGAAACGGCGGATCTGGCTCGGGGAGACGTAGATGTCGTCCGGGCCGGCCAGGTAGGAGCCGTCTGCACTACGCAGGAAGCCGAAACCATCGGTCAGGATTTCCAGCACACCGTCGCCGAAGATATCCTCGCCACCCTTGGCGTGCGCCTTGAGGATCGCGAAAATAATGTCTTTCTTGTGCGCCCGAGCCAGATTTTCCAACCCCATGGATTCGCCAAGCTGTACCAGCTCGGACACAGGAGTGTTCTTTAATTCAGTCAGATTCATAGTGGTGAAAGTCTGTAAGCAAGGATTGAAATGAGGAGACAGTCTGCTGGATTGATGCTGATCGGATTTGATTTGCCAGGCTGATGTGTGAGCAAAGAGTCAGGCAAAAAGGTTAGCAAACGAGCGATAAATTAGCACCAATCGGGGTGAGCGTCTAGGTGATAAAACAGAAGGAGCGCATTATTGCAATGCGCTCCTCGATGATTATTACAGGTTGCCGTCCAGGAACTCTTTCAGCTGAGTCTTGGACAGGGCACCGACCTTGGTCGCTGCCACTTCGCCATTCTTGAACAGCAAGAGGGTCGGAATACCACGAATGCCATATTTGGGCGGAGTGTCGGCGTTATGGTCGATGTTCAATTTCGCCACGGTCACACGACCGGCATACTCTTGGGCGACTTCGTTCAGGATCGGGGCAATCATCTTGCACGGACCACACCATTCGGCCCAGAAGTCGACCAGAACGGCGCCATCGGCTTTGATTACATCTGCCTCGAAGCTGGCATCGCTCAGCTGAACAATCTTGTCACTCATCTCCAACTCCAGTCAGTAATTAAGGCTTTATTGACGTATCAACAAAGGCAATAGTTGCCCTATTTGAAATGATCCTGTTTATTATTGCAAGCCTAACCTGATAACCTACCGCCATGAGCAAAACACACTTAACGACCGACAAATTCGCCCAAATGGGCCTCGAACCCGAAGTTCTGGCTGGTCTGGAATCAAAGGGATTTCACTATTGCACCCCCATCCAGGCACTCTCTCTGCCGCTGCTGGTAGAAGGCCATGACCTCGCCGGCCAAGCCCAGACGGGTACCGGCAAAACCATCGCCTTCCTGGCTGCCACCTTCAACTATCTGCTGACCCACCCGCTGACCAAGCCGCGCCTCATCAATCAGCCGCGCGCCATCATCATGGCCCCGACCCGGGAACTGGCAGTACAGATTTACAACGATGCCGACAGCATGGCCGCCTCGACCGGCCTCAAGCTCGGCCTCGCCTACGGCGGTGAAGGGTACGACAAGCAGCTGGCCGTGCTGGAGCAGGGTGTCGACATCCTGATCGGCACCACAGGCCGCATCATCGACTACTTCAAGTCCAAGGTCATCGATCTGAGCAACATCCAGGTCGTGGTGCTGGACGAAGCGGATCGCATGTTCGATCTCGGCTTCATCAAGGACATCCGTTTCCTGTTCCGCCGCATGCCGCCCGCCACCGAGCGCCTGAGCATGCTGTTCTCCGCCACCCTCTCCCTGCGGGTGCAGGAGCTGGCCTACGAACACATGAACCACCCGGAACATGTGCAGGTCGAGCCGGAGCAGATGACCGGCGTACGAATCAAAGAAGAGCTCTTCTACCCTTCCAACGAAGACAAGATGTTGCTGCTGCTCTCCCTGATGGAAGAGGAGTGGCCGGAGAAAGCCATCGTCTTCGCCAACACCAAGCACGTCTGTGAAGACGTTCACGCCTGGCTGGAGAATGACGGCCACCGGGTCGGTCTGCTGACCGGCGACGTGCCACAGAAGAAGCGGATGAAGATCCTGGAGGACTTCACCAAGGGTGCGGTAGACATCCTGGTTGCCACCGACGTGGCCGCCCGTGGTCTGCACATCCCTGACGTGACCCACGTCTTCAACTACGACCTGCCCGACGACGCCGAGGACTACGTACACCGCATCGGTCGTACCGGTCGTGCCGGCAAGAGCGGTCACTCCATCAGCCTGGCCTGTGAAGACTATGCCTTCAACCTGCCGGCCATCGAGGAGTACATCCACCACCCGATCCCGGTCAGCAAGTATGACCGCGAGGCGCTGCTGGATGACGTGACCGCGCCGAAACGGGTGTTCCGCAACCGTCAGCCGGTGAACCGCAACATGCGCGATCGCCAGGGCGGTGGCAACAGCAACAACCGTCGTCGTCCTCCCCGCAAAAGCTGAAGGATAGGCCCAGTTGCACAACTCGCCTCTCTATGCCGCCATCGACCTCGGCTCCAACAGCTTTCACATGCTGGTGGTGCGCGAGGTCGCCGGTGCCTTGCGCACCGTCACCAAGGTCAAGCGCAAGGTGCGCCTCGCCGCCGGTCTGGATGCCGATTTTCGTCTCAGCCGTGCCGCCATGGAGCGGGGCTGGGACTGTCTGCGCCTCTTCTCCGAGCAGCTGCAGGACATTCCGGCCGACAACATCCGGGTAGTCGGCACCGCGACCCTGCGCCTGGCTACCAACGTCGACGAGTTTCTGCGTGAAGCGGAACGGGTGCTCAACCACAACATCGAGATCATCTCGGGTGAGGAAGAGGCCAAGACCATCTATGAAGGGGTCTCCTGGACCTCGGCGGGGGAAGGCAACCGGCTGGTGATCGACATCGGCGGTGCCAGTACCGAGCTGGTGATCGGCGAACAGAGCGAGGCCAAGCTGCTCAACAGCCTGCACATGGGCTGCGTCACCTGGCTCAACAACCACTTCGGTGACGGCGAGCTGAGTGAAGCGCGCTTCAACCAGGCCATTGCCGCCGCCAAAACGGTGCTGGAGAAGGTGGCGGACGATTACCGCGTGCTCGGCTGGCGCACCTGTGTCGGCGCCTCCGGCACGGTGCAGGCGCTGCAGGAGA
The DNA here is from genome assembly GCF_040907935.1 of Aeromonas sp. s2. Lineage (NCBI taxonomy): Bacteria > Pseudomonadati > Pseudomonadota > Gammaproteobacteria > Aeromonadales > Aeromonadaceae > Aeromonas > Aeromonas sp. s2. The sequence continues at coordinate 17,784 of NZ_JBFOCR010000011.1, read as the reverse complement.
TCATGCTGGCGCAGGGCAAGAGCGAGCGGGTCACCCTGCCGAAGCTGCAGGAGCTGATGGGTCAGGCCATCGCCTGCGGCAAGCTCGACCAGCTGCAACTGGAAGGGCTGGCGGCCGAGCGGCTGACCGTGTTCCCCTCCGGCCTCGCCATCCTGATCGCCATCTTCGAAACCCTCGGCATCGAGAGCATGACACTGGCGGGCGGCGCCCTGCGCGAGGGGCTGATCTATGGCCTGCTCGGCAACAATCACGACTGTGATGCCCGCGATCGTACCGCCGACAGCCTGATCAGCCGCTACCAGCTGGACAAGGAGCACGCCGAGCGGGTACGCGACACCGCCATCGAGGCGTTCACCCAGCTGCAGCCGGCCTGGCGTCTCTCCAAGCGCTACGGTCGCCCGATCCTGCGCTATGCGGCCCTGCTGCACGAGATCGGTCTGTGCATCGAGTACAAGAAGGCGCCGCAACACGCCGCCTACATCATCGACAACATCGACATGCCGGGTTTCACCCCCGCGCAAAAGAAGCTGCTGTCGGCCCTGCTGTTCAACCAGCGGGACGAATTCAAGCTGGAACCGCTGGAGAAGCAGGGGGCCGTCACGGCTCGCCAGGCGATCCGGCTGGCCCGCATCCTGCGTATCGCGCTGATCCTCTGCATGCGCCGCACCCAGGGCACAGTGCCGATCTTTACCCTGCAGGCGGATGACGAGGCTCTGACGCTGACCCTGCCCAAGGGGTGGCTGGACGAGCACTACCTGCGCGCCAGCGAGCTGCGCCTCGAAGTGGAGCGCCAGCAGAAGATGGGCTGGCCCACCCGGCTGCTGGAAGCCTGATTGGGCCCAGCCCAATCAGTGCCCCAAGGTTCCGACAATCTCTTTCGCAGCCAGCACTGGCGCCACTCAGGCCTGCCCCTTGATTTTATTGGGCTGACGGGCAGATCCCGCCCTTGCGTCTGGGCTCTGCCTCCCCCCTCATGACCAACGTTCGACTAGAGTAGGGTTGTCTTCACAACCAACCGGAATGGACGCCATGAAACCTTTGACCCTGATCGGACTGACCGCCCTGCTCACCGCCTGCGGCGGCGGTGGCGGCGACAACAGCAGCCAGCCACAACAGGCCCAGCTCTCGCTGGCCTTCTCCGACGCCCCGGTAGATGCCGTCAGCAAGGTCTGCATCGCCGTCTCCAACATCAGCATCCACCCCGTCGCCGGCACCGAGCAGAGCTGGACCACTGCCAGCTTCCTCACCTCGACCCAGGACGATGGTTGCACCCCGAGCGGCGAGACCATTCCGCTCGACGGCGCAGGGAGGCCGCTGTTTACCTACATCGATCTGCTGAGTTATCAGGGATCCGCCAGTCGCCCCCTGCTGGCCAGCCAGAGCGTGGTACCCGGCGACTACAGCCAGATGCGACTGCGGGTGCTGGACGGACGGGAGGTCGCCAACCAGTTTCTGGACGGCACCCCCTACTCCTACGTCAAGCAGGATGATGGGGTGATCAAGCCGCTGGAGGTGCCCAGCAGCGAGCTCAAGCTGGATGCCTTCACCATCGCCGCCAACGGCCTCAGTGCCTTCACCACCGAATTCGATCTGCGCCAGTCCATGGTGCTGCCCGGCCACGAGCAGTACTACAAGCTCAAACCGAGAGGCGTACGGCTGGTGAACAACACTCAGGTCGCCACCGTCAAGGGCACGGTGGCAGCCGGGCTGTGCGGTGGCCAGCTGACCGACAAGGCCTTCGTCTACTTCTATGACGAGCTGCGCCCGGTGGGTGACGACGCCTATCCCGACATGGCGGACAGCGACAACGGCTTCTACGCCAGCGCCCCCGTGCTGCCGCAGACCGGAGGCGGCTTTGGCTACGAGCTGGGATTTGTCAATCTCGGCAGCTACGATCTGGTGCTGGTCTGCAACGGCGACGAGGATGATCCGGCGCTGGCTGGCGACCCGCTGCAACTGGAACAGGTGCAGAAGGCACAGACGGTGGTGGCACCCACCACCAGCATCAACTTCCAGTAACGGGCAACAAGGGGGACGACCGCATGAGCAGATACCAACCCATCAGTTGCGATCTCTACGACTGGCTGGAGATCGCCGCCAGCTGGCAGCTGCCGGTCACCCTCACCTGTAAGAATGGCCGCCAGTGGGCGGACAAGATCCGCACCATAGAGGCCAGGGAAGGGGTCGAGTACCTGCTGCTGCACGGTGGCGAACGGCTCAGCCTGGCGGAGCTGGCGACCATGACGCTCAACTGGCAGGGGGAGGAAAAACTGATCCGCTTTACCCCGCCAGACCCAGCCCACAGCCAATAGATGGCAAGAGGGCCAACCCCATCGGGTTGGCCCTCTTCTTTATATCCCTCGCGTGCGGCGTTACCCCGCCAACGCTGCCATCACGTAGACATCGAAGCGGTTGCTCTTGGTCTCGATGGCCATGCTCGGCTTCTGCTCGTTGAGCCAGCCGGCGTAGTCCGGCCGCTTCACCACTACCCGCCGGTCCGCCATGGTGAGCGCCGCCGGCAGCAGGGCATCGGCGTCGAGATCCGCCCCCACCAGCGACTGGAACACCCGCATCTCTTTTTTCACCAGCGCCGACTTCTGCTTGTGGGGGAACATGGGATCGAGGTAGATAACATCCGGCCGCTCGGCCAACCCCAGCAGGGTCTCCACCGCAGGGCCGTGCAGCAGTTGCATCCGCTCGCGCACCCAGGGGCCGATCTCGGGATCCTGCGCGGCGCGTGCCAACCCGTCCTGCAGCAGAGCGGCCACCACGGGGCTGCGCTCAATCATGGTCACCTTGCAACCGAGGGAGGCGAGCACGAAGGCATCCCGCCCCAGCCCGGCGGTGGCATCCACCACGGTCGGCATGGCGCCCGCCTTGAGCCCCACCGCCTTGGCGATGGACTGGCCACGGCCACCGCCGAACTTGCGACGATGAGCAACCGCCCCTTCGACGAAATCCACGTAGACGGCGCCCAGCTTGGGTTCGTCCAGCTTGCGCAGCTCCAGCCGTTGCGGGGTGAACACCAGGGCAAACTGGGGCAGGTCGATCTGGTCAAGCTGGCTGCTCAGGGCTTCTGCCTGGGCCGCCTTGGCGGGGTCTTCGAGGAGGATTTGCATGGGCTCTGGATGCATTCTAAGTTCAGTGAACCGAGTGTATCACAGCCCCTTTGCGCCGCTGTAGGGAGGAAACCCCATGCACCTGCTTATCGCCCTGCTGCTTGCCGCCCAGAGCGGTGGCCAGCTCAAGGTCTGCGGCGTTGACTGGCCCCCCTTCTCCTACGCCGAACAGGGCAAGCTGATGGAGGGCATATCGGTCGAGATCCATCAAGAGGTGGCACACCGCCTCGGCATGCAGCTCACCCTGCTCGAACTGCCGTGGGGACGCTGCGAACAGTACGTCAACACCGAGCTGGCGGACGGCATTCTCGACAACGCGCCCCTCCCCGGCTGCTACCACTCCGATCTTGCCACCGCCTTCTACCCGCTGGCCTCCTATGTGCGCAGCGACAGCCCGCTGCAAACCTTCTCGTGGGAGATGGCCAAGGGGCTGAAAGTGGGGATGGTCAGGGGCTATGACTACACCGACAGGATCAAGCACTTCACCGGCTGGGTGCCCATCAAGGCCCACTCCGACAAGCAGCTGCTGCTGATGCTGGAGAAGAGCCGGGTCGACCTGATAGTGCTGGATTACTTCTCAGCCCCCATTCTCTCCAGAGAGCAGGACGTCAAGATCCGCGCGCTCACCCCCTTCCTCGACTCGACCCCGCTCTACCTCTGCTTCGGCAAGCAGAAGGCAGACCTGTTGCCCGCCTACAACAAGGCTCTGCAGCAGATGCTGGACGAAGGGGTGCTGGATCGCATCTATCTGCGCTATCTCGGGGAGGATTACCGGACACTGAAGGAGAAACAGGAGAGGATGAAAGCGGCGCAGTAAGGGTCAGCTGGTCTGCAGGAACATGCTCTTGTCGTTGAGCTGCAAATACTCGGTGAGGTCGTCGTAGGCGAGCGGCCGGCTCAGCAGATAACCCTGGGTGAAGGCGCACCCCTTCTGACAGAGGAAGTTGAGCTGCTCGCGGGTCTCCACCCCCTCGATCACCACCTGCATGCCAAGGTTGTGCACTATGTTGATGATGCCGTCCAGCAGCAGCCGGTCCTGCTCGTTGAACGGGATGTGGCGCACGAAGGCCCGGTCGATCTTCACCAGGTCCACCGGGAAGTTGCGCAGATAATTGAGCGCCGAGTAGCCGGTGCCGAAGTCGTCGATGGCCAGCTTGCAGCCTGCCTCGCGCAGGGCATCGATCCGCACCCTGTGCTGATCGCTGGTCTCCATCAGCAGGGATTCGGTGATCTCGATGACGATGTCCGCCGGATCCAGCCCGAAGTGGTGGATCACCTTGAGCCACTCGCTCGCCTCCGGATCTATGGTCTGGAACTCCAGGGTGGAACGGTTGATCGACATCTGCAGATCCGGGAAGCCGGATTGCTGCAGCCGCGCCAGATCCCGGCACGACTGCCACAGCACCAGCGCCCCCAGCCCCTGGATGAGCCCGGCCTCCTCCGCCAGCGGGATGAAGTCCGCCGGCGACACCTGACCCCAGTGCGGGTGATACCAGCGCACCAGCGCCTCCAGCTTGGCGACCCGGCCGCTACGGTTGTCCCAGATCGGCTGGTAGGCCATGGTCAGCTGCTCGAGCTTGATCGCCTCCGCCAGATCCTGCTGCATCTGGTGACGCTGGCGCACCTCTTCGCGCATGGAGGCGCAGTAGCTGCCGAGCAGCCGTCCCTGCCGCTTGGCGGCAAACAGCGCCTGCTCGGCGTTGCGCAGCAGCTCGTCGCTCTCCAGCCCGTCGCCCGGGCAGAGGGTGATGCCGATGGTGGCCGTCACGTAGAGGTGCTGGTTGGCCAGCATGAAGGGGCGAGCGAAGCCGCCGACCACCTGCTTGGCAAACACCTCGGCCTGGCGGCGGTTGACGATGCCGGGCACCAGGAAGGCGAACTCGTCGCCGCCAATGCGGGCCACCAGATCTTCGGTGCGCACCCGGCTCACCAGCCGATCCGACACCTCCCGCAGCAGGGCGTCACCGGCGTGGTGATCCATGCTGTTGTTGACCGCCTTGAAGTTGTTGAGGTCGAGTACCATCAGCGCGAAGCGCTCGCCCCGCTCGCAGAAGCGGCTGAGGCAGCGGCCGAACAGCCAGCGGTTGGGCAGCCCGGTGAGATTGTCGTAGTTGGCCTGGGCGGCGATCTTCTGCTCCGCAAGCTTGGTCTGGGAGAGATCGCTGAAGATGGCGATGTACTGGCTGATGCGCCCCCCTTCCCGCAGCGTGCTGATCATCAGCTGCTGGGGGTAGAGCTTGCCGTTCTTGCGCTTGTTCCACACCTCGCCGCGCCACACCCCCACCCGCTCCAGCGCGTGGTACATGTCGGCGTAGAAGGCCTGATCGTGCAGGCCGGACTTGAGCAGGCTGGGGCGCTGGCCGCACACCTCCTCCTCGCTGTAGCCGGTGATCTGTTCGAACGCCGGGTTGACCGAGATGATGCGACTGTCGGCGTCGCACACCAAGATCGCCTCTGACAGGTTGTCGTAGACCCGGTGGGAGAGCTTGAGCTGCTCGGCGTGACGTTTGAGGGGGTCTATGTTCTCCAGCACCACCATCAGGTAGTCGGGCTGCAATTGGTCGTCCCGCACCAGAGTGACGGTGACCCGCCCCCACAGCAGCTGGCCGTCACGGTGCAGGTAACGCTTCTCCTGGGTGAAGGCGGTACGCTCGCCGCGCCTGAGCTCTTCATAGCAGGCGACGCTGCGCAGCCAGTCTTCCGGATGATTGAGCTCGGCGGCGTTGCGATGAACCAGCTCCTCCTGGCTGTAGCCCAGCATCTTTTCGATGGCCGGATTGGTCCAGAGGATCTTGCCGTCCAGATCGAGCTTGCCGATCCCCACCGGGGCGTGGGACATCATGGTGTGCAGAAAATCGTGGTACTCGGGCTGGGGCGGCGCCGGCTGCTGCAGCATCAGCGCCAGTTCGCGTCCGGCCAGCGGAGCCAGCAGGCGCAGCAGGCCCATCACCTTGTCCATGTTGGTGAGCGGCCGCTTGAACAGCAGGCTGCAGATGCCCACTGTCTCCCCTTGCGCACTCTTGAGGGCGATGCCGGCATAGGCCTGGATCTGCCAGGCCTGCAACACGGCGGCGTGGGGGAACAGCTGCTGTACCCGATCGCTGAACCAGGCCTCGCCCTCCTGCAGGGTGATCTCCCCCAGGGTGGCGCTGACCGGAAAACTGAAGCGGATCGTATCGAGAGAGGCGGGATAGGTTGCATGCACCTTGCAGGAGAGCCCCGCTTGATCCCTACCCGAAATAAGGACGAAGTCGGCCCCCACCGCTGCTGCGATTTCACTCACAAAGGTATCGAAATATCCCTGACCACTCGAATGAGACAGACTTGAGATGATTTGATAGACAGACTCGAGTGCTCGCCTCATGGCAAGGTTCTTTCTCTCCTTGGAAGGTAGACCCCGACTCTACTGAAGAGGCGGGAACAGTGCAAACATGCTATCCGCAAGATATTAAAATGCCTTGAGAAAAGGGACCAAAAGGTCCCTTTTTATCTCAAAAATCACGCGGTGATCGCACTCTGTGGCAGAGGTGTACCTGCTTGAAGCTCACGCCTGGCGGGGCCTGCAGCCTCATGCGGCAATCCCGCTGTGGCGCAGCAAGGCATCCACCTGAGGCTCACGGCCACGGAAGGCGCGGAACAGCTCCATCGGCTCCTTGGAACCGCCCTTCTCCAGGATGTTTTTCAGGAAGGAGTGGCCGGTCACTGGGTTGAAGATCCCCTCCTCCTCGAAGCGGGAGAAGGCGTCGGCGGAGAGCACTTCCGCCCACTTGTAGCTGTAGTAGCCCGCCGCATAACCGCCGGCGAAGATGTGGGAGAAGCTGTGCTGGAAGCGGTTGAAGGCCGGCGGCGTCATCACCGCCACCTCGCGACGCACCTCGTCCAGCAGCGCCGGGATCTGATCCGCATTGGCCGGGTCAAACTCCTGGTGCAGACGGAAGTCGAACAGGGCGAACTCCAGCTGGCGCAGCATCTGCATGGCCGCCTGGAAGTTGCGGGCGGTCAGCATCTTCTCCAGCAGATCGGCAGGCAGCGGCTCGCCGGTTTCGTGATGGCCGGAGATGAAGGCCAGTGCCTCGGACTCCCAGCACCAGTTCTCGAGGAACTGGCTCGGCAGCTCCACCGCGTCCCAGGCCACGCCGTTGATACCGGCCACGCCGGCCACGTCGATCCGGGTCAGCATGTGGTGAATGCCGTGACCGAACTCGTGGAACAGGGTGACCACTTCGTTGTGGGTAAACAGGGCGGGTTTGCCGTCCACCGGGCCGTTGAAGTTGCAGGTCAGGTAGGCCACCGGCTTTTGCAGCGAACCGTCCTGACGGTAGCGACGACCCAGGCAGACATCCATCCAGGCACCGCCCTGCTTGTGCTCGCGGGCATAGAGGTCGAGGTAGAAGCTGCCACGCAGCTCATCCTCGGCATCGAAGATGTCGTAGAAGCGCACGTCCGGGTGCCAGGTGTCGATGCCGAGGCGCTCGCGCACCTTCATGCCGAACACCCGCTTGACCACCTCGAACAGCCCTTTCACCACCTTGCTGGCGGGGAAGTAGGGGCGCAGCTGCTCGTCGGAGATGGAGAACTTGTGCTGCTTGAGCTTCTCGGCGTAATAGGGGATATCCCAGGCCGCCAGCTCGCTCTGGCCGTGCTGTTCGCTGGCGAAGGCGCGGATCTCTTCCAGCTCGGCCTTGCCCTGCGACAGGGAGCGGCGCGCCAGATCGGTGAGGAAGTTCACCACCTGCTCCGGCTTGTCCGCCATCTTGGTGGCAAGGGAGAGCTCGGCGTAGTTGGCAAAGCCGAGCAGCTGGGCCAGCTCGCGGCGCAGGGTGAGCAGCTCGGTCATGATGGCGGAGTTGTCCCACTTGCCGGCATTGGGGCCCTGGTCGGAGGCACGGGTGGTGAAGGCCTCGTACAGCTCGGCGCGCAGGGCGCGGTTGTCGGCATACATCATCACCGGCAGGTAGGAGGGGATGTCCAGAGTGAACAGCCAGCCTTCCTTGCCCTTCAGCTCGGCCAGCTGGCGAGCGGCGGCCTGTGCACTCTCCGGCAGCCCGGCCAGCTCGGCCTCGTCGGTAACCAGCTTGCTCCACCCCTGGGTCGCGTCCAGCACGTTGTTGCTGAAACGGGAGGCCAGCTCGGAGAGGCGGGCCTGGATCTCGCCGTAGCGCTGCTGTGCCTCGGCGGGCAGGCCGATGCCGGACAGGCGAAAATCGCGCAGGGTATTCTGGATCTCCTTGCGCTGGGCGGCGCTCAGCAGGGGGAAATCGTCGCTCTCGGAGAGAGCCAGGTAGGCTTGATAGAGCCCTTCGTGCTGGCCGACATAGGTCTGGAATTCGGACAGCAGCGGCAGGCAGGCGTCGTGGGCCTCGCGCAGCGCCTCGCTGTTGAGCACGGAGTTGAGGTGGCTGACCGGCGACCAGATCCGGGACAGACGGTCATTTACCTCTTCCAGCGGGGCGATCAGGCTGTCCCAGGTATGGGGCTCGCGCTGGGCCAGCACATCGCTGATCTTCTGTTTGCAATCGGCAATGGCCTGCGTCACGGCAGGCTGTACCTGGTCGGGCTGGATCTGGCTGAACGGGGGCAGCGAGTCCATAGTCAGCAAAGGGTTAGTCATCCGGCAATACCTCTAAATTCTCTACAGCCCCTGCCGTCCAGAAGCTTGCTTGGACTACCTAAGATGTAGGCAGAAACCCCATTAATCAAGCCTTTGCCATCGAGAGCGAGGGCCGCGGCCCACATTTGGTCAAAAGCTGCGCGCAAAACGACCAGATAGCCTCCCAGAAACGACAATGCCGGCCCCGGGGCCGGCATTGTCTGCATTGCATAGAAGGCGTCCTGCCATCAGGCCCGGGCATCTTCCTTCAGCCACTGCGCCACGCGCTTGGCGAAGTAGGTGAGGATGCCGTCGGCCCCGGCCCGCTTGAAGCAGAGCAGGGACTCCATGATGCTCTCCTTCTCCTTCAGCCAGCCGTTCTGGATCGCCGCCATGTGCATGGCGTACTCGCCGCTCACCTGGTAGGCAAAGGTCGGCACGCCGAACTGATCCTTCACTTGGCGGATCACGTCCAGATAGGGCATGCCCGGCTTGACCATCACGCTGTCGGCCCCTTCCTGGATATCCAGCGCCACCTCGTGCAGGGCTTCGTTGCTGTTGGCCGGATCCATCTGATAGGTGGCCTTGTTGCTCTTGCCGAGGTTGCCGGCCGAGCCGACCGCGTCGCGGAACGGGCCGTAGTAGCAGGAAGCGTACTTGGCGGAGTAGGCCATGACCTGGGTGTTGATGAAGCCGTTCTCTTCCAGCGCCGCGCGAATGGCACCGATACGACCATCCATCATGTCGGACGGCGCCACGATATCGACCCCGGCGGCAGCATGGGAGAGCGCCTGTTTCACCAGGATTTCGGTGGTGATGTCGTTCAGCACATAGCCTTCATCATCGATGATGCCGTCCTGACCGTGGGTGGTAAACGGGTCGAGCGCCACGTCGGTGATGACCCCCAGCTCCGGGAAGCGGGCCTTCAAGGCACGCACTGTGCGCTGGGCCAGCCCGTCCGGGTTGTAGGCCTCTTCCGCCAGCAGGCTCTTCTGCTCCAGCGGGGTGACCGGGAACAGGGCGATGGCAGGCACGCCGAGTGCCACCAGTTCGGCGGCCTCCTCCAGCAACAGGTCGATGGAGAGACGCTCCACCCCCGGCATGGAGGGGACGGCTTCACGGCGGTTTTCCCCCTCCAGCACGAACACGGGGTAGATGAGATCATTGGCGGTCAGTACGTTCTCGCGCACCAGACGACGGCTGAAATCATGTTTGCGCACCCGGCGCAGGCGGCGGCCCGGAAAGGCGCCTGGAAGAGTTGTAGCCATGAGTCACTCCAAAAGAGGAAGTTGGAAAAACGCGGCGGAGGTGGCCCGGGTATGGGCCAGCAAGGCCTCGGGCGCTTCACCACGGCAGGCCGCCACCACCTGGGCGATGTGCGGCAAAAAAGCGGGCTCGTTTCGTTTGGGTCTTGGTTTCAGATCCCGCGGCACCAGGTAGGGGGAGTCCGTCTCTATCATCAGCCGGCCGGCCGGAATGCGGGCCACCTGCTCGCGCAGCTGCTGACCACGGCGTTCGTCGCAGAGCCAGCCGGTCACCCCGATATGCAGCCCCAGCGCCAGACACTCGTCCAGCTCCTCATCGGAGCCGGTGAAGCAGTGCAGCACGGCCCCCGGCAGCTTGGGCAGCCAGGGGCGCAGGATCTCGATGAAACGGGCGTGGGCATCGCGGCAATGGAGAAACACCGGCATCCCGAGCTCGGCGGCCAGCGCCAGCTGGGAATCGAATACCGCGTCCTGCACCGGACGGGGCGAGAAGTCACGGTTGTAGTCGAGACCGCATTCGCCGATGGCCACCACCTGTGGCAGCGCCGCCAGCTCGCGCAGGGCGGGCAGGGTCGCCTCATCGACGCTTTTGGCGTCGTGGGGGTGGACCCCGGCGGTGGAAAAGCAGTAGCCAGGCCAGCGGGCGGCCAGGGTGGCGCTCTCGCGGCTGCCGATCAGATCGGTGCCGGTCAGGATCAGCGCCTCCACCCCGGCGGCGCGGGCGCGAGCCACCAGATCGGCCTGTTCATCGGCGAACTGGCTGCTGGTCAGGTTTACACCTATGTCGATCATGGGGTCAGCGGGTCCGAACAAAAGGAATACATATCAGGTATTTGAAAACCATCTACTCGATGGGGCCTTACCATACGCTTCGAACGGGAGCATGAAAAGAGGAAGGGAGCCTCAGCTCCCCTCTTCCGTTGATTCCTGTTGCTCCTCGTCCTCTTTCTTCACGTAGAAGCGGGCGAAGAACAGACCTATCTCCCACAAAGCCCACATGGGGATCGCGAGCAGGGTCTGGGAAAAGACATCGGGCGGCGTCAACAGCATGCCGACCACGAACACCCCGACGACGACGTAGGGACGTTTCTCCTTCAGGCTCTTGGGGGTGGTCACCCCGGTCCAGCACAGCAGTATGGTGGCCACCGGAATTTCGAACGCCACCCCGAACGCGAAGAACAGGGTCAGCACGAAGTCCAGATAGCTGGCGATGTCGGTCGCCACCGTTACTCCGGCGGGCGCGGTGCTGGTGAAGAAACCGAACACCAGCGGGAACACCACGTAGTAGGCAAACGCCATGCCGGCGTAGAACAACACGGCACTGGAGGCGACCAGCGGCATGATGAGACGCCGTTCATGCTGGTACAGACCGGGGGCGATGAAGGCCCAGGCCTGGTAGAGCAGATAGGGGATCGCCACGAAGAAGGAGACCACCAGGGTCAGCTTGATGGGCGTCAGGAAGGGCGTCGCCACGTCCGTCGCTATCATGCTGGTCCCTTCCGGCAGCTGGCTGAGCAGCGGCTGGGCCACGAAGTCGTAGATGTTGTTGGAGAAGTAGATCAGCGCGATGAACACCAGCAGGATGGCGGTGATGGAACGCAGCAGGCGCGTTCTCAGCTCTACCAGGTGGCTGATCAGAGGTTGCTCGGCCTGACTCATGGCTGCTTCACCTCCCCTTGTTCGGTACGTGGCTGGGCACCGGGGCGCTCATCCACGATCGCAGTCTGTTCCGGCGCGGCCACCTCGGCGGCTGGCGGCACAGATTCCTCCTTCACCTCGGCCGATGCCGGTGCGGGATGGATGGTGTTTTGCTGTTCGTATGGACGGGTCACCGATTGTGCGGCCGCTTTCAGCTGCTCGATAGACTCCTGCAGCTCGGGGCTCAGGTTGTTCATCTGCAGCTGTTCGGCCTTCTTCAGGTCGTTGTGCAGATCCTGCAACTTGAGCTCCTGCTCCAGCTCGGCCTTGACCGAGTTGGCGGTGCTGCGGATCAGTCTGATCCAGTGGCTGGCGGTACGGATCGCCACGGGCAGCCGCTCGGGGCCGAGCACCACCAGGGCGACGACACCAATGACAACCAGCTCCCAGAAACCGATATCGAACATGGCTTAGGCCTGATCTTTATCTTTCTGCTTGGCGGCATCGCTAGGCTGGCCGGCCGCTTCGTTCAGCTGCTTCGGCGGAAACTCGGCATCCTTCTGCTCGGACTTGGCATCGCTCGGCTCGTCGGAGAGTGCCTTCTTGAAACCCTTGACCGCGGCGCCCAGATCACCACCGATGCCACGCAGCTTCTTGGTACCAAACAGCAGCACGACGATGACTGCGATGATCAACAATTGCCAAATACTGATACCACCCATGATTTTTATCTCCAGGACAGGCGCCCGCTGGCGCGGTTTATTTAATGGGAACGGGTCCGCAACCAACCCAGCAGCCAGCATAACCCGGTGCCGGCGAGGCTGATTTGTCCCCACTCAATGTGTTGTTTTTGGGTCAGCAAGAATACACCGGCCAATAGCAGGCTGGCTCCAACCCCTAAGAGGTAGCGAGCCTGTCCCTGCCGACGACTGTGACGGCGGAACTCGGCGAACATCTGGTCGAAATGGTGCTGTTGATGGCGGGTCTGGCGCAGGGTCTCGTAGACCAGCTCCGGCAGTTCCGGCAGCTTCTCCGCCCAGAATGGCGCCTTCTCCTTGATGGCTGTCCACACCGCCTTGGGCCCCACCTGCTGGTACATCCAGTTTTCCAGATAGGGTTTGGCGGTCTGCCACAGATCCAGCTGGGGATAGAGCTGGCGACCCAGCCCTTCCACATAGAGCAGGGTTTTCTGCAGCAGCACCAGCTGCGGCTGCACCTGCATGTTGAAGCGACGCGCGGTGTTGAACAGGTTGAGCAGCACGTGGCCGAAGGAGATCTCGGACAGCGGTTTCTCGAAGATGGGCTCCAGCACGGTGCGGATGGCGAACTCGAACTCGTCCACCTTGGTATCGGGCGGCACCCAGCCGGACTCCACGTGCAGCTCGGCCACCCGGCGATAGTCGCGGTTGAAGAAGGCGAGGAAGTTCTCCGCCAGGTAGCGCTTGTCTTCCCGGTTGAGGGTGCCGACGATACCGCAGTCGATGCCGATCCAGAGTGGATTCTCCGGATGTTCATAGGAGACGAAGATGTTGCCCGGGTGCATGTCGGCGTGGAAGAAGCTGTCGCGGAACACCTGGGTGAAGAACACCTCCACCCCGCGCTCGGCCAGCAGCTTCATGTTGGTGCCGTTGGCCTCCAGCGCCGCGATGTCGGAGACCGGAATGCCGTAGATCCGCTCCATCACCAGCACCTGCTCGCGGCAGTGCTCGGTGAACACCTCGGGCACGTAGAGCGCCTCTGAGCCGGTGAAGTTGCGGCGCAGCTGGATGGCGTTGGCCGCCTCCCGCATCAGGTTGAGCTCGTCGAGGATGGTCTTGCGATACTCCTCCACCACCTCGATGGGGCGCAGTCGTCCGCTCTGGGGCACGAAACGGGCCACCAGGCGGGCCAGCGCCAGCATCAGCCGCAGGTCGGCCTCGATGACCGGCTCGATGTCGGGGCGGATAACCTTGATCACGATCTCGCGGCCGTTCTCCTTCAGCCTGGCGGTATGCACCTGGGCGATGGAGGCGGACGCCAGCGGCGTCTCGTCGAAGTCGTCGAACAGGGTCTCGATGGTACAGCCCAGGCTCGCCTCGATCTGGCGACGGGCGGCCTGACCGCAGAAGGGGGGCACCCTGTCCTGCAGCAGAGCCAGCTCCTCGGCGATGTCAGGCGGCAGCAGATCGCGCCGGGTCGAGAGCATCTGACCGAACTTGATGAAGATGGGGCCGAGCGCCTCGAAGGCGAGCCGGATACGGGCACCGCGGCTCAGCTCCTGGCGCTTGTTCTTGAGCCAGAACAGGCTGCGGCGGGCCAGCCGGCCGGGCCAGGGCTGATAACGGGCGGGCACCAGCTCGTCGATGCCCTGCTCCAGCAGGATGCTGATGATGCGATAGAGGCGCTTGAACTCCTTCGGTGTCATCAGGCTACCCGCTGTTCGAAGCGGGCCAGCCGCAGCTCGACCGCTTTCATCTGTTGCGCCAGCTGCTCGACATCGTCGTTGAAGCTGGCCACTTCCAGCGGACCCGGCGCAATCCGGATCTCTTCGGTCAGATACTCGGCCAGCTGACGCTGGCTGCGGCACAGCTCACGGCCCAGCAAGCGATGCGCCTGACGAGCACCACGTAGCAGGGTGTGGGCCAGCACGTCGCCGGTGTAGCGGGACAGCTCCTCTTCCCAGTCAATGTCGAGCTCACCCAGCAGCACGCTGAACGCCTGCACCAGCTGGGGGTCGCCGCTCAGATCCAGCTTCTCCTCGCGGATATAGCGGGTCAGAGAGGAGGGATCCTTGAGCAGGCCGAGCGCGGTCAGGGAGAGGCTCAGCACCGCATCGGCCTCCCCTTCAAACTTGGCCAGCACATCCAGCCGGCGCCCGGAGAAGACGAACCAGAGCGGCTTGAGCTCGCGCAGCTCCAGCTTGAGTACCTTGCCCGCCAGCTTGCGCAGCCGCTCGGGGCTCTGCTTGTCCAGTTCCAGCAGCCGGTTGAGGCTGGTTTCGATCACCGCAGTGACCATGGCATCCATCGGCATAGGCGACCTTAAAACTTGTAACCGCGGTGCAGGGCTACCACGCCCTGGGTCAGGTTGTAGAACTCCACCTGCTCGAAACCGACATTTTCCATCATGCCGGCCAGGGTCTGCTGATCCGGGTGCATGCGGATGGATTCCGCCAGGTATTTGTAGCTTTCGCTGTCGTTCGCGACGATTTCGCCCATTTTCGGCAGCAGTTTGAAGGAGTAAAGGTCATAGAGCTTGGCGATCACTTCGCTCACCGGCTTGGAGAACTCCAGCACCAGCAGACGGCCGCCCGGCTTCAGTACCCGGAACATGGAGGCGAGCGCCTTGTCCTTGTCGGTAACGTTGCGCAGGCCGAAGCCAATGGTGATGACGTCGAAATGGTTGTCCGGGAAGGGGAGCGCCTCGGCGTTGGCCTGAACGTAGGAGACGTTGTTGGCCACCCCCAGGTTGCGCAGCTTGTCGCGACCCACCTTGAGCATGGAGTCGTTGATGTCGGCCAGCACCACCTGACCGGTTTCGCCGACGATGCGGGAGAACTTGGCGGTCAGATCACCGGTACCACCGGCCAGATCCAGCACCTTCTGGCCCTTGCGCACACCGGAGCAGTCGATGGTGAAGCGCTTCCACAGGCGGTGGATGCCGAACGACATCAGATCGTTCATCAGATCATACTTGGCTGCCACCGAATGGAAGACGCCGGCGACCAGGGTTTCCTTCTCGGTCGCGGCCACGGTTTTAAAGCCAAAATGCGTTGTCGTAGTCTGTTCTGACATCCCTTAAACACCCATAGAGCAAAGAATGGCCGCCAGTTTACCAGAGCCAATGGCGTGCGGACACCTTAAACCCGGCTGGCGACCAACTGCATCCCCAGCACCACCATGGCCAGACAGAGAAACAGGTTGAGGCCGATGTTGAGCAGCGCCTTGAGATAAGCGCCGTGCTGGGCTAGCGCTACCGTATCCAGCGCGAACGAGGAGAAGGTGGTGAGGGCACCAAGGATCCCCACCATCAGCAGCGGCTTCATCGGGTGTTCGGCTATGTGGCCGTGCAGGATGAGGGCGTAGGCTACCCCCATGATGAAGGAACCGATCAGATTGACCATCAGGGTGCCGTAGGGGAAGTGGCGCCCCAGCAGCAGCGCCATCAGCTCGGCGATGCCAAAACGCAGGCAGGCACCGATGGCCCCGCCGGCAGCAACAAATAACCAGGTTTGCATGGAAGCAGACTCCACAGTATCAGGCCGACATTATGCAAAATGTCGACCCGGGGGGACAGCAGGGCAATTAATCGACGCCCTCGGCTCAACGGCGAAAATCGACCGGTTCGCTCTGCGCCAGGTGCAGCGTGGTGCGGGCCGGCCTGGTGTCGGCAATCAGTTTGCCATGGCGAATGGAGTAGCGTACCGGCACCTGGCGGCGCACCGCATCGAAGCCGTTTTCGGCAGGCAGGATCAGCAGGTTGGCCGGTTTGCCCAGCTCGATGCCGTAGCGATCCTGCACGTTCAGGGTGCGGGCGCTGTGACTGCCGATCAGCTTGAGGCTGTCGTTGATCTCTTCATACCCCATGCTCTGGCAGACATGCAGCCCCATGTGCAGCACCTGCAGCATGTTGGCCGTCCCCATGGGATACCAGGGGTCGAACACGTCGTCGTGACCGAAGCAGACGTTGATGTTCGCCGCCAGCATCTCCTTCACCCGGGTGATGCCGCGGCGTTTGGGATAGCTGTCGAACCGCCCCTGCAGGTGGATATTCACCAGCGGATTGGCGACGAAGTTGAGGTCGGCCAGCTTCAACAGCCGGAACAGGCGCGACGCATAGGCCCCGTTGTAGGAGTGCATGGCGGTGGTGTGGCTGGCGGTCACCCGCTGGCCCATGCCGCGCTCGTAGGCCAGGGTCGCCAGCGTCTCGATGAAGCGGGACTGCTCATCATCGATCTCGTCACAGTGCACATCGACCAGAACCTGATACTTCTCGGCAAGATCGAACACATAGTGCAAGCTTTCGACCCCATATTCCCGAGTGAACTCGAAATGGGGGATGGCGCCGATCACGTCGGCACCCAGCTTGAGGGCCTCTTCCAGCAACGCCTTGCCGTTCGGGTAGGAGAGGATCCCCTCCTGCGGGAAGGCGACGATCTGCAGCTCCACCCACTCCTGCATCTCTTCCCTCACCTCCAGCATCGCCTTGAGAGCGACCAGATTGGGATCGGAGACATCGACGTGGGTACGGACAAACTGGATACCGTTGGCGATCTGCCACTTCAGCGTCTGGATGGCGCGCCGTTTCACATCCTCGTGGGTCAGCATTGCCTTGCGCTCGGCCCAGCGTTCGATCCCCTCGAACAGGGTGCCGGAGAGGTTCCAGCTCGGCTCGCCCGCCGTCTGGGTGGTATCGAGATGGATGTGCGGTTCGATAAAGGGGGCAATGGCGAGCCCCTCCTCCCCATCCAGCTCATGGGTGGAGAGCAGATGAGTGCTCATGGGCTCGATGGCACGGATCAGGCCATCCTGGCAGAGGATCTGCCAGGTCCCCTCCCTGCCGGCCAGGCGCAGGTTCTTTATCAGCATGTTTTTCTTCCTTTTTTCAGCCGCCAATTGCTTTTTCAAGCCACAACTTAGCTTGGATCAATTTGATAGAAAAGCGTTCATATTGAATACATATGAGACTGTTACTATTGATAGACAGCAACAATAAAAGGGAGTTGATTGGGATGAAAGCAGGATTGACCGAGATCGGCAGCGCAGGCTTGTTTCACGAGTATCTGCAGACGCTGGGCATCAGCAAGCCGCCGTTGACCTCGATAGAGAAGCAGTGGGAATACAAGCGCGATGAACGACTGGTGGCCGCCATCCAGATAGAAGCGTCGGGGCAGCCCCGTTTCTATCTCGATGCCAGACAGATATCGATGAATTGAAAAAGCAGAAACAAAAAAGCCTCCCGATTGGGAGGCTTTAATATTTAATGGTGCTGATACCCAGAATCGAACTGGGGACCTCATCCTTACCAAGGATGCGCTCTACCGACTGAGCCATATCAGCACACTAACCGGTAAAGACCACGCTCACCGCGTAATCTAAAATTGGGTGCCTGGCAGTGTCCTACTCTCGCATGGCGAATGCCACACTACCATCGGCGCTACAGCGTTTCACTTCTGAGTTCGGCATGGGGTCAG
>NZ_JBFOCR010000010.1:0-169104 GCF_040907935.1 Aeromonas sp. s2 | reverse complement strand
TGGTGGTCGTTACTGGGATCGAACCAGTGACCCCCTCCTTGTAAGGGAGGTGCTCTCCCAGCTGAGCTAAACGACCTGGGATTCTGAAATGATGGTGGGTCGTGCTGGATTCGAACCAGCGACCAATTGATTAAAAGTCAACTGCTCTACCGACTGAGCTAACGACCCATCTAAATCATTTTTTACAAACTGGTGGTCGTTACTGGGATCGAACCAGTGACCCCCTCCTTGTAAGGGAGGTGCTCTCCCAGCTGAGCTAAACGACCTGGGAATTCATCTGGGCAAATTGGTGGGTCGTGTAGGGATCGAACCTACGACCAATTGATTAAGAGTCAACTGCTCTACCGACTGAGCTAACGACCCACACCTGACTTGCCTCTTTCACTGCCTGCCTTGGCAAACAGCTTAAAACTGGTGGTCGTTACTGGGATCGAACCAGTGACCCCCTCCTTGTAAGGGAGGTGCTCTCCCAGCTGAGCTAAACGACCTGGGAATTCTGTCTCCACCTGGTGGAGAAATGGTGGGTCGTGCTGGATTCGAACCAGCGACCAATTGATTAAAAGTCAACTGCTCTACCGACTGAGCTAACGACCCTCACCACGACCAGGACCAACTGCAATGCTGCACCGGCTCTGACGGCGGCCTATATTACGGATTTATCATCCTGGCGCAACAGAAAAATCTTAAATTCCATCTGTTTGTTCACTGCGCATACAAAGCGAGGCTGTATTTACAAGACTGTTACGAAAACAGTGACATGCGGCAAAGTTACAGCTTGCTCAAACTCTGCTTGGCCAGCTGGGCCGGCGAGGTGTTGGGATAGCCCTTGATCACCTGCTCATAGAAGTTCTTGGCTTCCGCCTTCTTGCCATCCAGTTGTGCCAGCATCCCCAGCTTCAACAGGGCGTCGGCTCGCTTGGGAGACTTGCTGAACTTGGTAGCCACAGTGGTGAACTGGGCGGCAGCGCCGGTCCGATCCCCCTTGTTGAACAGCAGCTGACCCAGCCAGTAATGGGCGTTGGGAACATAGCTGGAGCTCGGGAACTGCTTGATGAACCCTTCGAAGGCCGGAATTGCCTTGTCGTAGTTCTTCTCCTTGAGCACCATGTTCACGGCCGCATCATAGGCCTGATTCTCGTTCTGGTTGGTGGAATAGTTGGCCGCGGCGGCCGGCGTCGCGCTCGCAGCGGCGGCTGCCGGGGCTGCTGGTGTAGCGGCAGGCTGGCTGTTGGCCACCTTGTCGAGCTCCTGATAGAGCTGGCGCTGACGCTCCTGCGACTGTTCCATCTGGTAGGTCTGCTGCTCCAGCTGGCCACGCAGCTCGGAGACCTCCCCTTGCAGGGCATCCACCTGTTGCTGCAAATCGGCCTGCAGGCGCAGACGGGCGTTGAGCGTGCGTTCCAGCAGGGCAACCCTGTCTTCCAGGCTGCCGGTGGGCACGATGGCGCCGTTGTTGCCGCTTAGGACAACCCCGCCACCCGAGTCACCGCTCAGATCGCTCACCGGTGCCGCCGCTTGCGCATTCAGAGCAACCAATACGGCCAGCGCAACAGCAGCTTGCTTGTACACAGATTTCATTCGGATCAAACCTTAGCGTTTAGTGCAAATAAAACGGCCAGCGCCATCGTCGCTCGCTTATACAGATTTCATTCGGATCAAACCTTGGCGTTTAGTGCAAATAAAACGGCCATCGAAATGGCCGCTTGCATATAAACGAACTTCGTTCGATTCAAACCTTAGTAAACCAGGACCGCACGGCGGTTCTTGGCAAAGGCATCCTCGGTGTGAGACATATCCAGCGGCTTCTCTTCGCCATAGCTGACGATGGAGAGCTGCTCAGCCTGCACACCCAGGGTTTGCAGATACTTGGCAACAGCCTTGGCACGACGCTCGCCCAGCGCGATGTTGTACTCCGGAGTACCGCGCTCGTCGGCGTGGCCTTCGATCAGTACTTTGACGCTCGGGCGCTCACGCAGGTAGCTGGCGTGGGCATCCAGCAGGTCGGCGTATTGACCCTGGATGTCGTAACCGTCGAACGGGAAGTAGATCACGTTGTCACGCTGCAGCGCTTCGAACTTCTGACGCATCTGCTCTTCCGGGGACAACATGCCGTTCGCGCCACCGGTTTGTACACCGCCCATGCCGTCGGTCATGCCTGATTCGGCGCCAGCGGCGTCGGAATCAGAAGAGGAGCTACAAGCGGCCAGGGTGAACAGTGGCAGTGCGATGGCCAAACCCTTGAGCAGTTTATTGAGTTGCATGCTATTTCCTTAAACCTTTATAACAAAACAAAAAACAATTGGATTTTTATCAATTCAAGAAGGGCGACCAAGCTGGTGCACGAATTTCACCGCTACTGGTCGGAAGCACAGCCTTGAAGCGACCATCAGTCGACACCAATGCGAGACTCTTACGACCCTGATAGATGGTGGCATAAATGATCATGCTGCCATTGGGAGCCACACTTGGCGACTCATCCAGCGCGCTCTGGGTAAGGACCAGCAGGGCATTGTTTTCCATATCCTGACGGGCGATACGGTATTGCCCCTGAACCCGGGTCACCATCACCATGATTTTGCCATCAGGAGTAATGGACGCACCCTGGTTGGATTCACCTTCCCAGGTCATCCGGCGAGTCATGCCAGTCGCCAAATTTACGCTATAAATCTGGGGTTTGCCACCACGTTCAGAGGTGAACAGCAAATTTTGACCGTCCGGCATCCAGGAGGGTTCGGTGTCGATTACCCGGCTGGTTGTGACGCGGGTCAGCTGCTTGCTAGCAACATCAACGACATAGAGGTTCGGTGACCCGTCCTTGGAGAGAACGATAGCCAGACGACGACCATCCGGAGACCACTCCGGCGCCCCGTTGATGCCGCGGAAGCTGGTGATCAGGCTGCGCTGCTGGGTGTAGATGTCCTGCACGTAGATTTCGGATTTCTGGTTCTCGAAGCTCACGTAGGCCAGCTTGCTGCCGTCCGGCGACCAGGCCGGGGACATCAGCGGCTCGCGGGAACGCAGCAGGGTCTTCTCGTTGTAACCGTCGTAGTCGGAGATCCGCAGCTGATACGGGAACTGGGTACCCTGCTGCACGGAGACGTACGCCAGACGGGTCAGGAAGGCCCCGCGCTCGCCGGTCAGCCGCTCGTAGACGATGTCGGAGATGCGGTGGGCAAACTGGCGCATCTGGGCACCCGGGATGGTCGCCATCCGGCTGTCCAGGATGTAGCCATTGCTCTCGCCGCCCTGGGTCTTGGCCAGCTGGCCCTTGAGCACGTCGACCAGCTCGAAGTTGACCTTGTAGGTACCGTCGCCGACGGCGGCGATGGAACCGACCACCACGGCTTCGACACCTTGGGAGGCCCAGGGTGCGAAGTTGATTTCACCGCTGGAGCTCGGGGTCTGCGGCATCTGGCCACGGGCCAGCGGTCTGAACTTGCCGCTGCGCATCAGGTCGTTGGAGACCACTTCCGCGATGTCCTGCGGCAGCTGGCCATTGCCTTCCCACTTGAAGGGGGCGACGGCGATCGGCCGTGCACTGTCGATACCGCCAGTGATGACGATGTCCAAGGCCGCCTGGGCGCTCTGACCCAGCAACAAACAGCCAACCAAAGCAAAAAACACTTTTCTTATCATGGCTTAAACACTCGGTTCCAAAATAATGAGAGATTAACTTCCTTTCTCGGCAAGACGCTGCCAACCACCTTACTCGATCCCCTCGCCATCAGTGCTAGATGTTAGGTTCCAGCTTGAGGTTGAACTCCTTCAACATCTCGAACGCCGCAGGATCCTTGGGTACCGGCAACTGATTGGCCTTCAGTACGGCTGCTTTGCCGGAACGACATACCGCCGGGTCACCCTGGCCGTTATCTACCGAGATGACAAAGCCAGTGCTCGCAAGACGTACGCCGATAGTACATGTTTTGCCCCGCATGGTGGGATCCAAAATCATATATCGCTCAACAGTCGCCTTGATAAGCGCCGCATATTTGTCGACTTCACCCTTGGCCGCCGCCGATGCCGCCTGACTGCGGGCATTGGCCTCAGCCGCCAGCTGCTGCTGCATCATGTCTTCCATCTCTTTTTGCAGCTTGGCCTCCTCGGCCGCTTTGCGCTTGCGTTCAGCCGCGATCTTGGCCTGCTTGTCGGCCTCTGCCTTGGCTTTCTTCTCTGCGTCAGCTTTTGCCTTCTTGGCCGCCTCTTCCTTGGCTTTCTTCTCGGCTTCAGCCTTGGCCTTCTGCTCGGCCTCCGCCTTGGCTTTCTTGTCCGCTTCTGCCTTCGCTTTTTTCTCGGCTTCGGCTTTGGCTTTCTTCTCGGCTTCCGCTTTCTTGGCCTTGGCCTCCTCAGCCTTGGCCTTCTCTTCGGCCTCTTTCTTCTCTTGTTCCTTTTTCTTCTTCAGCGCCAGCGCCTTGCTCTCTTCTTCCGCGGCCTTGCGCTCGGCCTCCGCCTTCTTGGCCTTCTGCTCTTCGAGCTTGCGGGCTTCCTCGGCCTTCTGGGCCTTCTCTTCCGCCTGCTTCTGCTCGGCCTGCTTCTTCTGCTTCTCTACTTCGGCCTTGCGGGTGGCCTCCTCGGCCTCCTTGCGCTTGGCCTCTGCAATCCGCAACCGTTCCTGCTGCTGGGCCAGCTCGCGCTTGGCGATGTCCGTGTCTTCCTTATCCTTCTCTTTCTCTACCTTCTGCGGCTTGGGCTGAGCCTTCTGCTGCTGGATCTGCTTGGCCTGCTCGTTGAGGAAGTTCTCGTCGAGCATGACGGCATTGACGATCTGCCCCTTCGACTCGGGTCGCTTCGGTTTGCTGAAGTCGAGCCCGACAAACAGGATGATGCCGATGATCAGGTGCAGCAGAAGCGACGCGATGAGATAACCGGAAATACCACGCTTCACATCCATCTCCGTCAGTTCACCGGATCTGTCATCAGGCCGACCTGAGGCACACCGGCTTTCTTGAGGGCCACCATCAGCAGGATCACCTCTTCGTAGCGCACCGACTTGTCACCGGCCACCACCACGGGGGCGTTCTGGTTGATGGCCAGGTAACCCATGGCCTTCTCGGTGATGTACTGCTGCATCGCCTCGGGCGTCCCGCTCGGGACGGGTTCGTCTTCGGCCTCACCGGCCTTGATGACGTACTCGCCTTCGGTATTGACGCTGACGATGAAGGGCGGCTTGGCATCCTCCGGCAGTTGCTCGGACTCCGCCTGCGGCAGGTCAACCTTGACCCCTTGCGTGATCACGGGCGTCACCGCCATGAAGATGATAAGCAGCACCAGCATGACGTCGATATAGGGAACCACGTTGATCTCGGCCACCTTCTTGCGCCGGATCCGCTGATAGGTTTGCATTACTGATCACCCTGCTGCTGAGCAATTTGACGGTTCAGAATGGTGGTGAACTCGTCCATGAAATTGGCGTAGGCGTTCTCCAGCCGCTCGACCTTGTTGGAGAAGCGGTTGTAGAAGATAACGGCCGGGATGGCGGCAAACAGACCCATGGCGGTGGCGATCAGCGCCTCCGCGATACCGGGGGCCACCATCTGCAGGGTTGCCTGCTGCACCTGACCCAGGGCGATAAAGGCGTTCATGATCCCCCAGACGGTACCAAACAGACCGATATAGGGACTGATGGAGCCGATGGTAGCCAGGATCGGCAGGTTGGACTCGAGATCGTCCACCGCGCGGGAGAGGGAGACGCGCATGGCACGGTAGGTACCGTCCATCACCGCATCCTGACCACGGGCGCCGGCCTTGAGCAGACGGGCATACTCCTTGAAGCCGGAGTAGAAGATGTCTTCCATGCCTTCGATGTCGTCGCGGCGGGAAGAGGACTCCTGGTAGAGACGGTTGAGGTCGACTCCAGACCAGAATCTGTCTTCAAACTGCTCCGATGCGATATTGGCTGCCTTGATGGCCTTGGAGCGCTGGATGATCAGCGCCCAGGAGACGACCGACATGCCCATCAGGGTCATCATGACCAGTTTTACCAACAGGCTGGCTTGCCAAAACAGGCCAATAAACGAAATTTCAGCGTGCACTTAACAGCACTCCCTTCACATTTTCAGGTATTGCAACAGGTTTCATATGCGGATGACTGACACAGGCTATCTGTACCATGGCCTGGGTGATCAGTCGTCCATCAGCCGCCAGTATCCGTTGTGAGAAGCGCATGGAGGCGCGTTTCACTTCGGTCACTTGCGTCAATACAGTCAAAAGCTCATTAAAACGGGCCGCCGAGCGGAAATCGATCTCTGTTCGACTCACCACAAACGCGTACCCGGCGCCCAGCAGGACATCCTGTTCGATGCCGCCAGCACGCAGGAACTCGGTGCGAGCACGTTCCATAAACTTGAGATAATTGGCGTTGTAGACGATGCCCCCGGCATCGGTGTCTTCGTAGTAGACACGCACCGGAAACTCAGAGACTTCCCCCATAACAATCTGTGATCCATACGACAGTCAGATGGGGGGCTATCATAGCGCAGGGCTGAATAGGAAAGAAGCAGGGGGAAGCAGGGAAATCCTGCCTCCCCCCGTTTTTTATGAAAGGAAATAGCCTTGGGTCAGCCAGAGCCCGTACAACAAACTGGGCAAGGCGAGCCAGGGGGAAAACAGCACGCGACCGACGAGGCTGCGGGGATGGAATCCCAGCCCATGCATGACCCCGCAACAGACCGCCCACATCAGCCAGGGCGCCAGCCAGAGGCCATGTTCGCTGGTGTTGGCGGCCACCAGATTGGGGGCCTGTAAAATAGCGACGGCCAACAGGGCCGCCGCTACCAGCATCAACCCCTGCCAGGGTTGGCGCTCCAGGGGAGCAGCCAACCGGGCGAGTCGATCACTTGTTCTCATCGATCTGGCGATCCATGTTCTCGGTGTGTTCCAGCCACAGCGCATTGATGATGCCGAATGCACAAGCCAGCAGCAGACCCAGGATCCAGGTGAAATACCACATATCAGGGCACCTTCTTAGTAGAGCGATTGTTGGTTGTCTTCGATGTGCTTGCTGGTCACCCGGCCGAACATCTTGATGTAGGTCCACAGGGTATAACCCAGCACAATCGGTACGAAGATGGCGGCCGCTACCGTCATCACCCGCAGGGTGTTGAGAGAAGCGGTGGCATCCCACATGGTCAGGCTCAGTGACGGCTCAAGGCTTGAGGGCATCACGAACGGGAACATGGAGAAGCCGGCAGTCAGGATCACGCCGGCAATCGCCAGGGAGGAGCAGGTGAACGCCAGCCAGCCCTTGTTCAGCTTGGCAAACAGCGATGTCAGCAGGCTCATCGCCAGACCCAGCACGGGCGCCGCAACCGTCCAGGGATAGAGGCTGTAGTTGTTCATCCAGGCACCGGCCTGACGCACCACTTCCTTGTTCATCGGATTGGAGACGGCATCGGTCGCGGCGGCCTTGACCACCACATAGCCTTCCATGCCGCTGACCCAGAAACCGGCCAGTGCGAACAGCACCAGGGTCACCAGCGAGCAGATCATGGCGGCGGTGCGGGAGCGGGCCAGCACTTCACCATCGGTCTTCATCATCAGCCAGGTAGCGCCCTGGGTGACCAGCATGAACAGACTCACCAGACCGGCCAGCAGGCCGAACGGATTGAGCAGACCGAAGAAGTTGCCGTGATAGGTCAGCATCATGAACTGGTTGAAGTCGAACGGCACGCCCTGCAACAGGTTGCCGAACGCCACGCCAAACACGATGGGCGGTACCGCGCTACCAACAAACAGCGCCCAGTCCCAGTTGCTGCGCCACTTGGCATCTTCACGCAGGGAGCGGTACTTGAAACCGACCGGGCGGAAGAACAGGGCCATCAGGGTCAGGATCATGGCGATATAGAAGCCGGAAAAGGCTGCCGCATACACCATGGGCCAGGCTGCAAACAGGGCACCACCGGCGGTCACCAGCCAGACCTGGTTCCCTTCCCAGTGCGGGCCCATGGTGTTGAGCATCACCCGACGCTCAACATCTTTCTTGCCGACGAAGGGGAGCAGTGCGCCCACCCCCATATCGAAGCCGTCGGTGATGGCGAAGCCAATCAGCAGGACGCCGACCAGCACCCACCAGACCAGGCGCAACATTTCGTAATCAAACATGGGTTGCTCTCCTTATGCCTTGCTCTGTTCGAAGTGGTACTTGCCGGTCTTCAGGCTGCTTGGGCCCAGACGCGCGTACTTGAACATCAGGTACATCTCGATGATCAGCAGTACGGTGTAGAACAGGCAGATCCCGATAAGGGAGAACCAGATCTCGGAGGCCGGCACGTTGGAGGCCGAGACCGAGGTCGGCAACACTTCGGCGATGGTCCAGGGCTGACGACCGTATTCCGCGACGAACCAGCCACACTCGATGGCGATCCAGGGCAGCGGGATGCCGTACAGCAGCGCCTTGAGCAGCCACTTGCGCTCGCCGATCTTGTGACGGGTACTGTCATAGAAGGCCAGGCCAATCAGCACCAGCATCAGCATGCCGCAGGCAACCATGATGCGGAAGGCGAAGAACAGCGGCAGCACTTGCGGGATGGAGTCATCCACGGCGGCCTTGATCTGCTCGTCGGTGGCATCGGTCACGTTGGAGGTATAGCGCTTGAGCAGCAGACCGTAACCCAGATCCTGCTTCACTTCGTCGAAGCGGGCGCGGGTATCGTCAGACTTGTCGCCGGACTGCAGCTTGGTCAGCAGGTCGTAGGCGGTCATGCCGTTGCGCACGCGCAGCTCGTGCTCGCTCTTCAGATCCTTGAGACCGGTCACCTGGCCGTCCAGCGAACGGGTAGCGATGATGCCAAGGGCATAAGGGATCTTGATGGCGTAGTCGGTGCGCATCTCTTCCTGGTTCGGGATGCCGAACAGGGTAAAGGAGGCTGGCGCAGGTTCGGTGTTCCACTCGGCCTCGATGGCCGCCAGTTTCACCTTCTGCACTTCACCCGTCTCGTAGCCGGACTCGTCACCGAGGATCAGCACGGAGAGGATGGACGCCATGCCGAATGCGGCCGCGATGGCGAAGGAGCGACGGGCGAAGGCCACGTCACGATGCTTGAGCAGGTAATAGGAAGAGATGCCCAGCACGAACATGGCGCCTGTGGTATAGCCTGCCGCCACTGTGTGGACGAACTTCACCTGGGCAACCGGGTTGAACACCAGATCGGCGAAGCTCACCATCTCCATGCGCATGGTTTCGAAGTTGAACTCGGCACCGACCGGGTTCTGCATCCAGCCGTTGGCAACCAGGATCCAGAGCGCGGAGAGGTTGGTCCCGAGCGCCATCAACCAGGTCGCAGCCAGGTGCTGACGCTTGGAGAGCCGATCCCAGCCGAAGAAGAACATACCGACGAAGGTGGATTCCAGGAAGAATGCCATCAGACCTTCAATGGCCAGCGGGGCCCCGAAGATATCGCCGACATAGTGGGAATAGTAGGCCCAGTTGGTACCAAACTGGAACTCCATGGTCAGCCCTGTGGTGACCCCGAGGGCAAAGTTGATACCAAACAACTTGCCCCAGAACTTGGTCATGTCCCGGTAGACAGGGTTGTTGGTCATCACATAGACAGACTCCATGATCGCCAGAATGAAGGCCATTCCGAGCGTCAGGGGCACAAACAGGAAGTGATAAAGGGCCGTCGCAGCGAATTGGAACCGCGATAGGTCTACCACATGCTCAGCAATCATGATGTTTCCTCACCGATTATTGGCACGGCTATTTTAAGTTTTAAGACAAAGCTTCCGTTGGAAGTCCCCGAATTATCGGTCATGTTCCAGTTTTGCACTGACGACCGGATTCGACTGCCACCACATTAACAACAAGGCAATAATAGGGAACAAAAAAAGCTAATGTTTAACAATTGCAAAACAATCAAGCTTGCTTTATTCCTGCCCATAATGACCTGAGTTTTATATCACCTTTATTTGATTGAAATCAATGTAAAACCACCATCAATACATGCCTTTCAAAGGCATTTTCACGACCCTTTCCATTTATTTTAGAGAGCTGGGTCACAAAAAAATAAAAATCGCAAATCATTGATTTAAATCAACTTTAATCTTGAAGCAAATAAGTAATGCTTCTGTTAAAAAACAACTCTCAAGGGTGTTTTCATCATGTTTCCCTCGCTTGTCCCCAGCCAGAATAAAACTAATTAAAAACCAATAAAAACGCATATCCATGCTAATTCGACAAGACCACCAAATGATTAGTTAATCTAATCTGAGATGGGTAATTTTTCTTGTTTGTCCGAGTCCGACAGAGCTCCTACAATGCGCCTCGCAGTGAGGGCATACCCTTGGATACAGGCCGGTCAATCTGGGTTCCCGGTACGTATTCGATGAACATTTCGAACCTGTTTATTGGAATTAAAGATGAAAAAGTTTGTTGCTAAAACCATCCGTTACTACAAGCTTTCGTTCGTTCAGCTCTATCAAATGAACCGACTCTGAGGCCTCGCGACGGCTCACTCTGTTTTTTACCGGTCTGTCTCCAGACGCACTCACTGTCTGTGAACATCCATCCTGAATTGTCTTTGCCCACCGCCTCCGCAGTGGGCTTTTTTTTGCCCGGATAACAAAAAACCGCCCTTGAAGGCGGTTTTTTGTTCAATCAGCTGTTTTTACCCTTCATCTGGCCGTTGCAGGCCAAAATGCGCATAAGCTCTTGGTGTCGCGATCCGCCCTCTTGGTGTACGTTGCAGGAAGCCCTGCTGGATCAGATAGGGTTCGAGCACATCTTCGATGGTGTCCTTCTCCTCGCCGATAGCCGCAGCCAGGTTGTCGAGCCCCACCGGCCCCCCCAGAAACTTGTCTATGACAGCCAACAATAGCTTGCGGTCCATGAAGTCGAACCCTTCGTTATCCACGTCCAGCATGTCCATGGCTCGGGCCGCTATGGGTCCGTCAATCCGGCCATCGGATTTCACCTGGGCAAAATCCCGCACCCGGCGCAACAAACGGTTAGCAATTCGCGGCGTCCCGCGCGAGCGACGCGCCACCTCCAGCGCACCGTCTTCCGTCATGTCGAGCCCGAGGCAACGGGCGCTGCGGGCAACGATGTCGGTCAGATCCCTGACGTTGTAGAACTCGAGGCGCTGCACGATACCGAAGCGATCCCGTAGCGGGCTGGTGAGAGAGCCGGCCCGGGTCGTCGCGCCGATCAGGGTGAAGGGGGGCAGGTCAAGCTTGATGGAGCGAGCCGCCGGCCCCTCACCAATCATGATGTCGAGCTGGTAATCCTCCATCGCCGGGTAGAGAACCTCCTCCACCACAGGGCTGAGGCGGTGGATCTCGTCGATGAACAGCACGTCGTTCGGCTCGAGGTTGGTGAGCAGCGCCGCCAGATCGCCGGCCTTCTCCAGCACGGGACCGGAGGTGGTCTTGATGTTGACCCCCATCTCGTTGGCCACTATGTTGGCCAGCGTCGTCTTGCCAAGCCCGGGCGGGCCGAAGATCAGCAGGTGATCGAGCGCCTCGCCGCGCTGGCGCGCAGCCGCGATGAAGATCTCCATCTGTTCGCAGACCGGATCCTGGCCGGTGTAATCGGCCAGCAGCTTGGGCCGGATGGCCCGATCGATGACTTCTTCCTCACGCCCGCCAGCGGCGGAAATGAGGCGATCCGCTTCAATCATTCTTTACCTCACACCAGGCTGCGCAGCGCTTCACGGATGATATCTTCCACCGACATGCCATCCACCGCGACCTTGCTGACGATCTGGCTGGCCTGCTGCGGCTTGTAGCCGAGCGCCACCAGCGCACTGGCGGCCTCTTCGCTCGAATCTGGCGCCCGCAGGGCACTCTCCTTCGCGGGCAGGGTGATCTCGGCCGGCGAGAAGAGATCGTGGCTGACCCACCCCTTGAGCCTGTCCTTCATCTCCACCACCAGTCGCTCGGCGGTCTTCTTGCCAACCCCTGGCAACTTGACCAGGGAGCTTATCTCCTCGCGCTCGACACTCAGCACGAACTGGGTGGCGGTCATGCCGGAGAGGATGGCCAGCGCCAGCTTGGGGCCGACCCCGTTGGTCTTGATCAGCTCGCGAAACAGCGCCCGCTCCTGCTTGTGATTGAAGCCGTACAGCAGTTGGGCGTCTTCCCGCACCACGAAGTGGGTGTGAATGACCGCTTCCTTGCCGATCTCGGGCAGATCATAGAAGCAGCTCATGGGCATGTGCACCTCATAGCCCACGCCCCCGACCTCCAGCAATACCTCGGGGGGTTGTTTCTCAATGACTACGCCTCTCAAGCGACCAATCACGGCTCTCTCCTCGCCAAACCAGCTATCTGTAAATTGGCTCATAGCATAAAGAATAACTGGATAAGTATCCAGCATAGGGCGGCTGGACCGCAGCGGATTTTCAGCACACTCGCGCGTTCCAAGCCATGCTTGGATCCGAGCCGGGCAACAACTTTATTTTCCATCTGGCATGGCATTTTGTTGCCACTGATAAAACACTAAATTGGGTTTGTTTGGAGCCAAGGAAGGTCCTTAATCATGAAAATCGTCACCACATCGAACCTGGGGCTGGCCATTCTGCTCAGCTGCACGCTGGGCATGGGCGTCGTCGGCTGGTATGGCAGCCAGCGGCTGGCGGATCTGCTCTCCTATGTGCTGGGTGCCGCCTGGCAGACTGCAGACGGCGCCATGGAGGGCTCCATCGAGCTCGGCAACCAGTCGCTCTACATCCAGAAGATGCTCAGAGGCATGTCCCTCGACGAGCAGGAGCTGCAGCAGGCCAGAACCGCCACCACCGACGCCATGCGCCGGGTGGGCGAAGGCCGGCTCATCGATGACGCCGCCATCAACACCATGAACCAGCAGCATCAGGTCTACCAGCAGCAGCAGGAACAGCTGCTGGCGCTCTACCAGACGTTTACCCGCCTCGATCAGGCGCTGCGCGCCAGCTCTGAACGCATGTCCCGCCTCTCGACCCAGCTCGAGGTGGTGGGTGATGGCGCGGTCGAGAGCCTCACCCAGTCACCGGATCAGGCCATCAGCTGGAATGGCGGCCTGGCAACCCGCTGGCACGCGGCCGATGGCGGCATGGAGGCCAATATAGGCTTCCTGCGTCAGCTCTATGCGCTGGAGAAGATGCAGAGCGAAGGGCTCACCCCCGCCATCCAGAACGAGATGGAGGAGGCGACCCGCTTCTACCGGGAGGCGGTCGACGCCATGCTGGCCAGCGGACTGTTTGATGTGCCCGCGGAGGGGGAGTTTGCCGGCCAGTCGCTGGCAACCCAGTATCGGGCGCTGGAAACCGAGGTTCAGCAATTGATGGTGCAGTGGATGGCAGCCCTTGGCGAATATCAACGCCAGCTGACCAGCTATGAGCGCAGCGCCGATCAGCTCAAGAAATTGCTGGTCGACGTGGAGGCAAAGGGCGATGCCACGGTCGAGGATCAGGTTGGTCAGCTCAACACCATCATCAACCATACCAAGAGTCTGATCCTGGGCGGCCTGCTGTTCAGCCTGCTGATCGTGACCCTGTGCGGCTTCTGGCTGGTGCGCGCCATCGTGCGGCCCCTGCTGCAGGTCAATCGGCGCATGCAGGACATCGCAGCCGGTGAAGGGGATCTCAACGCCCGCATCAACCTCAGGCGTGACGACGAAATCGGCTCGCTGGCCGGCAGCGTGGATCGCTTCATCGAGAAGCTGCAGAAGATGATCAGCTCCACCATGGACAACAACCAGCACATCAGCGAGCACGTGCACACCTCGGTCAACCGGGTTCAGGCCATCAGCCAGAGCAGCCGCCAGACGGCCGAACATGCCCAGGCGCTGCACCATGACAGCGAGCAGATGGTGCAGGTGGCCACCACCATCTCGGACAACTGCAGCCTGGCGGCGCAAAATGCCAACGAGGTGCGCCAGCTCACCACCGAGAGCAGTCAGTATGTCTCCTCCGCCAGCGCGGGCATGCAGCGGGTGGTGATGGAGGTGGGCGAATGCGCCACCGCCATCAACGCCCTCAAGGAGCAGGCCAGCCAGATAGGCCAGATCATCTCCACCATCAGCGGCATTTCCGAGCAGACCAATCTGCTGGCGCTCAACGCCGCCATCGAGGCCGCCCGGGCCGGCGAGATGGGCCGCGGCTTTGCGGTGGTGGCCGACGAAGTGCGCACCCTGGCCAATCGCACCGCCTCCTCCAGCGCCGAGATCAACGAGGTGATCAACAGCATCCAGCAGCAGACCGAAACCGCCTACCTGATGATGCAGCGCAACCTGAAGACGGTGGAGTCGGACATGGCGGATTCCGACAACACCAAGCAGATCCTGTTCAAGGTGGAGGGCGCCATCGACCACCTGGCGGACATGGTACAGCAGGTGGCGGATGCCACCGGCCAGCTCTCCCATACCCTGAGCCACACCTCGGACAAGGTCTCCGGCATCAGCCAGCAGGCCCAGACTGGCGAGCAGGAGGCGCAGGAGTGTCTGCAACTGGCCTCCTCTCTCCATCAGGCCAGCCTGCTGCAACAGCGGTTGCTGTCGCAATTTCGGGTCTGACCGCAGCGGGGGCGATGCCCCCGCTTTCTCCCATCGTACGAATTTAGCCCTTGGGCCGCAGGGCCCGTCCTGTTAAAATTCCGCTCTTGAAATTATCCAGGGCCCCGCCGCCCGTCTTAGCTAAGGTCTACCGCGATGCGTACCAGCCAATATCTGCTTTCCACTCTCAAGGAAACCCCGTCCGACGCCGAGATCATCAGCCATCAGCTGATGCTGCGCGCCGGCATGATCCGCAAACTGGCCTCCGGCATGTATGCCTGGCTGCCGTCCGGTCTGCGGGTTCTGAAAAAAATCGAGAACATTGTTCGCGAAGAGATGAACAATGCTGGTGCCATCGAGGTCTCCATGCCGGTGGTTCAGCCCGCCGAGCTGTGGCAGGAGTCCGGCCGCTGGGATGACTACGGTCCCGAGCTGTGCCGTCTGACCGACCGTCACAACCGTCCCTTCGTACTGGGCCCGACCCACGAAGAGGTGATCACCGCGCTGATCCGTTACGAAGTGAACAGCTACAAGCAGTTGCCGCTGAATCTGTACCAGATCCAGACCAAGTTCCGCGACGAAGTTCGTCCCCGTTTCGGCGTGATGCGTGGCCGCGAGTTCCTGATGAAGGACGCCTACTCCTTCCACATCGACAAGGCCTCCCTGGTCGATACCTACGAGAAGATGCACGCCGCCTACTGCAAGGCGTTCACCCGCATGGGTCTGAACTTCCGTCCGGTGCAGGCCGATACCGGCTCCATCGGTGGTACCGGCTCCCACGAATTCCAGGTGCTGGCCGAGAGCGGTGAAGACCTGATCGCCTTCTCCGACAGCTCCGATTACGCCGCCAACATCGAGATGGCCGAGGCGCTGGCGCCGGCTGGCGAGCGCGCCGCTGCCACCGCAGCCCTGACCAAGGTTGCGACCCCGAACGTCCACACCATCGATGAAGTGGCCGCCTTCCTGAGCGTGGCCCCGAGCACCGTCGCCAAGACCCTGCTGGTGCTGGGTGAAGCGGACGAGCACGGCAACCAGGCCGTCATCGCGCTGGTGCTGCGTGGCGACCACGAGCTGAACGAAATCAAGGCCGAGAAGCTGCCGGGTGTCGCCAACCCGCTGACCTTCGCCAATGACGAGCAGATCAAGGCAGCCGCCGGCTGTGATGCTGGCTCTATCGGCCCGGTCGGCTTTGCCGGTCGCATCATCGCCGATCGCAGCGCCGCCCACCTGGCTGACTTCGTCTGTGGCGCCAACGAGACCGGCTTCCACCTGACCGGTGCCAACTGGGATCGCGACATCACCACCTATGAAGTTGCCGACCTGCGCAACGTGGTGGAAGGCGACCCGAGCCCGTGCGGCCAGGGCAAGCTGCTGCTCAAACGCGGCATCGAAGTGGGCCACATCTTCCAGCTGGGTACCAAGTACTCCGAAGCCATGAAGGCGAGCGTGCTGAACGAAGGCGGCAAGTCCGTCACCATGGAGATGGGTTGCTACGGCATCGGGGTTTCCCGCCTGGTGGCTGCCGCCATCGAGCAGAACAACGACCAGTACGGCATCATCTGGCCGGACGCCATCGCCCCGTTCGAAGTGGCCATCGTACCGATGAACATGCACAAGTCCGTGCGCGTCGCCGAGCTGGCCGAGCAGTTCTACGCCGAGCTGAAGGCCGCCGGTGTCGACGTGCTGTTCGACGACCGTAAAGAGCGTCCGGGCGTGATGTTCGCCGACATGGAGCTGCTGGGCGTGCCGCACGGCATCGTCATCGGCGAGCGCGGCATGGACAACGGCGTGGTGGAGTACAAGTGCCGCCGCACCGGCGAGAAGCAGGAAGTGGCCATCAGCGACATCGTCGCCATGCTCAAGGCCAAGCTGGGCCGTTAATCCCGCCCCTTGCAGGTATAAAAAAGCGCGCCGATGGCGCGCTTTTTGTTTCTGTATTCTGACGATGGCAACCGGATGACGGCGGCCTTTTGTCAGGGATTGCGACCGATAAAGAGATCGGTCACGTGGCAGCTGCTTCTGGCTTCCAGTGCATCCAGCATGTAGGCGGCGGCATCTTCCGGGGTCATGAAGCCGCTGCTGTCCACGTGATCCGAGTTGTCCCAGAATTCACTGCGGATCCCGCTCGGATAGAGGTTCACCAGCCGCAGCGGCGAGCCCTTCAGCTCGGCCCGCAAGGATTCGAGAAAGCCGCGCATCCCCCATTTGGAGGCGCAGTAGAGACTCTCGTTGGCCTTGCCCACCTGGGCGGCGGAAGAGAGCACATTGGCCAGCACCCCGCCCTTGTCGCCGATGAGGCGCACCGTCTGCTGGGCCACCAGAATGGTGGAGATGAGATTGCTCTCCACCACCCGGCGGATCTGCTCGGCGGTATAGACGCCGACCGGGCCGAACTCGCCCACGCCGGCGCAATGCAGCACCAGCTCGGGCAGGCCGCCCCACTCCACCGCGGCGGCAAAGGCGACATCCACTTCCTCATGGTGCGCCAGATCGGCGGCAATGCCGATCACCGCCTTGCCGAGCAAGGCTTCCTGCTCCTGCAGCTTCTGATAACGACGCCCCATCATGGAAACCTGATGGCCCCGTTCAACCAGACCTATGGTCAAGGCGCGGCCCAAGCCGGATCCCGCCCCCGTCACTATGATATGACCCATGTTCGTTCCTCGCCGGATGCCGCCATCGGGATGATGAGGGCATCGTCACCAGAGATTGCCAGTATTTAGAAGGTGAATTCGCCGCCGATGAACCAGCCGTCTACCCGCTGGTCAACGCGATCGAAGTCCATGCTCGCATCACGCCAGCCGGCACGCACCTTGAGCGGTACGGTCGCGAACTTGTAGGAGCCACCCAGACGGTAGTCGTAGTTGTCGGCATCCTGCACGCGGGCATCGCCGAAGGCGGCAAAGCCGGTACCCGGGATGCGCAGTTCGGCGCCGGTGTAGGCCATCAGCACGTCCTTGTCATAGGAGTAGTGCTGGGTGTTAAAATCGCCATCGTAGCGACGACCGGTCAGACCCAGGTCGATCTGGAACAGATCGTTGTTGAACAGGCGATAGTAGAGGCTCAGGTCATAGGCCATCAGATCGTTGTTGAGGGCGCCGCCGCTGGTGCCGAAATCGGAGATCTCGAACTTGGCGTTGGGCAGCAGGATGATGCCGTGCTCCAGTTGCAGGTAGCCGCTCCAGTTGTAGTTCTCGTCGTAGCTGCCGTTGGCCCCGACACCGTTGATCTGGCCGCTGCCCTGAGCATTCCATACATCGGCACCGGCGGCAAAACGCCAGTCATCGGCAGCCATGGCAGCCTGGCTGAACAGGGCCAGCACACAACCGGCAATCAAGGTCTTCTTCATCACGTTACTCTCTTGTTGGACTGGAAAGGCCATCATTTTACCCAGAGCGACGGGAATACACAGTGTAAAAAGCTGAACAAGCGTCCATTAATGTCAGTGCTGCATGCCCGCCATGGGTTCAACCGGCTTCACCGGCAGGCTCAGCTCCAGCTGCTGGCCATCATCCATGGTCAGCGTCAGCGGGAAAGGGGTGCCCTGGGAGAGCTCGCGCACCTCGAACAGCATGATGTGGAAGCTGCCGGGCTTGAGCGCCACTTCCCCCTTGGCCGGCACCTCTATGCTCTCGACCTGGCGCATCCTCATCACGCCGTTCTCGTGCAGATGGGTGTGCAACTCGGCGCGGCCCACCTCGGGCGAGGCGGCGGCCACCAGCTTGACCGGCTGGTCTGCATCATTCTTCAGCACCAGGAAGGCGGCGGTGTTGGGCGAGCCCGGCGGCAGCAGGCGCACATAACCGTCGACGGCCTCGACCTTGGCCAGGGCGGGAGCGGCCAGTCCCAGGGCCAGCAGGGAATAGAACGCACGTTTAAACATGGTTGAAATCCTTTTATGATGTTGTTAAACGCAACAAAGCTTACCGCAGCGGTAAGCCTTTGACAGCCAGCAATAACAAGGATTTAGACATGGACCCCATTATCATTGCCGAGCAGCAGGATGGCTTGCTCACCTTAACCCTCAATCGCCCCGACAAGCGCAACGCCCTCAATACCGCCATGTATCGTGCGCTCACCGAGGCATTGCGGCAAGCGACGGCGGATGACGCCATCCATGCCCTGCTCATTCAGGGACAGCCAGACTGCTTCACCGCCGGCAATGATCTGGCCGACTTCATGGGCAAGACGGGACTGGATCCCGACGACCCCATCCTGCAATTTCTGCACACCCTGGCCGACTTCCCCAAACCGGTGATCGCCGCGGTCGGCGGCGCAGCGGTCGGCATCGGCACTACCCTGCTGCTGCACTGCGATCTGGTCTATCTGGCCGACAATGCCCGTCTGCAACTGCCCTTCGTCGAGCTGGGGCTGGTGCCGGAGTTTGCCTCCAGCCTGCTGCTGCCGCGCAGCGTGGGTCACCTGAAGGCAGCGGAGCTGTTGCTGCTGGCCGAAGCCATCGATGCCGACGAGGCGCTGCGGCTCGGGCTCGCCAACCGGGTGCTGACGGCCGAAGCCCTGCTCCCCTTTGCCAGGGAGCAGGGTCTGAAGCTGGCGGCCAAGGCGCCCGGGGCGCTGCAAAAGAGCAAGGCGCTGCTCAAACAGGAGCTCAGGCAGGCGGTGCACTTCGTCATCGATCTGGAGGCGCGCGCCTTCTCCCTCGCCCTGCAGGGGGAAGAGGCGCAGATGCGGATCGCCCAGCGCCTCAAGGGCCGTAAATGATCCTCAGTTGAGGCGAAAACGGCCGATCAGCTCGCAGCCCTGCACCTGGTCCTGCAACTGGATCAGGCGGGCGATGTCTGGATTGGGGTGACGCTTGAGGAAAGAGAGCAGCGCCGCCCGGCAGCAGCCCAGTTCACTGATGAGGGATTCACACTCCCGGTTCGGACACTGGGGCACCAGCGCAGTGACCAGCTCGGAGGCCAGCTTGAGGTAGCGCAGCTCGTAGGCCGGCTCCTCCATGGCGCGCCAGAAATCGGCCAGCCGGTGGCAGGTCGCCACCCGCATGCTGGCCAGTTCATCCAGATCGCCGTCACTCAGTTCATACACCTCGGCGAGGGCCTGTTGATAGAGGCAGATGGCGGTGCCGAGCGCGCCGGCGCCCAGCGCATTTTCAGCCTCCAGCATGTAACGCTGCCAGATTTTATGGGTCATGCCGATCTCCCAGGTTGATGGGTGGGACTTTTATCATGCCCAGTTGAGAATGAATATCAACCCGACATTTTGTGCAGGTTTTGACCAACTGGCGGTGCACGGCTTGGCTCCCGCCCCGGCATGGCTTACCATGGGAACTCATCTTTCAGGATCCCTCTTCCCATGCTGCGACCCCGTTTACCCCAGGCGCTGGGCTGCTCGACCCTGTGCGTGCCCCGCCTGCTGGTCTGGATCTATTAGCTGCACTCCTCGCGTCATCCACCCCTATCCATTTGAACGAGGAAACAGCCATGAAACCCTGCCAACACTGGTCGCAGGTCGAATACCTGCATCTGACGGTGAGCAACCCCAACATCCATCTCAAGGGACGGCACAGCTACTACTCCGGCGCCTGGGACGGCCCCTTTGAAGAGCATGCCGTGCGCTATCTGCACGGCGACCGTTTCAGCCGCAGCCCGGAGACTGGCTGGGAGCCGCTCTGGCACATCGATCAGCTTCACATCGGCGACTATGTGCAAATAGCCGCCGGGGTGAAGATCATCATGGGGGGCAACCAGACCCACAACACGGCCTTCATCAGCACCTATCCGTTTTCAGATGTAGAGGCGCTCCAGCGCAGCTACCGCCCGGCCGGCGACACCCGCATCGGCAACGATGTCTGGCTCGGCATGGACGCCATGATCATGCCGGGGATCACCATCGGCGACGGCGCCATCATAGCGGCACGTGCCCTGGTCAACCAGGATGTACCGCCCTATGCCATGGTGGCCGGTACGCCGGCCAAGGTTATCAAGATGCGCTTTGATGAGGACGAGATTGCCCGTTTGCAGGCGCTGGCCTGGTGGGAGTGGCCAGATGAACAAGTGCAGGCCCTGCTGCCACTGATCCAGCAAGGCGAGGTGGCCCTGCTGGAACAGGCTGCCGCCCGCTGGGGCGAGACCCGATCATGATGCAGCGGGGGGCCATGGCCCCCCGCTTTCATCCTGTCGCTCAGT
Source organism: Aeromonas sp. s2 (assembly GCF_040907935.1). Lineage (NCBI taxonomy): Bacteria > Pseudomonadati > Pseudomonadota > Gammaproteobacteria > Aeromonadales > Aeromonadaceae > Aeromonas > Aeromonas sp. s2. The sequence continues at coordinate 148,494 of NZ_JBFOCR010000010.1, read as the reverse complement.
TGCCGCTATCGGGCTGATTGACCCGGCACTGCTTGCCGGGGTAGCCGGGCAGATCGGCCGCCTTGTTGCTGCACGCCAGCCGCTTGGCCTGATAGAGGCGATCCGCCAGGTTGGCACTGTCGATCGGCAGCCAGTCCATCTGCCGGCCAAGCCAGCTGGCCCAGGCGAACTCGACAAAGTAGACCTGCTCCCGCTTGTCGAAATAGCCCGCATCCTGCAGCAACCCGGCCAGGGTGCGATAGGGGTAGTCGGGTAGCAGGTCGATGCGGCTCGGCAACTGTTCCGGCGTGAGGGGCCGACCCTGCTCGTCCTTGAGCCAGGCCCAATGATTGCCCTGCATCTGGCTCCAGAAGCTGGCCTTGTCCTGCAGCCTGGCGATCACCTTGACCCGAACCTGCTTCACCCCGAGTTGCCACAGCGCCTTGGTCAGATGGTGTCTGTCCACCAGCCAGTAGCCGCCATCGGGTGCGATGACGATGGGGATCTCTTTCTTTTTCATCACCTTGTCGAGCTGTTTTGCGCTCTTGCCCGCCAGCTCGGCCTGGGTGTTGTCGACCTGGATCTGGCCCACGCCCCCCTGGGTGGGGTGCAGCGCGGCGATGTTTGCCTCGCACCAGCTGCCGACCTGGCTCTGCCGCTCGCACGGCGCCAGCGCCCAGGCCCCCTGACTGATGGCCAGGGCCAACAGGATCCATGTTCTCATTGCTCACTCCTCTGCCCAAATGGCGGGTCAAATAAGATGCCGGGGAGTCCCCTCATCCAAGGGACTCATACTGGCGGTCTGACCAGCAAACGGGATATCATGATTTCCCGTCTGTCGGCGACCACTTATCGCCGAGTTTTCTCCCCGCTTCACACTATTTGAAGGATTAACCATGAAAGGATGGAGTCTCCTGCTGGCCCTGCTGGGCAGTGCCTGTGTCCAGGCTGCCGATGTTCCGCCCGGCACCCAGCTCGCCGCCGAGCAGGCCGTCGTTCGTCATCTCAAAGACGAGCCGGCGAGCCTGAGTCCGCTCAAGCTGGTCGGCCTGCCCGAACTGCAGGTGCTGCGGGATCTCTACGAGGGGCTGCTGACCCAGGGGCCGGACGGCAAGGTACTGCCCGGGGTGGCCGCCAGCTGGGACAACCAGGGCAATCAGCGCTTCACCTTCCATCTGCGCCCGGACGCCCGCTGGTCGAACGGCGATCCCGTACAGGCCGCCGACTTCGTCTACGGCTGGCGTAAACTGGTCGATCCCAAAGAGGCCGCCACCTTTGCCTGGTTCGCCCAGCTGACCCGCTTCGACAAGGTGGACGACATAGTGGCCGGCAAGCTGCCCCCCGAGGAACTCGGCGTGAAGGCCCTCGACCAGCATACCCTGCAGGTGACCCTCTCCCAGCCGGTGCCCTACTTCCTGAGCCTGCTGACCCACCCCAGCCTGTCGCCGCTGCATCGCGCCAGCATGGAGCAATACGGCAACCAGTGGACCCAGCCCGGCAAGCTGGTCGGCAACGGCGCCTTCGTGCTGAGTCACCGGGTGGTGAACGAGAAGCTGGAGCTGACCCCCAACCCCTACTACTGGGATCGCGCCCATACCGTGCTGACCAGGGTCACCTTCGTGCCCATCAACCAGGAGAGTGCGGCCACCAACCGCTATCTGGCCGGTGACCTGCACATCACCGAGTCCTTCCCCAAGGAGCAGTATCACAAGCTGATGCAGCAGATCCCGGGCGAGGTCTATACCCCGGATCAGCTCGGCACCTACTACTACGCCTTCAACACCCAGCGCGCCCCTCTCAACGATGTGCGGGTGCGCAAGGCGCTCTCCTACACCATCGATCGGGGCCTCATCGCCAACAAGATCCTGGGTACGGGTGAGAAACCGGCCTATCACTTCACCCCGGACGTGGTCGCCGGCTTCGAGCCCAAGGCCAACCTGCTCTCCAGCAGCAGCCAGCAGGTCCTCGACGACAAGGCCAGAGCCCTGCTCAAGGAGGCGGGCTACGGCCCGGCCAACCCGCTCAAGCTGACCCTGCTCTACAACACGGCCGAGGTGCACAAGAAGATGGCGCTGGCCATCGCCAACCTGTGGAAGCAGAAGCTGGGAGCCCAGGTCGAACTCACCAACCAGGAGTGGAAGAGCTATCTCGACAGCCGTCAGAGCGGCCAGTTCGAGGTGATCCGCTCCTCATGGGTGGCCGATTACAACGATCCATCTGCCTTCCTCGGCCTGTGGGGCTCCCACCACAGCGGCAACATGGCCCGCTTCGCCAACGCCGGCTACGATGCCCTGCTGGCCAAGGCGGCCAACAGTCAGGATCAACGTGAACGGGCTCGCCTGTTCGATGAGGCAGAAGCCATACTGCAGGAGGAGGCGCCGATCGCCCCCATCTATCAGTACACCAACGCCCGGCTGATAAAGCCCTGGCTCAAGGGCTACCCCATCAACAATCCGGAAGACGTGGCCTACAGCCGCCAGCTCTACCTGGTCAAGCACTGATCCTGCCCGGGGCCGGCCATGCCGGCCCCAATCTTCTGTTATCGCCCCCTGTTCATGCTCAAGTTTTCGGCATAAAATGCCGCCCTTTCAGGCAACCACCCCCTCAATCACCGGTTTGTTATGCGTTTTGTATTGATGATCTCTCTGCTGCTGACCCTGCCCGCCCAGGCGGCCAGCGAAACACAGTGCCGCCAGGCCTTCACCGAATGGATGCTGGCCCAGCAGCAACAGTTCAGCGACCGCAAGGCCAGCAAGATGGAACGGCGCAGCGCGGAGCGGGCCATCGACCAGGTGCGCAGCGAGTTCTCGAAGCGGGAGAGCTTCTGCCAGGCCATGGAGTGGGTGGAACACAACCGGGATCAGGATCCTCGTTTCACCCCGCGACTGGGGGAGATCCACGACTTCACCCCGCCGATCGACTCGCCGTCATAAAGTCATAAAAAAGCCCCGAACCTGCGTTCGGGGCTTTTTTTCAGGGCATGGCGGCTGCCGGTATCAGTCGACGTAGAAGGTCTGCTGGAAGGTCAGCGTCTGCTGCTGCCCCTCCCCCATGATCTTCAGAGTGAACTGGTAGGTATCCTCGTTGCGATAGGGCAGCACCGCCAGATAGTAGATGGCGTTGCCCTCCTTGACCTCCTGGAAGGTCAGGTTGCGGATGGTGCCGGTGAGGTTCTTGGCCTCGCCGGTGATCCCTACCGCCTGGGCCACCCCCTGCTTGTTCTGCACCGCGATGTTGACGATGCCGTTGTAGCGACTGCGCTCCAGGCCATAGGCCTTGGCCACCTCGGGGGTGAGGAAGCTGGAGTTGAAGGCGCTGTAGTGCACCTGCCAGGGCCCCAGCTCCTTCATCTGCTCGGCCCGCAGGGGCAAGGTCAGCAACAGTGCCAGCAGGCAGCTTATCCAGGCTGTTTTCATGGTGTCATCCTTCTCGTGTTAACCCTGATTGTCCAGCAGGGCACTGACCTCGGCGGGGATCTGCCTGGGCGCCTCGATGGCGACCGTCTTGTGCCGTCCCAGCTCCCCCCGCACGATGCGAACCTGCCCCTTGGCCACCTTGAACTGCTTGGCCAGATACTTGATCAAGTGGCTGTTGGCCTGACCATCCACCGGCGGCGCCGTGATGGCTACTTTCAACTCTTCTCCGTGCAATCCGACGATCTGATCCCGACTCGCCTTGGGCTGGATCATCAGATGCAATACCAGCTCATCCCCTTCCCGCAGGACGGCTGCCATCAAATCATCCACCACAGCTGGCCGAACAGATCCCCCAACAGATAGTTTATGGCCTGCAGCCCGATAAAGGCGACCAGCACGGAGAGATCCAGCCCGCCCAGCGCCGGCAGAATGCGACGGATGGGGGCCAGGAAGGGCTCGGTCAGCTGGTGCATCACGTACTCGATGGGGTTGCGACCCTGGCTGACCCAGCTCAAGATGGCGCGGATCAGCAGCACCCAGAAGATCATGGAGCCGGCCTTCTTCAGCACAGTCAGCCCAGCAAACAGGCTGAGGGTGAGCCAGTCGGCCAGCAGCACGTTCATGCTCTTGAGCAGCGCCAGCTTGGCGAAGGCGATCAGCAGCGCCAGCAGCACCGAGGCCAGATCCAGCCCGCCCAGCCCGGGAATGACCCGGCGCAGCGGCACCACCAGCGGATTGGTCAGCTTGACCACCATCTGGCTCATGGGGTTGTAGAAGTCGGCACGGGCCCACTGCAGCCAGACGCGCAACAGCACCACCATGAGATAGAGGTCAAAAATCGTGTTAATCAGAAAGTAAGCAGTGTTCATCTGGGCTCCAGGTTGCAACTGAGAGTAACGGAAATCGGGTTCAGAACAGGGTTTCCATTTCGCCGGCCCGGGCAACGGCCGCCTGCATGGCGTGTGCAGTCAGCGGCATCAGCCCCTGCTGCTGGAAAGTCTTGATCGCCTCGGCGGTGGTGCCACCCTTGCTGGTCACCTGCTCGCGCAGGGTCTGCAGCGACAGCTCGGGATTCTGCTCGACCATGGCAGCCGCGCCAAGGACGGTCTGCTGCACCAGCAGGCGGGCCTGCTCGGGGGAGAAGCCCATGGCCTCGGCCTCCTCGGCGATGGCCTGCATGAACAGGAAGAAGTAGGCAGGCGCGCTGCCGGCTGCGGCGATGACGCCGTTGATACCGGACTCCTGCTCCACCCAGAGAGTTTTGCCCACCGCCTGCATCATCTGTTCGGCCAGCTCACGATCGGCCTGCTCGATGCCTGGCGGGGCGTACAGCCCGGTCATGCCCAGCCCCAGCAGAGACGGGGTGTTCGGCATGGTGCGGATGATCCGGCCGTGGCCGCCCGCCATTTCGGCCAGCCGTGCCACCTTGATGCCGGCGGCGATGGAGATGAGCAGCTTGCCCTCCAGCGTGCCCAGCTGTGCCACCAGCGCACTCAGCATGGCCGCCATCAGCTGCGGCTTGACCGCCAGCACGATGACTTCGGCCGCCCGGGCCGCCTCGGCGTTGTCCTGGGTGACGCGAATGCCGTAGTCGCCGGCCAGCGCATCCAGCTTGGGCCGGCTTGGGTTGGCGGCAATGATCCGGTCGGCCGGGTAGCCCGCCTGGACCAGACCGGCAATGATGCTGCGGCTCATGTTGCCTGCCCCGATAAAGGCGAGGGTTCTGTACTGCATCAAACACTCCTGTGATCTGAAAAAGGCAGAGCCCGCATGCACCGCATCACGGGCTCCTGCTCATGAATAGTTGCGGGCACCGAAGATGGCGGTACCGACCCGCACCATGGTGCTGCCGTGGCCGATCGCCAGTTCGAGATCCTCGGTCATCCCCATCGAGAGGGTGTCCACGCCCGGGTATTGTCGCGCAAGCTCGGTGAACAGAGTCTGCATGCGCACCATCTGGGCAGCCAGTACCGCCTCGTCGCTGGTATGCTCCGGAATGGCCATCAGACCGCGCAGCCGCAGCCGCTCGCAGCGGGAGATCAGTTCGGCCAGACGGAAAATCTCTTGTTCCGACGTTCCGGATTTACTGCTCTCTCCGCTAATATTGATTTGCAGACAGACATTTAGCGGCGCGAGCCCGGTCGGGCGCTGGTTGTTGAGGCGTTCGATCAGCTTCTCTCTGTCCACGCTCTGTACCCAGTCGAACCGCTCGGCCACCAGCTTGGACTTGTTCGATTGCAGCGGACCGATAAAGTGCCACTCTATGTCTGTACAGCTCCCTTGCTCACGCAGGGTATCTATCTTGGTGGCCGCTTCCTGGGCGTAGGATTCGCCGAAGCGGCGTTGACCGGCGGCATAGGCCTCGCAAACGGCCTCCAGCGGTTTGGTCTTGCTGACCGCCAGCAGCTGGATGTGATCGCCGCGTCGGCCAGCCCGGCTGGCGGCTTGTACAATACGTTCCTTTACCTGAAGCAGGTGCTCGGCAATCTGGCTCATGTTTCGTTCGTGATCTTGTGATGGGAGAATGACAAATCTATGGATATCACAGAGTTATTGGCTTTCAGTGTAAAACATAAAGCCTCGGATCTACACCTCTCGGCCGGGGTTCCCCCGATGATCAGGGTTGATGGCGAGGTTCGCAAGATCAATTTGCCCGCCCTGGAGCACCGGGAAGTACACGCCCTCATCTATGACATCATGAACGACCACCAGCGCAAGGAACTGGAAGAGAACTTCGAGGTGGACTTCTCGTTCGAGGTGCCGAACCTCGCTCGCTTCCGGGTCAACGCCTTCCAGCAGGCGCGCGGCTCCGGCGCGGTATTTCGGACCATCCCCAGCACAGTGCTGAGCCTGGAAGATCTTGATGCCCCGGAGATCTTTCGCAAGATTGCCGAATACCCGCGCGGCCTGGTGCTGGTGACCGGTCCGACAGGTTCGGGCAAGTCCACTACCTTGGCGGCCATGGTCAACTACATCAACGAGAACTTCCATCACCACATCCTCACCATCGAGGATCCCATCGAATTCGTGCACGAAAACAAACGCTGCCTGGTAAACCAGCGGGAAGTGCACCGCGACACCAAGAGCTTCAGCAACGCCCTGCGCTCGGCGCTGCGGGAAGACCCGGACATCATACTGGTGGGCGAGATGCGCGATCTGGAAACCATTCGTCTGGCCATGACCGCGGCCGAGACCGGTCACCTGGTGTTCGGCACCCTGCACACCTCGTCGGCGGCCAAAACCATAGACCGGATCATCGACGTCTTCCCCGGTGCGGAAAAAGACATGGTGCGCTCCATGCTCTCCGAATCGTTGCGGGCGGTCATCTCCCAGACCCTGCTCAAGCGCATCGGCGGCGGCCGGGTAGCGGCCCACGAGATCATGATGGGTATTCCTGCCGTGCGAAACCTCATACGGGAGGACAAGATCGCCCAGCTCTACTCGGTGATCCAGACCGGGATGACCCACGGCATGCAGACCATGGACCAGAGCCTCAAGCAGCTGGTGAGCCGCGGCATGGTGGCGGCGCTGGATGCCAAGGCTAAGGCGGTCGATCCCAACACCATCTAACCACGACGAATCTAGGGAAGGAGTCGTTATGAATCTGGATGCCCTGCTGACCGAGCTGGTCGCCCGCAAAGGCTCGGATCTGTTCATCACGGTCGGCACGCCGCCGACCCTCAAGGTCAACGGCCACCTGCAGTCACTGGCAGAAGCGCCACTCGACAAGGCAAGGGCACTGGCACTGGTGAAGGAGACCCTGAGCCCGGAGCACTTCGAACGCTACCTGCGCACCAAGGAGGCCAACTACGCCATCCACCGCGAGGAGCTTGGCCGCTTTCGGGTCAGCGCCTTCTGGCAGCAGGAGCTGCCCGGCATGGTACTGCGCCGCATCGAGACCCGCATCCCCACCTTCGACGAGCTGGCACTGCCCCCCATATTGCAGGAGATCGCCCTCGCCAAGCGCGGACTTGTGCTGTTCGTCGGTGCCACCGGCGCCGGCAAGTCCACCACCCAGGCGGCCATGATCGGCTATCGCAACCAGCATGTGGACGGCCACATCCTGACGGTGGAAGATCCGGTGGAGTTCGTGCATCAGCACGGCCGCAGCCTGATCACCCAGCGCGAGGTGGGCATAGACACAGCGTCGTTCGACGTGGCGCTGAAGAGCTCACTGCGTCAGGCGCCGGACGTGATCCTGATCGGCGAAATCCGCAGCCAGGAGACCATGGAGTTTGCCCTGCAGTTCGCCGAGACCGGTCACCTCTGCCTCGCCACCCTGCACGCCAACAACGCCAACCAGGCGCTGGATCGCATCCTGCACCTGGTGCCCCAGGAGAAACACCGTCAGTTCCTGTTTGATCTCTCCTTCAACCTGCGCGCCATCGTGGCCCAGCAACTGCTGCCCAGCCCGGATGGACGGCGTCGTTTTGCCGCCTTCGAGGTGTTGCTCAACACCCCGCTCATCACCGACATCATCCGCAAGGGGGAGATGCACCGGCTCAAGGAGGTGATGACCAAGTCCACCGAACTCGGCATGCAGACCTTCGATCAGGCGCTGTTCGCCCTGTTCTGTGCCGGCCAAATTGGCTACAGTGAGGCCCTTGCCCATGCCGACTCCGCCAACGACCTGCGACTGCTGATCAAGCTGTCGGGCCGAGAACAGCTGGGTTCAGGCACACTCGACAACGTCACCCTGGATGAATGAGGGGCGTGCGTCACCGCTATAAAGGATCGTTATGCTGATTGTGGTTTCCCCGGCCAAGACGCTGGATTACGAGTCGCCGCTGGTGACTTCCCGTTTCACCCAACCCGAGCTGCTGGACCACTCCGCCGAACTGATCGGCCGGGCCCGCCAGTTGAGCCCGGACCAGATCGCCAGCCTGATGAAGATCAGCGACAAGCTGGCCGGCCTCAACGCCGCCCGTTTTGCCGACTGGCAGCCTGATTTCACCCCGGCCAACGCCCGTCAGGCACTGCTGGCTTTCAAGGGGGATGTCTACACGGGGCTGGCGGTGGAAGATTTCAGCGAGGCAGATCTCGACTTCGCCCAGGCCCACCTGCGCATGCTCTCCGGCCTGTACGGGGTGCTGCGTCCACTCGATCTGATGATGCCCTACCGACTGGAGATGGGCATTCGGCTCGACAACGCGCGCGGCAAGGATCTCTACCAGTTCTGGGGCGACATCATCACCCAACACCTGAACAAGGCGCTGGCCGCCCAGGGGGACGAGGTGCTGATCAATCTCGCCTCCGACGAGTACTTCAAGTCGGTACGCCCCAAGGCCCTGCAGGGGCGTATCATCACGCCGGTGTTCAAGGACGAGAAGAACGGCCAGTTCAAGATCATCAGCTTCTACGCCAAGAAGGCGCGCGGCATGATGGCCCGTCACATCATCAAGCACCGACTCACCAAGGTGGAACAGCTGACCGGGTTCAACGCCGACGGCTACTACTTCGTACCGGAAGAGTCCGACGCCAACACCCTGATGTTCAAACGCGCTGAAAATTAATTACGACCCGAGGGAACCAATTTCAGGATCCTCCAGTCTGAATAGGTGAATCCTCTGTTGTAAGCACTTTTTATTGGCCGACGTTTATGCGTCGGCTTTTTTCTGCCCGACATCCGGCCCATCAAACGCCAAAAAGCACAACGGCCATCCGGGGATGGCCGTTGTGGCGGGCAGGCTTACTTCTTTTTCTTCTTGGCAGACTTCTTCTTGTCGTCCTTCGGCTTTTTCTTCTTCACCGGCACCCGCGCCTCCTTGTGCTTGGGACGCAGCTCGTCGATCACCCGGCGCTTGAGGCGCTCTTCGGTGTAGCGTTCGATCTTGGCCACCATGGCCATGTCGTGGGCCTCCACCAGGCTGATGGCGCAACCGCGGTTGCCGGCGCGGCCGGTACGGCCGATACGGTGAACGTAAACATCGGCGCCGTAAGGCATGTCGTAGTTGATGACATGGCTGACGTTGGGCAGGTCGATGCCGCGGGCGGCAACGTCGGTGGCGATAAGGAAAGGCACCTCCCCTTCATGGAACTTGCGGATCGACTCGATGCGCTTGGCCTGCTCCATCTCGCCACGGATCCAGGCGCAGGGCACGCCCACCGCCTGCAGCTGGCCGGAGAGCTCCGCCAGCCGCTCGCGGGTCTTGACGAAGATGATGGCCTTCTGGGTTTCCGGGTTCTTCAGGATGTGCACCAGCAGGGCCAGCTTGTGGGCAGCGTCGTCGGCCAGGTGAACCCACTGGGTGATCGGGCGACGCTCGCTGCGCGGCGGCTCGGCATGCAGCTCAACCGGATCCTTGAGGATCTCGCTGGCGAACTTCTCGAGACCTGCCCCTTCCAGGGTGGCGGAGAAGAGCATGGTGTGCTTGCGATAACGCGCCTCTTCGACGATGCGGTTCACGTCCTTGATGAAGCCCATGTCCAGCATGCGGTCCGCTTCATCCAGCACCAGCACCTCGATGTCGTGGCTCTCGAACTCCTCTTTCTCGATGTACTCGAGCAGACGGCCCGGGGTGGCGACCACTATGTCGGTGGTCTTGGTCAGGGCCGGCAGCTGCTCTTCGTGGCTGACGCCGCCGATGATGGTCTCGATGCTGAGATTGGTGTGGGCCGCCAGCGCCTTGGCGTGAGCGGTCACCTGCAGCGCCAGCTCGCGGGTCGGGGTCAGCACCAGCATGCGGCAGGGGCCCGGCTTGCGGCGCGGGAAGTCCAGCAGATGCTGGAGCGCCGGCAACAGGAAGGCGGCGGTCTTGCCGGTACCGGTCGGGGCGGATGCCAGAATATCGCGGCCGTCCAGGGCTGGCTCCAGCACCATCTGCTGGATGGTGGTGGGGCGGGTGAAACCCATCTCGGCCAAGGCCCGGTTGAGGGCTGGATTCAGGTCGAAATCATCAAAGGACTGGCTCATGGCAATACTCGGTCATTAAGGAAACGGCAGATTATAGGCGATTATGTCGTCGGCTCCTATGGTGACTGTGCCTTAGCCGCTATAATCGCCGACCATTTTCTGCGAGGCGGGTACAGGACGGGAGTCGGATGGCACGAAACAGCGGTTTTACCTTCAAACAGTTTCACGTCGAGCACGATCGCTGCGCCATGAAGGTGGGCACCGACGGCATTCTGCTGGGCGCCTGGGCACCGCTCGGCAAGGCTCGCCGGATCCTCGACATTGGCACCGGCAGCGGCCTCATCGCCCTGATGCTGGCCCAACGCAGCCACGCCGACTGCCGCATCGATGCGGTGGAGCTGGATAAGCATGCGGCGCAGCAGGCCCGCGAGAATGCAGCCGTCTCCCCCTGGCCGCTGCGGGTCACCATCATAGAGAGCGCCATTCAGGGGTATCAGGCCGACCCTTACGATCTCATCGTCGCCAACCCCCCCTACTTTGTGGCGGGCCAGTCATTTCGCGATCCGGCCAGGGCGATGGCCCGCCATACCGGCGCCCTCGACAGCCATGCTCTGCTGGCCGCCTGCGACCGCTTGCTGGCCCCCGATGGCCAGGTCGCACTGGTCGTGCCGACGGCCATGGCCGATGAAATTTTATGCATTTCGGCGGATTTTGATCTGCATGCCGTTTGTTATACAGCTGTTATCACCAGGGCGGGAAAAGAGGCAAATCGTGTTTTATTGCTACTTGGCAGAGGATTAAACAGGTGCGATAGGGGTGAAATTGTGATCCATTCTGCTGAGGGAACCTATTCCGACAGATATATCCAACTAACCAGCCCCTTCTATTTGAAGATGTAAATTTCGTCTTGAACTATTTTTTCACGCCATTATGCTGACTCCTAAACGAGCGCCCGCTCCAGACCAGCTCAAACCACTGGTTGCGATGAAAAAACAAGCGGGGCTCTTTTTTTTACCCCTGAACAACGCCGGTCACCGACCAATAAAAAACTATAACAAGCAATAGTTTACAAGACAGACGAGGTTGAAATTGACGAAATCACTCACATTGTCCGACGTGCTCGGACTGGGCTTCATGACCTTCGCGTTCTATCTGGGCGCCGGTAACATCATCTTCCCGCCGCTGGCCGGCTACATGGCGGGTGAGCACCTCTCTCTGGCCATGCTGGGCTTCCTGGTGACCGCCGTGGGTCTGCCCCTCATCACCATCATTGCCGTCGCCAAGGCCGGCAACGGCTGGGCCGGCATGACCAAGCTGCTGCCGGCCGGCGTGGCCACCGCACTGGCCGTCGCCATCTACATCATCATCGGCCCGGCCTTCGCAGCCCCCCGTACCGGTCTGGTGGCCTACGAGATGGGCCTCAAACCCTTCATCGGCGACATGGGCCAAGCCGGCCTGTTTGCCTACACAGTGCTGTTCTTCGGGGTGGCCATCCTGGTCTCTCTGAATCAGGGCAAGCTGATGGACGCCATCGGCAAATACCTGACTCCGCTGCTGATGCTGTTGCTGCTGACTCTGGCCATCGGTGTATTCGTGGCGCCGCAAGGCTCCATGCCCGTCTCTTCCGGCGACTATCAGAACGGCCCCTTCGTGAAAGGGATCCTGGAAGGCTACAACACCATGGACACCCTGGCGTCCCTGATGTTTGGCGCCCTGATCGTCGACCTGCTGCGCCAGAAAGGCATCCAGGACTACCGTAGCCAGTTCAAGTACCTGGCCATTGCCGGCATCATCTCCGCCATCGGTCTCTCCGTGGTCTATGTCTCCCTGTTCCAGCTGGGCAATACGGCTGCCGGCGTCGCCACCGACGTCAGCAACGGCGGCGCCATCGTCAACGCCTACGTACTGAGCCTGTTCGGCCAGCCGGGTCAGTTCATCCTGGCCGCCATCATCACCCTGGCCTGCTTCACCACCGCCGTGGGTCTGATCTCCGCCTGCTCCGACTTCTTCCACAACCTCACCGGCATGAGCTACAAGAAGCTGGTGGTCTTGCTGGGCGTCATCTGCGCCGTGGTGGCCAACGTGGGTCTGAGCCAGCTCATCAGCCTCTCCATCCCGGTACTGGTCGCCATCTACCCGGTTGCCGTAGCACTGGTACTGGTCACCTTCCTGAAGGGTTACTTCGGTCGTCCGCGCCTGGTGTTCCGTGGCGTGTTGATGGTTGCCTTCCTGTTTGGCTGCCTGGACGGCCTGGGTGCCGCCGGCATGAAGATGGATGCCTTCGCCTTCCTGCCGCTGTTCGACAAGGGCCTGGCCTGGTTGCTGCCGACCCTGCTGGCCTGTGGCCTCGGGATGCTGGTACGCTCCGGCGAGAAACTGGCTGCCGAAGCCGCCTGATTCTCCTGCCCATGTCAAAGAGCCTGCCTTGTGCAGGCTCTTTTGTTTGTGTGCCATCTCGCCCGGCATGGTTTCCTGCCGGCTATGCCATGCTGACCTCCCCTTTCCCGCTCCGCCCTCTCGCTTCCGCCAACTGCAGTTCTATCGGTGATTTATTCTGGTCAACTAAATTGTTTCAAGATATTAATGTGTGATTGAGATCAAATATCTCTTCTTTATGCTCAAGATGGTACTCCTGTGACGATCTTCCGATGGCACAGGAGAGGGAAGCATTGTTATCCGGTTATCTGCCAGGCAGTGGGTGCAATCAACAAGAACAAGCTGATAAGGCAGATGAGGTCAGGTTTGACGAAATCACTGAAGTTGTCCGACATATTCGGACTGGGTTTTATGACGTTTGCGTTCTATCTGGGGGCAGGCAACATCATTTTTCCACCGCTGGCCGGCTTCATGGCCGGTGAGCATCTGCTGGCCGCCATGGTCGGTTTTCTGCTGACGGCGGTGGGTCTGCCTCTGCTGACCCTGGTCGCCGTTGCCAGAGGCAGCGCCGGACAGGGCAGCAGTGGCTGGACGGCGATGACCCGCCATCTGCCGACCTGGGCAGCCACGGCGCTGGCCATTGCCATCTACATCATCATGGGGCCGGCCTTCGCCACCCCCCGTACCGGCCTGGTGGCTTATGAAATGGGGCTCAAGCCCTGGCTGGGTGACGCCGGCCAGCACGGTCTGCTGCTCTACAGCCTGCTCTTCTTCACACTGGTGATCCTGGTATCGCTGAACCGAGGCAGACTGCTGGATGCGGTGGGCAAATACATGACCCCTGTCTTGATGGTGATGCTGCTGATCCTGGCGATCGGGGTCCTGGTTAACCCGCAAGGCACCCAGCCAGAGGCCAGCGGCGACTATACGGATACGCCGCTCATCAAGGGCATGCTGGAGGGGTACAACACCATGGATACCCTCGGATCCCTGATGTTCGGCGCCCTCATCATCGGCCTGCTGCAACGCAGGGGCATCGAGGACTACCCGAGCCAGTTCAAGTACCTGACCATCGCAGGGCTCATCTCGGCGGTTGGTCTCTCGGCGGTCTACATCTCCCTGTTCTACCTCGGCAACAGCGCAGCGGGCGTGGTAACCAGCGTCGACAATGGCGGCGCCATCGTCAACGCCTACGTACTGAGCCTGTTCGGCCACTCCGGTCAGTTAATCCTGGCCGCCATCATCACCCTGGCCTGCTTCACCAGCGCAGTCGGCCTGCTCTGCGCCAGCGCCGACTACTTCCACGGTCTGGCCGGCTGGACATACCGCAAGTGGGTACTGCTGATGGGATGCGTCTCCATCCTGGTGGCCAACGTCGGGCTGAGCCAGCTCATCAGCCTCTCCATTCCGATCCTGGTCGCCATCTATCCGGTCGCCATCGCACTGGTGCTGGTCACTTTTGCACAGGGCCGTTTCGGTCGACCACGGCTGGCGTTTCGCGCCGTGCTGCTGGTGGCTTTTCTGTTCGGCTGCCTGGACGGGCTGGGCGCTGCCGGCATGCAGATGGATGCGTTCGCCTTCCTGCCGCTGTTCGACAAGGGGCTGGCCTGGTTGTTGCCGACCTTGCTGACCTGCGGCCTCGGCATGCTGCAACGCCCCCGCGAGGCGCTGGCGGCAGAAGCCGCTTGACCCGTCAGCCAATAACGAAAGAGGCCAGCATCAGCTGGCCTCTTTCGTTGGGCGGGGTCTGCCGTTACAGCAGCGGATCCGGTTTGGGTTTGCCGGCCAGTCCATACCAGTGGGTCTCAACTCGCCCGGCATGCCACTCAAAGGTTCCCCAGGGCTGTGCTGCCTGCCAACGCGGAAAATTCACGAGCACCCGGTTGTCTTCGTACTTGTAGAGCGAGGTGGTGATCTCGATATCAGAGAGGATAAGCAGCAGGGCCCAGCCGATGAAGAACCATTTCAGCGCTTTCCACATAGGGTTACTCGAAGCAGATTTCGATGGTTGCCCGACCGTAATCTGATTCAAACGGCATCATGATCTTGGTGCCGTCGGCACGATGGGTGATGGTGTGGTTGAGACCGGAGACGATGATGGGAGTCGCCATGTCGAATTCATACCCCTTCTCCCCCAGCATGCGCTTGGCACCGCCGGTCACCATGTTGGTGATCTCGCCCACCATGTCGGTCACCTCTTCATTGATGGTGGCCGGCGCCTCGCCCAGCATGCGGCGCATGATCTCCAGTGCCAGCCCCTTCTCGAAACTGATGGAGAGGGATCCCCGGGTCTGCGGGCCGACCATGCCGATGAGGCCGGAGACATCGCCGCGCGCCAGCTCGTCCATCTTGCGCTTGGGTTTGCCCGGCTTGAGCTCAAGCTGTGCCATGGTGGAGAGCACATTGAGCAGGGAGAGCAGGAACGGGTTTACAAAATCAGCCTTCATGTTGACTTCCTACAGTGGGCGTACAGCGAGCACATTGGCCATGTGCCTCAATCGTCTTATTGGTAATAGTAAAGCCATGCAACTTGGCTTGCTCGGAAAACGCGCCATCGATCGCCGGATCATGCAGCTCAACCACCTCGCCGCACTGGTCACAGATGAGCAACTGCATCGGGTGGGCATGGTCGAAGTGACAGCAGAATATGAAGGCGTTGAGCGACTCCACCTTGTGGGCAAAACCCTGTTCGAGCAGAAAATCGAGCGCCCGATAAACGGTCGGCGGCTTGGCGTGGGCCTCTGTCTGTTGCAACTGGGCCAACAAATCATAGGCGCTGATGGCATTGCCATGGGCAGCCAGCAGCCTGAACACCTGACGTCGGGTAGGGGTGAAGCGGATCCCGCGTTGTTCGCAGAGTCGTTCGGCTCGTTGTAAAAGTTGGTCTTGATTCATGATCACGCAATTACCCTTTTTATTAGCCGGATACTATCACAGGGCCCCCTTTGGCGCGGTGACAAAATTCATTTTCTGGGGCTGCCTCACGTTGTGGTAAAATCCGCCCCCTTTGTTTAGCCAACCCGGATGATTTTTATGCAGGCGCAGCGTTTTTCCATCGCCCCCATGCTGGACTGGACCGATCGGCATTGCCGTTATTTCCATCGTCTGATGACTCGCCAGACATTGCTCTATACCGAGATGGTGACTACCGGCGCCATCATCCACGGCAAGGGTGATTACCTGGGATACAGCGAGCAGGAACATCCCATCTCCCTGCAACTGGGTGGCAGCAATCCGGCCGATCTCGCACGCTGCGCCAAGCTGGCCGAGGAGCGTGGCTATGACGAGGTGAACATCAACGTTGGCTGCCCCTCCGATCGGGTACAGAACGGCCGCTTCGGCGCCTGCCTGATGGGCGAGCCCGCACTGGTGGCCGACTGCGTCAAGGCGATGCGCGATCTGGTCGACATTCCGGTGACGGTGAAGACCCGCATCGGCATCGACGATCAGGACTCCTACGAATTTCTGCAGGCCTTCATCGAACAGGTGCGCGACGCCGGTTGCGATACCTTCATCGTCCATGCCCGCAAGGCCTGGCTGAGCGGTCTGAGCCCCAAAGAAAACCGCGAGATCCCGCCGCTCGACTATCCCCGCGTCTACCGGGTCAAACAGGATTACCCGGACCTCACCATCGCCATCAACGGCGGCGTCACTTCCCTTGAACAGACCCTCGAGCACCTGCAGCACCTGGATGGCGTCATGATGGGGCGCGAGGCCTATCAGAACCCCTACATTCTGGCGCAGGTGGACAATCTAGTATTCGGCCAGAACAACGCCGTGCCGAGTCGCCACGAGGTGGTGCGGATGATGCTGCCCTATATCGAACAGGAGCTGGCCAAGGGCAACTATCTCTCCCACATGACCCGCCACATGTTGGGGCTGTTCCAGAACATGCAGGGGGCTCGCGCCTGGCGCCGTCACCTGAGCGAAAATGCCTGCAAGCCGGGAGCAGATATCCAGGTGGTGCTGGATGCCATGGCCAAGGTGCCGGAATTCGCCGCCACCGAGGCGGCGGAGTAACCATGTACCGCTTCACCGGTTCCTGGCTGCACAAGGCCATCGTCCGGCTCTGCGCCGGTCTGCTCGCCATCCTGGGCGTCAAGCTCAGCGCCTTCTACTTCATCGGCTTGCTCATCGTGCTGGGGTTGCATCGGGATCAACTGCTCGGCTGAACTCCCCCCGCACCGACCAATAAAAAACCGGCAACACTCAGTGTTGCCGGTTTTTTTATGCTGCAGAGAGTGACGCTACTCCCCTTTCTCCACGAACTGCAGCTCGGGCGCCCTGGAGGTCAGCACATCGGCGCAGTAATCCCAGGTCGAGATGCGATAGTGCTGCAGATCCTCGTCCAGGTGCAGGCCGTCCGACTCCTGATGGAACCAGCTGGCAAACCGGGACGGGGTGATGAGCTGGATCTGCTCCTCGATGGCATGACTATCCTTGCCCTCGGCCAGATCGCAATCCTCCATGACCCGCACCGCAAAGATATGTCGGAAATAGACCCGGCACAGGATCTGCGGCGGCAGATCGATGCTGCGAGCCCTGCCCAGCATGATGGTGAGGGAATCGCTCCAGATATCCTGATGAAGTTCGGCCACAACCAGGCCCGGGGGGAGTTGGCGGGACGGAGCCCAAGGTACGGCAACCTGCCGAATGGCATTTTTCTGTTCCATCATCCACCTCACTACAGCGCACGCCATATCTTGAGTGTATCTGAAACAATTTCCGCTGACGATGGCAATAAAAAACCCGGCTGGCGCCGGGTTTTGGGGGATTACTTGACGGCGTCTTTGAGCGCCTTGCCTGCCACAAAGGACGGCACATTCGCGGCTGCAATCTGGATCTCTTTACCAGTTTGCGGATTGCGACCGGTACGGCCAGCGCGATGGTTCACCTTGAAGGTACCAAAACCCACCAACTGCACAGCATCACCTTCTTTCAGGCTCTGGGTAATACCATTGATGATCTCTTCCAGAGCAACTTTGGCCTGAGCTTTGCTCAGATCTGCTTTGGCTGCAATTGCATCGACAAGTTGAGCTTTGTTCATAACATTTCCTTTATGATCGGGCATTTAGCACCGGGCCACTCTATTCAAAAAAAAACACTCAGGCAAAGGCTTTATCAGCCGGATTGGCTTGAATGCTGGGGTTTTCATCAAGATCTGCGGAAATAGTCACATATCTCGCCCCTTCGTGATCGTAATTGACGGGAAGAGGAGAGCAAATGATGGCGCCTTGTAACCAAAACACCACCTGGTGTAACAATATCCCCATGCCCCTATTGACGGTCAACCGGATTTTCCCTAGTTATAGGAAGGTGTCGTCAGTCCATAAAAAGGCCGGAGGCCTGTCACGATAGCACTCCATGCCTATGCCCCACGGAGGGAGTATGTTAACTGAACTGGAACAAACCAAACGCGCATTGGCAGGAAAGCACAGAGCTATCGATGACTGGCTGGACGCCAGACAGGCACTGCTGGTCGAGTACATGCGGCTCGCCGGCTTGAAACCCACCCGCAACAGCAAGCAGCGCTCGCTCCCGGGCCATGTGGAACTGCAAAGTTTCTGCGAACAGCTGGTCGACTACGTCAGCGCCGGCCACTTCGAGATCTACCACCATGTGGTAACCGCTTTCGAACAGGCCAGCGGCGACAAGCTGGAGCTGGCCAAGCGCATCTACCCCCATATCCGCGCCTGCACCGAGTTCGCGCTGGAGTTCAACGACAAGTACAGCAACGCGGACGAGGCCCAGATGCTGCTGCTGGATGAAGACTTGAACCAGCTTGGCCCCGTGCTGGAAGATCGTTTCAAGCAGGAAGATCGGTTGATCAAGGCACTGCAGGTAGTAGAGTCACTCAGCGCCCAACAGGTTTGATATCCAATTTCGGAGCCAGTTCAAGATCCTGATGTGCAAGGTGCATTACACTCTATGTCATGACCTATAGCACCCGTACCTATTGCTGACAGGAGATGAGAATGTCCGAGCGTCGCCGTTTTTCACGGATCCTTTACTTGACCATGGCCGATCTCGTCCAGGGCGATAAAAAATGGCGGACCCAGCTGGTCGATATTTCCCTGCAGGGCGCCCTGCTGATCCGGCCCGATGACTGGGAAAGCAATGACGACAAAGAGTACTCACTCAGCTTCGTGCTGAGCGGCAGTGACATCGAGATCAAGATGCAGGTCATGCTGACCCATGAAGCCAGCAAGAAGCTTGGGTTCTACTGCCACCATATCGATATCGACAGCGCCACCCATCTCAAACGGATGATCGAACTCAACGTCGGCGATGAAGAGTTGCTGCACAGGGAGCTGGAACAGCTGCTGAGCGAGCATCTCGAACACCCCCACCCCTGAGCCACTGCCCCATCACTCAATAAAAAGGAGCGCCCGTTGCGCTCCTTTTTATTGCCCGTCCGCGAACCCTGTTCTGCTTACAGCGCCTCCAGAGCATCGGCCAGCTTCTTGACCGGCACAACTTCCATGCCCTCGATGGGATGCTTGGGGGCATTGGCGTGCGGCACTATGGCACGGCGGAAGCCATGCTTGGCCGCCTCCTGCAGCCGCTCCTGGCCGGACGGCACTGGCCGGATCTCGCCGGACAACCCCACCTCGCCGAACACCACCAGATCCTTGGGCAGGGAGTGATCGCGAAAACTGGAGACCATGGCCAGCAACAGGGCCAGATCCGCACTGGTCTCCTCTACCTTGACTCCGCCGACCACGTTGATGAAGACATCCTGATCCGCCATCTGCAACCCGCCGTGGCGATGCAGCACTGCCAGCAGCATGGCGAGCCGGTTGTGATCCATCCCCACCGCCACCCGACGCGGATTGGAGAGCTGGGAGTAGTCCACCAGCGCCTGCAACTCCACCAGCAGCGGACGCGTGCCCTCCCAGATCACCATCACGATGGAGCCGGGCGCCTGCTCCTCACCGCGACTGAGGAAGATGGCGGAAGGGTTGCTCACTTCCCGCATACCCTGCCCGGTCATGGCGAAGACCCCCAGCTCGTTGACCGCCCCGAAGCGGTTCTTGTGGGAGCGCAGGGTGCGAAAGCGAGAGTCGTGGCTGCCGTCGAGCAGCACGGAACAGTCGATGCAGTGCTCCAGCACCTTGGGACCGGCCAGGGTGCCATCCTTGGTCACGTGGCCCACCATGAAGATGGCGACGTGATTCTGCTTGGCATAGCGGGTCAGCAGGGCGGCCGCTTCCCGCACCTGGGAGACGGACCCCGGCGCCGACTGCACATCCGCCACATGCATCACCTGAATGGAGTCGATGACCATGATCTGCGGCTGCTCCTGCTGGGCAATCAGGCAGATCTGCTCGACCGAGGTCTCCGACAGCATGCGCAGCTTGTCGGTGGGCAGGCCGAGACGCGATGCCCGCATCGCCACCTGCTGCAACGACTCCTCACCGGTGACGTACAGGGTCTTCATCCGCTCGGCCAGGCCACACATGGTCTGCAGCAACAGGGTCGACTTGCCCGCCCCCGGGTTGCCACCGATCAGGATGGCCGACCCCGGCACCACGCCGCCGCCAAGCACCCGATCCAGCTCCTTGAAGCCGGAAGAGAAACGGGGGATCTCGGTGGTGGCGATCTCCGCCAGCGTCTGGACCTGGCTGCCGACGGCGCCGGCATAGCCGCTGTAGCGGGCGCTCTTGCCCGGGGTCACCGAGCCGAGGCGCACCTCGCTGATGGTGTTCCACTCCTTGCACTCACTGCACTGGCCCTGCCAGCGTGTGAAGTCGGCGCCACATTCGGTACAAACATAGGCAGTTTTGTTTTTGGCCATGGATAACTCGGGGACAGGATGAATTCCTGCTTGATATACTTGTTTGCGACCGACAGATCAAACCCAGAATCGGAAAAGTGACTTTCCGTGGCAGGAACACATGGAATCAGAACAACAACAGCACCTGATTGAACAACTTATTCCTCTGCTCAGAGAAAAGGATTTCGATGACATCCTCAATCGCCTGACCCAGGACGAGAACAGCAACAGCCGTTTTCTGATCAAGATGGAGCTCAAACGCAAATGCACCCCCTGCCGCCGGGTCATCGACATGCGCGACGAGCTGGGCGATGAGTGCTTGGTGCACGAGTTCGAAGGGATCACCCATTTCATGCCGGCCGAGGCCATCGGCCTGTTCCAGTCCCAGTGCTACCTCTACAAGGATGACTACACCCTGGGGGTCTACGAAGCGCTGCAATACTGGCAAAAATACCAGCATGGCAAGAACGACGGCCAACTCCAGCCCCCCGTCAGCCCGTTTCGCCAGTACGATGTCAATCCCATCTCCTTTGCCAGCTACTATGGCCGGCGCCAGGAGCGGATGCACTTCAGCTCCCCCGTGGTGATCAAGTTCGCCGATGGCGACAAGCTGTTCGCCAAGAGTTCCGATCTCTCTCTGGGCGGGATCCGGGTTTCGGTGCCCTATCTGCCCAACTACCAGACCGGCGCTCAGGTCGAGGTGTTCTTCACCGGGCTGGAACGGGATCACCCCAATCCCGTCCTGCACCATTCGGTCAGCTACCAGATCCTCGGGGAAGAGAGCAAGGAAGGGAAATACTGGCTCAGGCTGATCAAGACCGGTGAACACCCGGCCTTCGACCAGTTTCTGAACGATTTCATCGAGAGCAACAAGAGCCGCTACCGGGTCAGCGTCGACTACCTGCTCTCCGCGGCCATCATCAAGGGGTATGAGCAGTTCTACCTGCCGCGCATGACCGGCATGCCGCTGTTCTTCGGCTCGGGCGACAGTCCCAGCCTCGAGATCGCCCTGCGCACCGAGAACAACCAGCACATCCTGGAGTATTGGCGCGACGCCAAGAACCGCGACATGCTCGCCAGCCTGTTCTCGGCCACCCGCATGCAGGCCCTGTTGCCGGCGAAGGGAGAATTGAAAGAGACCCTGATCTACTGCTTTACCCACTCGGTGCGCAGCCACCTCTACTTCTTCTCCGCCACCCGGGAGGAGCTGCTGCAAAGCGGCCTGATGTCGCTCTTCTTCCAGGTGGGGGCCCGTCGCCCCAGCTGGCGGGTCTACAAGTTCAGTCTGGAACGCTGCGACCTGCACGAGGCCGATCTGGCCAGTCAGCAGGGCAAGGAGAGCCCCCAGCTGCAGGACATGCTGCTGCAGGAGCGGCTCAAGCAGATAAGCTACGTCGGTCTGCTGCAGCAAGTCGGCCTCGACAGCCAGCGGGAAGAGTTCCAGTTCGACGCCTCCAGCCAGCACAACGCCAACGAGCTGCAGCGCTTCGGTCACGACAGCAGTGCCGCCCCCTTCGAGATCGAGACGCTGCACTATGTCCAGCTGCGCAAGGAGGCTCGCTACATCCACAAGACCGCCGTCGCCATCAAGCACAATGGCCGGGCCTGGCTCGGCTGGACCCGCGACATCTCGGCCCACGGCATGCAAATCGAGCTGGAAGAGCCGTTCGAGGGGGCGAAGGACGACATAGTCACCATCGCCCTGCCGCGCCTGCAGGAACTCTCCAAGAGCATGGATCTGCAACGCCTCCCCTACAGGCTGGTCAGCATCAACCTGACCCG
Source organism: Aeromonas sp. s2 (assembly GCF_040907935.1). NCBI lineage: Bacteria > Pseudomonadati > Pseudomonadota > Gammaproteobacteria > Aeromonadales > Aeromonadaceae > Aeromonas > Aeromonas sp. s2. Next base: position 126,311 of record NZ_JBFOCR010000010.1, on the reverse strand, counting down.
CACCGTGCTGCACCTGTGCATCGAGGGGGATCCCGAGCGCCACACCGGCCGCCAGTTCTTCAAGCTGCTGATCGAGAGCAACCAGAACAAGCTCAAAGCGGCCCAGGAGCAGCGCCGTTATCGCGGCATGGCACGGGCACTGCGCAACATCTATACCCACCACGTCTTCTGCACCCCGGTCTACATCAACAAGCTCAAGGGTGCCCCCAAGCCGGCCTCGGTCGGTCATGCGCCGCAGCCGCGCAGCCTGTCGCGCCTGCTCAAGGCCTGTGCCGAGCAGGGCGATCAGGACAACCTCTACCCGCTATTCCAGGGGGAGTTGCTCAAGCAGCTCATCATGAACCCGCTGCGGGCCATCGAGCGCGAGGATCAACCGCAGGAGGAGGAGGTCTATATCGCCAGTCTGCAGACGGCGACCGGCCTGCCCATCTTCACCAGCCGGCTCGCCAGCAGCTTCCAGAACGTGGCGGAGAAGCGCAGCTTCATCGAGCAGGCACTGCGCCAGGGGGAGTTCTACTCGGTGCTGGTCGGCATCTCCCGTACCGGTCGCCCCGATACCAACTTCATCGCCAACGAGCTGGACTACATCGCCAAGTTCGCCATTCACAAGGCCAAGAAGCTTGAAGAGGAGCTGTGGAGCGTGGTGGGGGTTGGCGAGCTGACCGATACCAGCCAGGCAACGCTGTTCCGGCTCGGCATCACGGCGCCCATCAAGTAAAGAAGAGGGCACCGACTCGAGGCGGCGCTACACCAAGCAGCAAGCAATGGCGGACCCTGGGTCCGCCATTGTTTTTCGCACTCTTGCGGCTACCAGCCCCCCGGGGTTCCCCCATCAGGCCGCCTGCGGGTTGAGCAGCCATTCGAGGATCTGCGGGAAGTGATCCTCCTGCGCCTGAGGTGCAGTCAGCATGTTGATGTGGTCGTAATCGAGCCGGTTGCCGTTGTCCCGGCCGAGCCGGGTATGGCGCGCAGCCGAGCCCATCTCGGCGCTGAAGCGGCGCACGTCGGTCGGGTGACCCAGCACCTTGTCCGCCTTGGCCGAGATCATCCAGAGCGGCGGCCAGTTGACCCGGGCGGCCGCCTCGTCATAGGCGAACCCGTCGCTGGGATCCTGCCAGGGGCCACACTTGACCCAGGGGATAGTCTCCTGCAGGTAGCGCAGCGGCTCGTCATCCGCCCCTATCTTCAATCTGCGCGCAGCCAGGAAGCCGCTGCGGCTGGCCAGCCAGGGGGCCAGCCGGTTCCAGATCAGATCCACCTTCAGCCAACGCTCCGGATTTTGTACCGACACGCCGCGCTTGGTGCCAAAGAACACCAGGCTGGCCACCTGCTCCGCCAGCTCGGGAAAGCGCACCAGGGTCGACGCCATGATGACGCCGCCCCAGGAGTGGGCCATCCAGTGCAGCTTGAAGCCGGCATGACGGGCGGCAATCCAGCGGTGCAGGGCCGGCAGGTCCTCGGTGATGAGCTCATGCTGGCCATGTTCGGCCTGCTCGGCAATGGCCGGCGTGCTGAGCCCCCGCCCGCGCAGATCGGCCACATAGACCTGATAGCCGTGGCGGGCCAGAAAACAGGCCAGCCCCTTGCCCGACTCGGTATAGAAGATGCGGCCGTTCTCGATGGCGCCGTGCACCATCAGGATCGGCTCGCCATGTACCGCAACCCGCGGCTGAATGTGGCGTACGTGCAGCCGATGTTCGCCGCAGGGAATAAACAGGGATTGCTGTAGCAGTTCCATTTTGAGACTACGTCCTCCGTGACGTGGGGTTGAGTCCAGCCCTAGTGGGCTCAGCGCCTATCCCAGCGCTGCTGGCGGCAGGCCAGGGCGCCAAGCAGGCAGATCACCCCTTCCAGATCGTGGTGGTTGAGGGTGGCCGCCGCCTGGGCCCGCACCAGCGGTTTGGCGTGGATGGCGATGCCGAGCCCGGCCACCCCCATCATCTTGAGATCGTTGGCACCATCGCCCACGGCCACGGTCTGGCCAGTGGCGATGCCGTACTCCGCGGCCAGCTGCTGCAGCACCTCGGCCTTGACGGTGGCATCGACGATGCGCCCGCTCACCTTGCCGGTCAGCTGCAGCCCCACCACCGCCAGCTCGTTGGCGAAGATGGCGTCCAACCCCAGCTCCCGCTGCAACTGGCCGGCAAAACGGGTGAAACCACCGGAGGCGATCGCCACCTTCCAGCCAGCCTGCTTGAGAGTGTCGACCATCAGTTGCAGGCCCGGCATCCAGGGCATGTTGGCCGCCACCTCGTCGAGAATGGTGACCGGTGCCCCCTCCAGCAGGGCGACCCTGGCCCGCAGGCTGTCGGAAAACTCCAGCTTGCCCTGCATGGCGGCCGCCGTGACCGCCGCCACCTGCTCGCCGACCCCGGCCAAACGGGCAATCTCGTCGATGCACTCGATGCGGATAGCGGTGGAGTCCATGTCCATCACCAGCAGACCGGGCTCAGCCAGGCTGGGCAGGGCCGGCAGATGACACAGATCGATATCCCACTCCTCCCCCTTGAGCGTCTGTACCAGAGCGGGTGAGAAGCGATCCGTGCCCAGCAGCAGCAGGGGCACCCCGGCCGGCATGGCGGGCGGATAGAGTCGTGCCTGCAGTCCGTGCCGCGCCAGCAACCCGGCCAGCCTGCCGAGATGGTGGCCGCCAAGGGCCCGACCGAACAGCACCAGCCAGCCGTCATCCAGCACACTGGCGGCGGGCAGCAGCGCCTGCGGCGTCGGCTCCCACCAGGGGGCGCCGGACAGGCACTCGGGCCACTCTGAAATCTCTGCAGGCAATTGGGACAACAACATAGGGATAACGCCTTCCTTGGTGATCATGGGGTTAACAAAACTGGCCCAGAGTAGCGTATTGCTTTTTGTACAGGCAAGCGCCAAGATCCCGCCACTCCTTGTCAGCAAAAGGCTCAACGCTTGCGTCATCTCCCCATCAAACGTGTGCTCAGTCTGGGTGCCGGTGTCCTGCTCGGACTCTGGGTACTCGCCGTGCTCATTCACATGCAGGGCGAGAGCCAGGCCTCGCTGCACAGCGAGGCGCGCAACCGGGCCCAGGCACTGGTGGCCTATGCCGCCAGGGACATGAAACGCTGGATCAAGGAGGAGAAAAACAGCGAGCTGGAGCGGCTGGCCCGGGATCTGGCCGCCGAACCCGAGATCCTCGATGTCACCCTCTACGATGCCCGCGGCATTCCCCTCGCCCAGTCGGACAATGCAGTGCCGCTGGACAGCCTGCTGCCCATCGGCGACAACAACAAGTCGGTCCCCGAGCAGGGCAAGGGGCGCATCCAGTTCGTGCAGGAGATCCTGGATGGGGAGCAGACGCTGGGCTATCTGCGCATTACCCTGGAGGAGCAGCAGATGCTGGCGGACAAGGACACCCGGCTCAAGGTGGTGCAGGAGAAACAGCGGCTGATGCTGCTGGTCGCCCTGCTGGCCGGGCTGCTCATCTCCTACGGGGTACGCCGCAACTACATGCGGGTGCGCAAGCACAAGAAGAAAAGCAAACCGGTCGAACCGCAATAAGACGGTGCGACCTCATCGCCTTGTATACAACTCAGGCAATGCCACCAGCAGGAGCGCTGTATGATTGCCCCCCCTCTTCCTCTGGATGAAGAGAGCCGACTGGAACGGCTCCGCATCCTGGGCTTGCTTGACCGCGAGCCTATCGACCAGCTGGATCGCCTGACCCGGCTCATCACCCGCCATTTCTCGCTGCCCATCGCCATGGTCTCGCTGACCGACGTGAACCGGCAGTGGTTTCTCGCCCGCACCGGGGTCACCCTGTGCGAGATCAGCCGGGAGCACTCCTTCTGTGGCCACGCCATCCTTCGCCCCGACATCATGCAGGTGCAGGATGCCAGACTCGACCCGCGCTTTGCCGACAACCCGCTGGTGACGGGCGAGCCCCACGTGGTCTTCTATGCCGGCCGGCCACTGCGGGCGCTGGACGGCGTGGTGCTCGGCACCCTCTGTCTGGTGGATCATGCCGCGCGCCACCTCGACGATGAGGCCTGTCGCGATCTCGACGACTTCGGCCGCCTGGTGGAGAACACCCTGCACGACCTGGAAAGGCGCCATCAGGTACGCAGCCTCAACCAGGTGCTGGAGGACAAGGAGCACCTGTTCACCCTCACCTTCAACCAGTCGTCGGTGGGCATGGCCCTCTCGTCGGTCGAGGGACGCTGGCTGCGGGCCAACCCGGGGCTGGAGCGACTGCTCGGCTACAGCGAACAGGAGATGCTGACGCGAACCTGGCACGCCATGACCCACCCCGAGGATCTGCCGCGCGAGCTGGCCCTGTTCACCGCCCTGCTCGCGGGGCAGAGGCAGGATTACCGGCTGGAGAAGCGGATGATCCGCGCCGATGGCAGCCTGTGCTGGGTCCAGCTCAGTGTGACCCTGTGCCAGAGCCGCACCATGGCTCCCCACATGATCGCCGTCTTTGCCGACCTCACCGAGCGCAAGCAGGTCGAGGCCGAGCTGCTGCAACTGCAGCAGGGGCTCGAGCAGCAGGTGCGTGAGCGCACCCGTGAGCTGTCGAGCACGGTGGAGCAACTGCATGGCGAGATGCGCGAGCGCGGTGCCGTGCAGCAACGCCTCTGGCAGGAGCAACGCCGGCTGCAACACATGCTGGAGCACACCAGCAACGCCTTCCTCGAGCTCGACGAGGCGCTGGTCATTACCGGCTGGAACCCGGCCTCCACCACCCTGCTCGGCTGGCACCCCGAGGAGATGCTGGGACGCACCCTGCCCACCCTGCTCGGCAGCGCTCACCCTCTGCTGGCGCAACTGATCCATCCCGAGCGCGCGCAGCGCCGTCTGGAGTGCGACATCGGCACCCGCAGCGGCCGCCAGGTCCCGGTCGAGGTGAGCGCCGAGCGCTACCAGTTCGACGGCAAGGTGCGCCTCGCCCTGTTCCTGCACGACATCAGCGCCCGCCGCCAGGTGCTGGCGGAAATCGAGCGCGGGCGGGCCCGGTTGCGGGCCATCACCGACGGCCTGCCGGTCACCATCAGCATGGTCTCGCCCGAGGGGCGCTATCTGTTTGCCAACCAGGCCTACTGCCGCTACTTCGGGCTGGATCCCGAGCGAATGCGGGAGATGAGCGTGCGGGAGGTGATCGGCGAGGCGGCCTACGGCCGGGCCATCGCTCATCTGGAGCGGGCCCTCGCCGGCGAGCAGGTGAGCTTCGAGAACCGTTTCGAGCTGCCCATAGGCCCACGGGATCTCAGGATCACCATGATCCCGAGCCGGGGCGACGAGCCAGGGGTCTACATCCTCGGCAGCGACATCACCGAGTTCAAGGCGCTGCAGAACCAGCTGGAGCACGAGGCGGCCCACGACCCCCTCACCGGCCTGCCCAACCGGCGCGCTTTCACCCTGCGCCTCTCCCGGGAGCTGGAGCGGGTGCGTCAGAATGCCGAGACCCTGGGGCTGCTGTTTCTCGATCTCGACGGCTTCAAGCGGATCAACGATCTGCTCGGCCACCACGTCGGCGACGCCCTGCTGCAGCGCTTCGCCAACGTGCTGAGTGCCGAGGTGCGCCCCGGTGACATGGTGGCGCGCCTGGCCGGCGACGAGTTCACCATCATACTGCCGGCCCTGCGCCAGCCGGAGCTGGAGCTGCCCGCACTGTGCGAACGGCTGCTGGCAGCCATGGCGGTACCGGCCGACGTGGCCGGCCACCAGCTGCCCCTCGCCGGCAGCATCGGCGGAGCCATCTGCCATTCGGGCCAGTATTGTCACATCGACGACCTGCTGCACCGGGCCGACAGCGCCATGTACCGGGCCAAACAGGCCGGCAAGGGGCGCTTCGCCCTCGACCTCTGATCTTCCCTCCTTGAAATGCAAAACGGCGGCCCGAGGGCCGCCGTTGTCATTATTCATGCGCGAAGGGGATTACTTGTCGCCCAGCAGGACGGAATCCAGCGCGATTTCGATCATGTCGTTGAAGGTCAGCTGACGCTCTTCAGAGGTGGTCTGCTCACCGGTACGGATATGGTCGGAGACGGTGCAAATGGTCAGTGCGCGAGCACCGTACTCTGCGGCCACACCGTAGATGCCGGCGGCTTCCATCTCGACACCCAGGATGCCGTATTTTTCCATGACGTCGAACATGGAGGGGTCCGGGGTGTAGAACAGGTCGGCGGAGAAGATGTTACCGACGCGCACGGCAACGCCCTTGTTCTTGGCGGCCTGTACGGCATTGGCAACCAGATCGAAGTCGGCGATGGCGGCGAAGTCGTGATCCTTGAAGCGCAGACGGTTCACCTTGGAGTCGGTGCAGGCACCCATGCCGATCACCACGTCACGAAGTTTCACGTCTTCACGCACGGCACCGCAGGAACCGACGCGGATCAGGGTCTTCACGCCGTAATCGGTGATCAGCTCTTTTGCATAGATGGAGCAGGACGGGATGCCCATGCCGTGGCCCATGATGGAGATGCGACGACCCTTGTAGGTGCCGGTGAAACCGAACATGTTGCGCACGTCGCACACCTGTTCGACGTTCTCCAGGAAGGTTTCGGCGATGTACTTGGCGCGCAGGGGGTCGCCCGGCATCAGCACGGTGTCAGCAAAGGCGCCATCTTTCGCATTGATATGAGGAGTTGCCATTCTCTTGATTCCTTCACACTAGGTTGAGTTTTATTGTCTTTATTGGTTGCCCGCCGCCGAGGCGACGGGCGGGTAACTTACAGGAAGCTGGTACCGTACGCCAGTTTGGGCAGACCGTGGTACGCCGCGATGCTCTGGCCGATGTCGGCAAAGGTCTCGCGACGGCCGACGGAACCGGCCTTGACCGACTTGCCGTAGAACAGCACAGGGATGTACTCGCGGGTGTGATCGGTGCCGCTCCAGGTCGGGTCACAGCCGTGGTCGGCGGTCAGCACCACCACGTCGCCATCCTGCATCAGCTCGAACAGCTCCGGCAGGCGGGAGTCGAAGTACTCCAGTGCATCGGCGTAGCCCTTCACGTCGCGACGGTGACCGTAGGAGGAGTCGAAGTCGACGAAGTTGGTGAAGACGATGGTCTGGTCACCGGCAGCTTTCACCTCTTCCAGGGTTCTGTCCCACAGCTCGGTCAGACCCGTGCCCTTCACCTGCTTGGTGATGCCTTGCTGGGCATAGATGTCGGCGATCTTGCCGATGGAGACCACCTGACCGCCCGCTTCCTTCATGTAGTCCAGCACGGTCGGCGCCGGCGGCAGCACGGAGTAGTCGTGACGGTTGCCGGTGCGCTTGAAGTTGCCCTTGCCGCTGCCCACGAACGGACGCGCGATGACGCGGCCGATGTTGTAGGGCTCCAGCAGCTCGCGCACTATGTGGCACAGCTCATAGAGCTTCTCGAGGCCGTAGGTCTCTTCGTGGCAGGCGATCTGGAACACGGAATCGGCGGAGGTGTAGAGGATCGGCTTGCCGGTACGCATGTGCTCTTCGCCCAGATCGTCCAGCACCTGGGTACCGGAGGCGTGGCAGTTACCCAGATAGCCCGGCAGACCGGCCTTCTCGACGATGGCATCCAGCAGCTCCTGCGGGAAGCTGTTGTGGTGATCCTTGAAGTAACCCCACTCGAACAGCACGGGCACGCCGGCAATTTCCCAGTGACCGGACGGGGTGTCCTTGCCGGAGGAGAGCTCCTGGGCAAAGCCGTAGGCACCGACTACCTCGACGTCCTTGTTCAGGCCGGCCGGGAAGGTGCCGCTGGCGAGTTCACCCGCGTGGCCCAGACCCAACTTGCTGAGGTTCGGCAGATTGAGGGCGCCACGGCCCTCGAGTTCGCCGGCGGCACAGGCCTTGGCGATATGGCCAAGGGTATTGGCGCCCACATCGCCGAACTTGTCGGCGTCGGCGGCTGCGCCAATGCCGAAAGAGTCCATCATCAGAATAAAGGTACGTTTCATGGGACTTCCCCTTGTTACAAATCAGCCAGACCGATGCGACGGTAAACCTCGGGCAACGCCTCCGGTTGGGTATCACCGATCTTGACGGCAGCCTGCACCATGCTGGCGGCCTGAGCAAATTGCTCTTCAGTTTGAGCGTGGATCAGGGCGAGCGGCTTGTCTGCCTCGACGCTTTGACCCAGGCGGATAAAGTCGGTCAGACCGACGGCATAATCAAGCTTGTCACCGGCAGCGCGACGGCCACCGCCCATGGCGACCACGGCCAGACCCAGTTCACGGGTGTCCATGGAGGTCACGAAACCGCTGTTGGCGGCATAGACGGGGCGCACGATGGCGGCTTTGGGCAGGTGATGATCGTAGCGCTCCATGAAGTCGCTCGGGCCACCGAGGCCGGTCACCATGCGACCGAAGATCTCCGCCGCCTTGCCGTTGTCCAGCACCGCCTGCAGTTTGCGGCGGGCATCGCTGTCGTCGCTGGCCAGGCCGGCGGAGATCAGCATCTCGGCGCACAGCGCCATGGTGACGGCATGGATGCGCGGGTTGCGGTATTCACCGGTCAGGTAGCGCACCGCTTCGCGCACTTCCACCGCGTTGCCGGCGCTGGAGGCCAGCACCTGGTTCATGTCGGTCAGCAGGGCCGAGGTGCGGCAGCCGGCGCCGTTGGCCACCGCAACTATGCTCTTGGCCAGCTCCTCGGATGCTTCAAAGGTCGGCATGAAGGCACCGGAGCCCACTTTCACGTCCATCACCAGCGCTTCCAGCCCGGAGGCGAGCTTCTTGGAGAGGATGGAGCCGGTGATCATGGCGATAGATTCGACGGTGGCGGTGATGTCGCGTACCGCATAGATACGCTTGTCGGCCGGGGCGAGATCGCCAGTCTGGCCGATGATGGCGACACCCGCCTCTTTCACCACTTTCAGGAAACGATCGTTGTCGACCGAGGTCTGGTAGCCGGGGATGGCATCCAGCTTGTCCAGGGTACCGCCGGTGTGGCCCAGGCCACGGCCGGAGATCATCGGCACGAAACCGCCGCAGGCAGCGACCATGGGGCCAAGCATCAGGGAGACGACGTCACCCACGCCGCCGGTAGAGTGTTTGTCGACGATGGGGCCGCCCAGATTGAGGTGGTCCCAGGTCAGTACCATGCCGGAATCGCGCATGGCGCAGGTCAGGGCAACCCGCTCATCCATGGTCATGTCTTTGAAGTAGACCGCCATCGCCAGTGCCGCAATCTGGCCCTCGCCGATGGTGTTGTTGGTAATGCCCTGAACGAAAAATTGAATCTCTTGGGTACTGAGCGCTTCACCGTTGCGCTTCTTGCGAATGATTTCTTGAGGCAAAAACATCTTTCATTCCCTCCGCCATTGCTGGCGTTACACAAGTCTGAATCCTTGCCCGCACCCCACACGGGTGGGGCACAACAGGGCGGACCAGGTCCGCCCTCTCATCAACCTTTTAGTAACCGCTGGTGTTGGCCGGCTTGTCGCCATGCCCCAGCGTGGCCAGCAGACTGGCCAGCAGGCTGGATGCACCAAAGCGGAAGGTGCGGGCGGATACCCAGTCCTTGCCGAGGATCTCTTCGGCCATGGCCAGGTACTCACCCGCCACGGCGGCGTCTTTCACGCCACCGGCCGGCTTGAAACCCACTTTCGGGTTCTTGGCCTTGATCACTTCCATCATGATGCGGGCAGCGATCGGGGTCGCATTGACCGGCACCTTGCCGGTGGAGGTCTTGATGAAGTCGGCACCGGCGTCGATGGAGATTTCGGAGGCGCGACGGATCAGCGCTTCCTCTTTCAGCTCGCCAGTCTCGATGATCACTTTCAGCAGAACGTTGGCGCCACAGGCTCCCTTACAAGCTTTGACCAGATCGAAGCCGACCTGTTCATTGCCGGCCATGAAGGCGCGGTACGGGAACACCACGTCCACTTCGTCGGCACCGTAGGCCACAGCGGCGCGGGTTTCGGCCACGGCGATCTCGATGTCGTCGTTGCCGTGCGGGAAGTTGGTCACGGTCGCAATGCGCACGTCGGCAGCGCCGATCTCACGCAGAGTCTTGCGAGCGATGGGGATGAAACGGGGGTAGATGCAGACGGCGGCGGTCAGGCCGGCCGGAGACTTGGCCTTGCGGCACAGGTCGATCACCTTCTGATCGGTGTCGTCATCGTTCAGGGTGGTCAGGTCCATCAGATTCAGGGCGCGCTGGGCGGCCAGTTTCAGATCAGTCATTCTGTTCTCCAAAGTCTCGATGTAGTCCGAATTCCAGGGCATGGTGCTGCCTGTCGCAACGCAACCGGCAAGACGCGACTCCCGGAAAAACGGGAATGGAATTGCAGCGCAACTGCACGGGCAATAGGCTGCAAATAAGGCAAGAGCCCTGTCACTTTCTTACAAAAGTGCGGACTTGGTTCCATGAAGACTTGAGAAAGGCAGACAAGGTCTGACCCGACTTCCCAATCAATTCCATTTGACCGCCAACACCCGATTTCATCGGGCATTAGTCAATGCCAGCACCCTGCTGGCAATGCCTATTTCAGCCGAGATACCCCTTGTTTGCAAGCCGGATTTGCCATTTTCAGAGGTACCTCACATCTGGCAAATCCGGTACTGGAAAGTGCGTTAAGAGAAGAAACGGGTGAGTATCCAGGAGTATGCCAGGCCTCCCAGGTAGACTCCAACGATCCCCATCACCCCGGACAGTACGGGGGGCGCCGGGATCGGCAATTTGAGGAAAGAAAACAACAAGCCAACGATAAAGCCGGCTGCCATCGCCAGTAGCACTTCATTCATATAACCTCCGATTTGACTCATTTTATTATTAGTTTAGAAAGGAAAACGGTTGTCACCGCTCCATACACGAACGCCACGGCAGATGCCGTGGCGTTCGTGGTTATACCCTGTCAGTCAGGCTGATATTACATGCCGGACAGCGCCAGGAAGAAGCCTGCGATGGTCGCAGACATCAGGTTGGACAGAGAGCCGGCCAGTACGGCTTTCAGACCAAATTTCGCAATGGTGCCGCGACGGTTCGGTGCCATGGAGCCCAGACCACCCAGCAGGATGGCAACGGAGGACAGGTTGGCGAAACCGCACAGGGCGAAGGAGATGATGGCCTTGGTGTGGTCGGACATGGCCACGCCATTGATCAGCACTTCATCCTTCAGGTACGGGGCGAAGTTCAGGTAGGCCACGAACTCGTTGACCACCAGCTTCTGGCCGATGAAGGAACCGGCTACGACTGCTTCACTCCAGGGCACACCGATCAGGAAGGCCAGCGGGGAGAAGATCCAGCCCAGCAGCAGTTCCAGGGAGAGTTGCGGATAACCGAACCAGCCACCCACACCGGAGAAGATGCCGTTGATCATAGCGATCAGACCGATGAAGGCCAGCAGCATGGCGCCGACGTTCAGGGCCAGTTGCAGACCGGCAGAGGCACCGGCGGCGGCGGCATCGATCACGTTGGCAGGCTTGTCTTCCAGATCGCCATCGGCATTGCTCTCGTCGTAGCTCGGGGTCTCGGTTTCCGGCACCAGCAGCTTGGCGAACAGCAGACCACCCGGGGCAGCCATGAAGGAGGCGGCGATCAGGTATTCCATCTTGACGCCCATGGAGGCGTAACCGGCCAGTACGGAGCCGGCGACGGAAGCCAGGCCACCACACATGACGGCGAACAGCTCGGAGTCGGTCATCTTGGAGATGAAGGGACGCACAACCAGCGGCGCTTCAGTCTGACCCACGAAGATGTTGGCAGTGGCGGAGAGGGATTCGGTACGGGAAGTGCCCAGTACTTTCTGCAGGCCACCACCCAGCAGTTTGATGACCCACTGCATGATGCCCAGGTAATAGAGAACGGCGATCAGGGAGGAGAAGAAGATGATGACCGGCAGTACGCGGAAGGCGAAGATGAAGCCGCCACCACCGAACACTTCGAACATCTTGTTGCTGACCAGACCACCGAACAGGAATTCGATGCCGTTCTGGCCATAACCGATGACGCTGGAAACAGCATCGGATACACCCACCAGGATGTCACGACCAACCGGGACGTACAGCACGAAGGCACCCAGGCCAGCTTGGATTGCAAAGGCACCGGTAACGGTGCGCACTCTTATTGCTTTGCGATTGCTGGAGAACAGCACCGCGATAAGGACGAGCGTTGCCATCCCTACCAGACCCATTATTAGATTCATTATTTACACTTCCTCTTTAGTAGCACCTTCCAGCTTGTTAACAACTTGTATCTCAAAGCCATCAATCAAGGGTGCGCATTATACTAATTACGGTGCGACAAAGTAGAACGCTGGTCACATTTTATAAGCATGAAATGCGCTAGAGGTCGTCAAATTAGACCGCAAACGATTTTTACTCCCCCCATTTTTTATCATGTCGCTAGCAACAGTTAATCAGGTGTTAATTTTCGACTTGCCCAACTGGAAGGTATGCAGAGTGGATTCATGTAACACCGAGGCAACATGTGCCAGCGGTTGCTGCCGCAAATCGGCCAGCAGTTGCGCAATGATTGGCAGATTGGCGGGGGTGTTGGGCGCCCCTTGCTGACCCTGCAGCGGCATGTCGGGGGCGTCCGTTTCCAGCAGCAGGGCCTCCAGCGGCATGTCGCGCACCGCCTCCCGGGTCTTGTTGGCCCGCTCAAAGCTGATGACCCCGCCGATGCCGAGCCGAAATCCCAATTGCCAGAACGCTTCTGCCTGCTGCAGGGAGCCGCTGAAGGCGTGGATGACGCCCCCGCAGGCAGGGCGCAGACGTCTGAGGATCTTGGCCACCGTGTCGTTGGCACGCACCGAATGGACAATAAGGGGCAACTCATGCTCCTTGGCCAGTTCGACCTGGGCCTCGAACATCTCGAGCTGTCCCTCCTGCGGCACGTGGGAGCGCAGATCCAGCCCGCATTCGCCCACCGCCACCAACCCGCGGGGGCGCTCCGCCAGCCGTTGCTGCAACCGGGTCAGCACCGCCGGCGTCTGACCGCCCACATACCAGGGGTGCACGCCAAGGGCATAGGAGATGCCGTCATGTTCTGCCGCCAGCGCCATCACCCGGCCCCAGTTTTCCTCTCCCACCGCGGGAATGATATACTCGCCCACCCCCAGCTGACGGCACTCGGCCAGCAGCGCCGCCCGATCGGAATCGAAGACCGGAAAATCGAGATGGCAATGGGTGTCGATCAATTGCATGTCACTCACCTGTTTGTCGTAATTAATGGGTCCATATCATGATGAAACGCACAAGCCACGGCTTTACCCTGATAGAACTGGTGCTGGTCATCATAGTGCTGGGGATCCTGGCCGTGACCGCCCTGCCCCGCTTCATCAATCTCAAGGATGACGCATTAAAGAGCACGGTCGCGGCAACGGCGGCCAGCTTTGCCAGCGCGGTCCAGCTGGCTCATGCCGGCTGGGCGGTCAAGGCGCAGGATCAGGCGCTCTACAATCTCGGCAGCATGGGGCAACGCAATCTCGACATCAACCGCTATGGCTGGCCCGCCGGCACGGATGAAGATCAGGGGCGCAAGGGGATCGACGAACCCTATGTCGCAGGTCAGGGCGACTACATCTCGGTGAGCAACCAGTCAGACTGCCGTCTGCTGTTTCAGGGGCTGCTGGACAGCAGCTACACCGTCGCCTCGGTCGATCAGGATCCCGATCAGCAACTCAACGCCGACTACCTGTCCAGCGAACTGACCGCCAACCAGATAGATGAAGAGGGAGAGCCGCACAGCAACTGCCGCTACACCCTGCGCGACTCCATCGGCCGCTTCCCCGCCTATCCCGACGGTCTCTCCTTCGACTACAACAGCGTCACTGGTGCCGTGACCCGCAATTTCCAGTGAGCGGATCCGACTCGGCTTGCGGCTCTGCCTGCGGCGCCTCATCCTGTTCCCGGCGCACCGGCACGCAGCAGCGCCGGTTCTCCGGCGTGAGCCCCCACTCCTCGCACCAGCCATCGTAGCGAGCCAGCCAGCGTAGCAAGATACCTTTCATCCGCGCGTTCTCCTCTTCATCAAGTCGACGGTTGCTCCGTCATATCCCCGCTCGCCGCCAGGAGCAAGCCGGGCCCGCCGCATCATGGCGCCCCGGGTGACAGCAGCAACCCCATGCGGATCTCGTCCACGTAGCCATCGTCCAGCCGATAGGCCTGTCGCCGCAACCCCTCGTCCCGGAAGCCGCACTTGCGATAGAGGGCGTGCGCCACCTCGTTGTGGGCCATCACCCCCAGCTCCAGCCGCTGGATCCCTAGCTCGCCGGCGGCCGCGATCAGGGTGCGCAGTAACCGCTCACCCCATCCCAACCCGCGTGCACTCGACCGCAACCCCATCACCACCAGGGCGCAGTGGCGGTTGCGCGCCAGGCCACCGCCGATGAGCACAGCAAAGCCCTGCACCTCCCCGGCCAGCACCAGCAGCCACATGGCCTGATTGGGAGCCGCCGCCATGGCCTCGAGCCGCTGGCGCTGCCCCTCGATGTCCGAGGGGCGCTCCCCCGCCTCATACAGCATGAAGCGGGTTTCCCTGTCCAGTTGCCCAAAGAAGTGATCCAGCGCCGCCGCATCCTCCACACTCGCCAAACGAATCATCACCCTCGCACTCCCTGCCTGGTAGCGACGCCGATCTACGGCCATAAAAAAACGACNCGTTTTTATCAGAGCCATCTGGCTAATTCAATTCACCCCTTGGCGGGCAGGCTTAGACGAGCAACCGCTTCGACGTCCATGACTCGAGTGAGAACCAGCGACAATCAGGCCTTGGCAGGCAGGCTCAGGCGGGCGACAGCCTCGACGTGCATCGAGTGCGGGAACATGTCCACCGGCTGCACCTCGTCCAGCACGAAGCCCTGCTTGACCAGCCAGGCGAGATCGCGGGCCAGGGTCTGCGGGTTGCAGGAGACATAGACCAGCCGGCGCGGCGCCATGGCCACCAGGGTCTGCAATACCGCCTTGTCGCAGCCCTTGCGCGGCGGATCCATCACCACTACGTCGGCGCTCACCCCTTCGGCGTGCAGGGCGGGCATCAGCTGCTCCGCCTTGCCGACGTGGAACTCGGTCTGCTCGATGCCGTTGAGGGCCGCATTGCGGCGGGCGTCGCTGATGGCGCTCTCCACCGACTCAATCCCCACCACCTTGGCGGCCTTGCCGGCCAGGAACAGGGAGATGGTGCCGATACCGCAATAGATGTCGAACACCGTCTCGTTGCCGGTCAGCTCGCAATACTCCAGTGCCTTGGAGTAGAGCACGTCGGTCTGGCTCGGGTTGTTCTGGAAGAAGGAGAGCGGCGAGATCTCGAATTCGAGCTCGTGGATCTTGTCGCGGATCACCCCGCTGCCCAGCAGCACCCGGTTGTTGTCACCCAGAATGCGGTTGGTGCGCGCCTCGTTGATGTTCTGCACCAGGGTAGTGACCGGCAGATCCTGCAGGGCCGCCAGCAGCTCGGCTTCGAACGGCAGCTCCTCGCCCAGAGTCACCAGCACCACCATCAGCTCGCCGCTCTTGAACCCCTTGCGGGTCATCAGGTTGCGCACGCAGCCGGTGTGGGCCACTTCGTCATAAGCCGCGATGTCATGCTCGCGCATCCAGTTGCGCACCCTGGCGTTCAGCTCCACGTGCAGAGAATCTTGCACCGCGCAGTCATCGGCGGTGATGAGATCGTGGGAGTGCTTGCGGTAGAAGCCGATCTCGGCGCCGGCCTCGCAGCCACGCACCGCGTACTGCGCCTTGTTGCGATAGGCGAACGGCGTCTCCATGCCGAGGATGGGATTGACCACGGCCTCACCCAGCCCGACCTGCTCCAGAGCGCTCTGCACCAAGCTCTGTTTGAGCTTGAGCTGGGCCGGATAGGCCAGCGGGCGCACCTGGCAACCGCCGCATTCTGTGTTGGGGCAGAAGTCGGCGACCCGGTCGGCGGAGGGCTGGAGCAGCTCGGCCACCTTGCCGTGCAGGTAGTTGGGCTTCACCTCGGTCAGTTCGACCAACGCCTGCTCACCCGGCAGCAGACCTTCGACAAACAGGGGGCGGTCGAACAGGCGTCCTTTGCCATCTCCTTTGTCGGTCAGTTCCAGGATCTCGATCTGGTGTTGATGTCCCACTAGCGGCATGAGCGGCTCCAAAAGTACATATATAAGAGGGTGATGAGCCGGCCCAGCCGACCCATCAAGAAAAGGTGGCAGAGTTTAGCGGAGATCCGTCCAAATTGCAGGCATAAAACAGCAACAAGACAGAGGACATTGCCGCTGCCCGCCTTGTCTGCCGAAAAATGCTATCGCCGGCGGCGATCTCGGGGATGCGCTCTATCGGGGGTGATGGCGTCAGAGGCGAGCCGCCCCACCACAGGCAAGGACATCAGAGTTGGTCCCCGGCAAACGGACATAAAAAAAACCGCCGGCATGGCCGGCGGCAATATGGCTGACTAACAGATGGCGGATTACAGGCTGTAGGCTTTCTCGCCGTGGGTGGTGACGTCCAGCCCTTCCCGCTCAGCATCCTCTTTCACCCGCAGGCCGATCAGCATATCCACCAGCTTGTAGGCTACTACCGAGATGATGCCGGACCAGAGGATGGTCACCCCTACCCCGATGGCCTGGATCTTGACCTGATCCAGGATGGAGTAGCCCTCCGCCACTTGGTTGGTGACATAGTCCCACACCCCGGTGCCGCCCAGATCCGGGCTGGCGAACACCCCGGTCAACAGGGCGCCGAGAATGCCGCATACCCCGTGCACACCGAACACGTCCAGACTGTCATCGGCACCCAGCAGCCGCTTGAGACCGTGAACCCCCCACAACCCCGCGACACCGCTGATGAGGCCCATTACCAGACCACCACCGACACCGACGAAACCGGCCGCCGGGGTGATCACCACCAGCCCGGAGACGGCGCCGGAAGCCGCGCCCAGCAGCGAAGGACGGCCCTTCATCACCCACTCGGCCAAGGTCCAGGAGAGGGCCGCCGCAGCCGGCGCCACCCAGGTGTTGATGAAGGCCAGTGCCGCCGTGCCGTTGGCTTCCAGCGCGGAGCCGGCGTTGAAACCGAACCAGCCGAACCAGAGCAGAGAGGCCCCGATCATGGTCATGGTGAGGCTGTGCGGGGTCATGGGGTCACGACCATAGCCCAGGCGCTTGCCCACCAGATAGGCGCCGACCAGACCGGCCACCGCCGCATTGATGTGCACCACTGTGCCGCCGGCAAAATCCAGCGCGCCGTGCTGGAACAGATAGCCAGCCGTCGCCGTGGCCGCTGCCGCGGCATCGGCCGTGGTATAGGCATCCGGACCCGCCCAGTACCACACCATGTGGGCCAGCGGGATATAGGCGAAGGTGAACCAGATCACCGAGAACAGCAGCACGGCGGCAAACTTGATGCGCTCGGCAAAGGCCCCCACGATCAGGCCGCAGGTGATGGCGGCAAAGGCCCCCTGGAACACCACATAGATGAACTCGCTGATCCCTACCCCCTTGCTGAAGGTAGCGGCGATGGAGTCGGGGGTCACTCCCTTGAGCAGCGCCTTGCTGAAGGAGCCATAGACGCTGTTGCCTTCGGTAAAGGCCAGCGAATAACCGTAGATCACCCACAGCACGCAGATGAGCGAGAACAGGGTGAATACCTGCATCAGCACGCTCAGCATGTTCTTGGTGCGCACTAGGCCGCCATAAAACAGGGCCAGGCCCGGAATGGACATCAGGATCACCAGGGCTGCCGACAGCAGCATCCAGGTATTGTCCCCCTTGTTGATGGTCACCACCGCAGGTGCGGTCACCACCTCTTCGGCCCAGCTGGGGGCGGCCAGCAGGGCAATCAGCGCCAACAGGCCAGTCA
Source organism: Aeromonas sp. s2 (assembly GCF_040907935.1). Lineage (NCBI taxonomy): Bacteria > Pseudomonadati > Pseudomonadota > Gammaproteobacteria > Aeromonadales > Aeromonadaceae > Aeromonas > Aeromonas sp. s2. Next base: position 108,582 of record NZ_JBFOCR010000010.1, on the reverse strand, counting down.
TCACGAGTCTCTTGAGCATACAGCCATCTCCTTCCCTGTCGTCCCGGCTCCAGACCGGGTCCATTTCCTGATATGAACATCGACACCGATGATTCACGTACATTTCCATTCGGTACACACTGGTTGCCGCTCCCGGTCAGATTCCCTCTATGGAGCGGCATCATGGCGACATAACTGCTTAAAAGCACAAAGCGGGCCAACTTAATAAGTTATTTAAAATCATAATGTTATTCTTATGACAGAGAGGAGGCGCACCAGATTGGCGCATGGGACGCGCTAACATGAGCGAATGCGCACTTCTGCTGTGCAGGCAGAGCAAGCCGCACCGAAATGGAGCAAGGCGGGACATGGCATGACCACAGAAGTGTACCCGGCTTGCCGATATCAGCCGGAGAACAGAAGCGTGACAAGGAAGGGGAAAGGCGGAAAAACAAAAGGCCATCATTGCTGATGGCCTTTTGTCATGAATTTGATGGTGCCCGGGGTCGGACTCGAACCGACACGGTTATTCACCGGCGGATTTTGAATCCGCTGCGTCTACCGATTTCGCCACCCGGGCAACTGCGAGGGATTATACGAATGGCGCTTGGGCATGCAAGGTGTTTTTCTTGTGCTCACAGTCGTTTGCTCATTTATTCAACGCCTTGCCGAGGCAAGGTCAGTTACATAGAATGCCCGCATCATATTAATGGAATAAGAACGATGGCCAAGCGTAAACCCGTCCAACCGACCACTCCCCCTCCTCCCACCCAGCGTCACCCCTCCGCCGGTCTGCTGCGCCGGCTCGGCGCCCTGATCTATGACTATCTGGTGGTCATCTCATTGTTGATCATCGCCGGCTTTATCGGGATGGGAGTAGCCCATCTGCTGCTGGCAACCGGCATGGCAAGCGTCCCCGAGGGCAAAGACGCCGCCTGGCTGCTGACCAGCCCCGTCTACAGTGCCTGGCTCGCTCTCGTCATCTGCGGTTTCTACACCTGGTTCTGGACCCGCGCCGGCCAGACCATCGGCATGCGGGCCTGGCGTCTGCGCATCCAGAATGCCGACGGCAGCAACATCCGCATCACCCAGGCGCTGATCCGGCTGGCAACGGCGGCCTTTGGTCTCGGCAACCTGCTCTGCCTGTTCAACCGCAAGTCACCCCGCGCATTTCAGGACATCTGGTCCGAGTGCGAAGTGATCGTGCTGGGCAAACAGGAAAACCTGGAACAGCTCAATCGCTGATCCCAAAAGGCGGTAACGAAAAAGGGCACCCCAGGGTGCCCTTTTTACTGGCCGACGCGCTTGCTGCTTGCGGCTCAGGATATAGAAGGAGATACCACCAAACAGCAGTGCAGCAGGCGCGATGGCAGCCTTTTGTCTGCAGCGCCACCGCCCTCACAGCCCTTCAGGTCACTACTGCTTGCGGCTCAGGATATAGAAGGAGATGCCGCCAAACAGCAGGCTGGGCGCGATGGCCGCCAGGATCGGTGGCACCGCGTACACCAGGCTGATGGGGCCGAACACCCGATCGCTGACGTAGACGGCGAAGCCCGTCATGATCCCCATCAACATCCGAGCCCCCATGCTGACCGAGCGCAGCGGGCCGAAGATGAAGGAGGAGGCCAGCAGGATCATGGCCACCACCGAGAGCGGTGACAGCAGCTTGCGCCACATCTCCAGCTTGTAGCGCCCGGCATCCTGTTTGTTGGCATCCAGATAGCCGATGTAATCCAGCAGTCCCGCCACCGGCAGGTTTTCGGGATCGACGCTCACCACCCCGAGCTGTTTGGGGGTGAGCTCGGAGCTCCACTCCATCTGGGGCTGGGTCTCGCTCAGGATCTGTTTGGGATCGTCAAAACGGGTCACCTGCACCTGCTTGAGCAGCCAGTGATGCTGCTCGAACACCCCTTCCTGTGCCTGCAGGATATCGATCAGCTTGCGCTCCGGGGTGAAACGGTAAAGGGTGATGCCGGTCAGCGCGCCATCGTTGCGCACCCCGTTGATATTGACGAAGTTGTTGCCATCGCGCGCCCACACCCCGTAAGCCGACACGGTCAGCCGCCCTTCCGACAGGGCCCCCGCCTTGATGTCATCCGCCATCCGCTTGGCGATGGGCGCCACGTACTCCCCCATCAGCCCCACCAGGATCATCAGCGGGATGGCGGTCTTGAGCGCTGCCATCACGATACTGATCTTGGAGCGGCCCGCCGCCTGCATCACCACCAGCTCCGAGCTGGTCGCCAGCTGGCCCAGACCGATGAGGCCGCCCAGCAGGGCCGCCAGCGGGAAGAAGAGCACCGCCTCTTTCGGCATGGAGAGCAGCACATAGTAGAGGGCGCTGAGCATGTCGTAGTTGCCTTCCCCCACCGACTTCAGCTGCTCCACGTACTTGATGAGCGCGGCCAGCCCGACCAGGGTCAGTTCGCACAGCAGGACCGACATGAAAATAACCCGGCCGATATATCTATCGAGAATGCCAAACATCAGCAGAAACTCCCCGGTTGCAGCATCATGCTGATTTTTCCCTCAAATACAGACGCATGGAGCGGGGGCGACAGCAAAATGACCCGGTCGCCATGTCTATCGAGAATGCCAAACATCAGTAGAGACTCCCAGATGGCAACATCATGCCGATTTTCTCTTGAAATAGAGGGTCTTGACCCCGTTCCACCAGCTGGTGCCCTGCAGGTTGAGCGGCAATCCGATCAGCAGCAGATAGACCAGCGGCACCAGGAACATGCCGGGCCAGTGCGGCAGCCGGCCGCTGTCGATGGCTGAACGGGCGGCACTGAGCAGCAGGAAGTAGGAGAGGTAGAGCAGGATGGCCGGTAACAGCTTGGCATAGCGGCCCTGACGGGGGTTGACCCGCGCCAGTGGCACCACCAGGAAGGTCAGCACCAGGATGGAGAGCGGCAGTGACAGACGCCACTGCAGCTCGGCCATCAGCTGGTTGTCCTGGGTGCCCAGCAGCTCCATGGTCGGCTTGGCCGCCGCCTTGCGGTTGGAGCGCTCCATCTCCTGCTGGCGGATCACCAGGCTGTACTCGTCGAATTCGGAGATCTGGAACTGGCGGGTATTGAAGTGCCCCTCGTAGCGAGAGCCGTCGATCAGGGTCAGCCACTGTAGGCCGTTGCTGTCGACCGTGACCACCCCTTCGGTCGCCACCACCACCGACGGCGGCTTGCCATCCTGGGAGCGCTGCAACACGAAGATTTTCTGCAGTTTGGAGCCCTTGTCGTTCAGGTCCTGGATGTAGGCCACCAGACGCCCCTTGTCGAGCTCCATGAAGCGGCCGGCCTGCAGGAAGGAGATACCCGGATCGGCCTTGAACTCGTCGATCACCTGATACTCGCGCTCTTTGGCCTGCGGGGCCACCCAGCCGGTATTGAAGGCGGCAACGGCCGCCGTCAGCAGGGCCAGTACCATGGCGCTGCGCATCACGAAACGGTGGCTGAAGCCTACCGCATGCATCACCGTCATCTCGCTTTCGGCGTAGAGGCGCCCGTGAGCGAACAAGATGGCCAAAAACAGGCTGATGGGCAGCATCAGCAGGGCCATGTTGGGCAGGTTGAGCAGCAGCAGGGTGGAGACCAGGCGCGTCGGCACCTCACCATCGGCGGCATCGCCGATGATCTGGATGAATTGCTGGCTGACGAAGATGAGCAGCAGCACGAATAATACCGCCAGCTGGGTTTTCAGGGTTTCCCTGAACAAATATCGGAAAACGATCACAGTCATTCCCAAGTAAACTTGTGTTTTTAGTCGAATGCCTGAAAAATAGGGCCGTATATTGGATTTTTACCAGTTTGAACTGCGGGGCCAGTGCCTGTTCGCTCCGCCTCTGATACCCCAACAAGCACCGCATTATTCAATAAAAGGTGCCTTTTGTCTTTAGGATGTAGGAGATTCCATGGAGTTCAGTGTAAAGAGTGGCAGTCCTGAGAAGCAACGCAGTGCCTGCGTCGTGGTCGGCGTATTCGAGCCGCGTCGCCTCTCTCCGGTTGCCGAACAGCTGGACAAGATCAGCGATGGCTACATCAGCTCGCTGCTGCGCCGTGGCGACCTGGAAGGGAAACCAGGCCAGATGCTGTTGCTGCATCAAGTACCGGGCGTGCTCAGCGAGCGCGTGCTGCTGGTCGGTTGCGGCAAGGAGCGGGAACTCGACGAACGCCAGTACAAGCAGATCATCAACAAGACCATCACCACCCTCAACGAAACCGGCTCCATGGAAGCGGTCTGCTTCCTGACCGAGCTGCACGTCAAAGGACGGGATACCTATTGGAAGGTGCGCCAGGCGGTGGAAACCACCAAGGCGGGCCTCTACAGTTTCGACCAGTTCAAGACCAACAAGGCCGAGCCGCGCCGTCCGCTGCGCAAGCTGGTATTCAACGTGCCGACGCGTCGGGAACTGACCATTGGTGAAAAAGCCATCGCTCACGGTCTGGCCGTGGCGAAAGGGGTGCGCGTCTGTCGCGACGTGGCCAACATGCCGCCCAATGTCTGCAATCCGGCCTATCTCGCCTCCCAGGCCCGTCGTCTGGCCGATGCGTTCGACAACATCACCACCAAGGTGATCGGCGAGCAGGAGATGGCCGAGCTCGGCATGAACTCCTACCTGGCGGTGGCCCGTGGCTCCGACAACGAAGCCATGATGGCCATCATCGAATACAAGGGTCATCCGGATGCCAAGCCCATCGTGCTGGTCGGCAAGGGACTGACCTTCGACTCCGGCGGCATCTCCATCAAGCCGGCCGACGGCATGGACGAGATGAAGTACGACATGGGTGGCGCCGCCTCCGTGCTCGGTACCATGCACGCTCTGGCCCAGCTGCAGCTGCCCATCAACGTCATCGGCGTGCTGGCGGGCTGCGAGAACATGCCGGGTGGCAACGCCTATCGCCCGGGTGACATCCTCACCTCCATGTCCGGCCAGACCATCGAAGTGCTGAACACGGATGCGGAAGGCCGCCTGGTGCTGTGCGATGCGCTGACCTACGTGGATCGCTTTGATCCGGAAACCGTGATCGACGTGGCCACCCTGACCGGTGCCTGCATCATCGCCCTGGGTCACCACACCACGGGCCTCTTGGCCAACCACAACCCGCTGGCCCACGAGCTGCTCAATGCCTCCGAGCAGGCGGGTGATCGCGCCTGGCGTCTGCCGCTGTTCGACGAGTATCAGGAACAGCTGGAGAGTCCGTTCGCCGACATGGCCAACATAGGTGGTCGTCCGGCCGGTACCATCACCGCCGCCGCCTTCCTGTCACGCTTCACCAAGAAGTACAACTGGGCCCACCTGGATATCGCCGGGACCGCCTGGAAGAGCGGCAAGGAGAAAGGCTCCACCGGGCGTCCGGTGCCCCTGCTGACCCAGTTCCTGCTGAACCGGTCAGGGGTGGACATCGAAGAGAAGGAGTAATTTCCGCACCTCGCCCGGCGATGCCATCGGGCGAGCGGAAGTTGCCCTGCACCACAAGGAAGAGGCCCGCCTCTTCCTTGTTTCATTGAGGGTGGGCAGGAATACCCCCTGCCCGTCCTTACCGGCGGTCAATTATCCGTCACCGCAAACGGGATCAACCTGATGAGCCAAGTGACCTTTTACCTGATGAGCGAGCAGGATGACGAACAGGCCTCTGCCGTCGAGCGACTCGCCTGCAGCCTTGCGGCCGAGTCGTGGGGGGCGGGCCACCTCTATCTGTTCTGCGACGATGAGGCTCAGGCCCTGCGCCTCGACGAGCTGTTGTGGCAGCTGCCGCCGGAGCGCTTCGTGCCGCACCAGTTGCAGGGTGAGAGCGGCCAGGCCCCGGTGGAGATCGGCCACCAGCCGCCACGGCGGCGCTACGCCCGCCTCATCAATCTGGCCAAACAGACACCTTTGTTTGCAGGACACTTCGCTCAAGTGGTAGATTTTGTCCCCACTGACGAAACGCAAAAGCAGCAAGCCCGCGAGCGCTACAAGCACTATCGCCAGGCAGGCCACGCCCTCGAGATGAGGGATCAGCCCGTCCTTGCCGCACCGGATCCGGCGCAGCCCTGACTGCGCCGCCTGTGATCCACCACAAATCAACACCAGAATCCATCCATCCAGATTACGGCGAGACCATGGAAAAGACTTTTAATCACAACGCCATCGAACAGGCGCTCTACCAGCACTGGGAAGCTCAGGGCTACTTCAAGCCCCACGGCGACACCAGCAAAGACTCCTTCTGCATCATGATCCCGCCGCCGAACGTCACCGGCAGCCTGCACATGGGTCACGCCTTCCAGCAAACCCTGATGGATACCCTGATCCGCTACAACCGCATGCAGGGCAAGAACACCCTGTGGCAGGCGGGTACCGACCACGCCGGTATCGCCACCCAGATGGTGGTTGAGCGCAAGATCGCCGCAGAAGAGGGCAAGACCCGCCACGATTATGGCCGGGAAGCCTTCATCGACAAGATTTGGCAGTGGAAGGAAGAGTCCGGCGGCACCATCACCCGCCAGATGCGCCGTCTGGGCGACTCCGTGGATTGGGAGCGCGAGCGCTTCACCATGGATGAAGGCCTCTCCGCCGCCGTGCAGGAAGTGTTCGTCCGTCTCTACGAAGATGGCCTGATGTACCGCGGCAAGCGCCTGGTGAACTGGGATCCCAAGCTCAATACCGCCATCTCTGATCTGGAAGTGGAAAACCGCGAGATCAAGGGCCACATGTGGCACCTGCGCTACCCGCTGGCCAACGGCGCCAAGACCGCCGAAGGCCAGGATCACCTGATCGTCGCCACCACCCGTCCGGAAACCATGCTGGGTGATACCGCCGTCGCGGTGAACCCGGAAGACCCGCGCTACAAGGCGCTGATCGGTCAGCACATTCTGCTGCCGCTGGTGAACCGTCTGATCCCCATCGTCGCCGACGAGCACGCCGACATGGAGAAGGGCACCGGCTGCGTGAAGATCACCCCGGCCCACGACTTCAACGACAACGAAGTGGGCAAGCGCCACAACCTGCCGATGATCAACATCTTCACCCTGGACGCCCACGTGCGCGCCGAGGCCGAAGTGGTTGACTCCAACGGCAACCCCAGCACCGCCTATGACGCCACCCTGCCGACCGAGTTCGCCGGGATGGAACGCTTTGCCGCCCGCAAGGCCATCGTCGCCAAGCTGGACGAGCTGGGCCTGCTGGCCGAGATCAAGGATCACGTGCTGCAGCAGCCGTACGGCGATCGCGGCGGCGTGCCCATCGAGCCGATGCTGACCGACCAGTGGTACGTGCGCGTGGCGCCCATGGCCAAGACCGCCATCGAGGCGGTGGAAGATGGCCGTATCCAGTTCGTGCCCAAGCAGTACGAAAACATGTACTTCTCCTGGATGCGCGACATTCAGGACTGGTGCGTCTCCCGTCAGCTGTGGTGGGGTCACCGCATCCCGGCTTGGTATGACGACGCCGGCAACGTCTACGTGGGTCGCAACGAGGATGAAGTGCGCGCCAAGCACAGCATCCCGTCCGTGACCGTGCTGCGTCAGGACGAAGACGTGCTCGACACCTGGTTCAGCTCCGCCCTGTGGACCTTCTCCACCCTAGGCTGGCCGAACAACACAGAGGCGCTCAAGACCTTCCACCCGACCGACGTGCTGATGAGCGGCTTCGACATCATCTTCTTCTGGATCGCCCGGATGATCATGATGACCATGCACTTCATCAAGGACGAGAACGGCCAGCCGCAAGTGCCGTTCAAAACCGTCTACATCACCGGTCTCATCCGTGATGAAGAAGGCCAGAAGATGTCCAAGTCCAAGGGCAACGTGCTGGATCCCCTCGACATGATCGACGGTATCAGCCTGGAAGATCTGCTGGAGAAGCGTACCGGCAACATGATGCAGCCGCAGATGGCCGAGAAGATCGGCAAGCGTACCGCCAAGCAGTTCCCGGAAGGGATCGAGGCCCACGGTACCGACGCCCTGCGCTTCACCCTGGCGGCGCTGGCCTCTACCGGTCGTGACATCAACTGGGACATGAAGCGCCTGGATGGCTACAACAACTTCTGCAACAAGTTGTGGAACGCCTCCCGCTATGTGCTGATGAACACCGAAGATCAGGATTGTGGCTTCTCTTCGCAAGGGAATGGCGGCGAGATGCAGTTCAGTCTGGCGGATCGCTGGATCCAGTCCCAGCTGCAGGTGGCCATCCGTGACTTCCGTACCGCCCTCGATACCTACCGCTTCGACATCGCGGCCGGCGTGCTGTACGAATTTATCTGGAACCAGTTCTGTGACTGGTATCTGGAGCTGACCAAGCCGGTACTGACCAAGGGTTCCGAGGCCGAGCAGCGCGCTGCCCGTCACACCCTCGTGACCGTGCTGGAAACCCTGCTGCGTCTGGCACACCCGATCATCCCGTTCATCACCGAGACCATCTGGAAATCGGTCGCCCCGCTGACCGGCGTACACGCCGACACCATCATGATTCAGGCCTTCCCGGAGTTCGACGCCGCCAAGGTGGACGACGCCGCGATGGCGGATCAGGAGTGGGTGAAGGAGTTCATCGTCAGCATCCGCAACATCCGCGCCGAGATGAACGTAGCGCCGAGCGTCCCGCTCAACGTGCTGCTCCAGTGCGATGCCAAGGATGCCGAGCGTGCAGCCGACAACGAGGCCTTCCTCAAGTCGCTGGCCCGTCTGGAATCCATCCGCGTGCTTGGCGAATGTGAAGCCGCGCCGCTGTCGGTGAAGAAGCTGATCGGTGCCACCGAGCTGCTGATCCCGATGGCTGGTCTCATCGACAAGGATGCCGAACTGGCCCGTCTGGCCAAAGAGGTAGCCCGTCTGGTGGGCGAGTGCGGCCGCATCGAAGGCAAGCTTGGCAACGAAGCCTTCGTCGCCAAGGCGCCGGAAGCGGTCATCGCCAAGGAGCGCGAGAAGCTGGAAGATTACCGTCTCCAGCTGACCAAGCTGGAAGCCCAACAGGCCGAGATCGCCGCGCTGTAAGCCGGCATCCGCCTCGCAAAAGCCCCCTCCTGCAGGGGGCTTTTTGTTGCCCGCCCACCACCATTCCCCCTCATTTCGCGCGTTGTCATGCAAAATTAGCGAGCCAAATCACCCGCTTTCACAAGCGCAGCGCCCCCAAATTCATTACACTGCCAGCGATCTTTCTACTAGGAGTGCTGCCGCAGTATGGAAATATTGATCCTGTTTGGATTGATTTTGCTCAATGGCGTTTTCGCCATGTCGGAAATCGCCATCGTCACCGCACGCAAGGCACGCCTCAGCAAGATGGTCAGCGAAGGGAGCCGCTCCGCCGCCATCGCGCTCAAGCTGAGCGAAGATCCCACCCATTTTCTCTCCGCGGTGCAGATCGGCATCACCAGTATCGGTCTGCTCAACGGTATCTACGGCGAATCCCTGCTGGCCCAGCCGCTGGCGCTCTGGCTGCAGGAGTGGGGCATGACCCCCAAGAGCAGCGGACTCATCGCCACCGTGCTGGTCATAGTGGTGGTCACCTATCTCTCCATCGTCATCGGCGAACTGGTGCCCAAGCGGCTCGGCCAGATCAGTGCCGAACGCATCGCCTGCCTGGTGGCCCGCCCCATGTTGTGGCTGGCCGCCCTCACCCGTCCCTTCGTCTGGCTGCTGTCGGCCTCCACCAAGGCCAGCCTGCGACTGCTGAGAGTCAGCCAGGATGGCAGCGCCAACGTGACCCAAGAGGAGATCCACGCCATGCTGGTGGAGGGCTCCGAAGCGGGGATCATCGAAGATCACGAGCACACTATGTTACGGAATGTGTTCCGGCTCGACGAGCGCAGCCTCTCCTCGCTGATGGTGCCCCGCAGCGACATCCGCTATCTCGACCTCGCCCTGCCGCTGGAGGTCAACCTGCAGCGGCTGGTGGAGTATCGCCACAGCTTCTTCCCGGTCTGCGACGGCAACCTGTCGGAACTGGTGGGCATCATCAACGTCAGCAAGGTGCTGCACGCCTATATCAAGGGTGAGCCCATCGATCTGGCGGCATTGACCCAGGATGGCAGCCTGCTGCCTGAGACCCTCAACGGCCTCGAGCTGCTCAACCACTTCCGCACCCATGCCGAGCACATGGTGCTGGTGGTGGATGAATATGGCGAGCTGCAGGGGCTGGTCACCCAGCAGGATCTGCTGGAGACCCTGGCCGGAGACTTCCAGCAGGAAGATGGCGACGACAACTGGGCTTTTCAGCGTACCGACGGCAGCTGGCTGCTCGACGGCCTCATTCCACTGCCGGAATTGAAGGACTGTCTGGGACTGGTTCGGCTACCGGAGGAAGAAAAACATCACTATCACACCCTCGGAGGGCTTATCATGCTGCTCCTTGGTCGTGTTCCCCAGACGGGAGACCTGGTCACCCTGGAACAGTGGCAACTGGAAATCGTTGACATGGATGGTTTGCGCATCGACAAGGTGCTTGCCATGCCCTTGCTTGATCAACCCAGCTAACCTGCGGAGTTTGCAACTATGGAACAGTTTTACCAACTGGCCCACGCCTTTATGCATCAGGATCTGGTGACGCTATCCGATCCCAAGATGGCCTTCATGGTCTGCGGTGTGTTATTGACCTTTCTGGTGCTGGAGAACGGCTTCATTCCCACCGCCTTTCTGCCCGGCGACAGCCTGCTGATCCTGACCGGCGTGCTCATCTATCAGGACGTGCTCTCCCTCGGGGTGATCCCGCTGCTGATCCTGGCCACCTTCGTCGGCACCTGGCTCGGCTACATGCAGGGGCGTTTTCTGGGCCATACCCAGCTCTACCACCGGCTGCTGTCCCATGTGGAAGAGAAGCACCAGCAAAAGGTTTACTACCTGCTGGACAAATACGGCATCGTGACCCTGATCACCGCCCGCTACATCGCCTTCGTGCGCACCGCCTACCCCTACATCGTCGGTGCCACCGAACTGCCCCAGGGGCGCTTTCTCATCGTCAATCTGGTCAGCTCCATCATGTGGATCTGCCCGCTGGTGGGTTTCGGCTACTTCCTCAGTCACACCAAGCTGGCTGCAGAGTACCAGTCCCAGTTCCTTAGCATCATTCTCTGCCTGCCGATCGTGCTGCTGGTCGGCGGTTTGATTGCGCTGATCTGGCGCTGGCTGAGCAAACGCAAAGCCAGTGCGCCACGGGATTGAGGCAAAGAGAGAGGGTCATCGCGAGATGGCCTTTTTTTAGCGAAATAATGGTGATTTACCCGCTGGCACTCTTGTCAAGCGAGGGTAAAAATGAGTGAATCTAGCGCCTTTTTTTCCATGTGAACGGAGTCGGTAGTATGCGGTGTCGGGTTAGCGCTATGGCGCTGGTTTATGCATTGGTTGGACTGCTGGGACTGCCAGCAGCATTGGCTGCCCCCAACCCGGCCAAACTGCAGCTGCAATCGAGCAGCGCACTGGTGATGGATGTCAGAACGGGCAAGACCCTCTACCAGAAGAATCCCACCCAGGTGCGTCCCATCGCCTCCCTCACCAAGCTGATGACGGCGCTGGTGGTGCTGGATGCCCGCCAGGATCTCGGCCAGACCCTGACCATAGACCAGAACGACAGAGACGCCATCAAACACACCTATTCGCGGGTCAGGATGGGCACCCAGGTGACCCGCCGCGATGCCCTGCATCTGGCCTTGATGTCCTCTGAAAACCGCATGGCCTCGGCGCTTGCCCGCCACTACCCGGGGGGCCGTCCCGCCTTCATCCGAGCCATGAACAACAAGGCCAAACAGCTGGGCATGCGCAACAGCCGCTTCTACGACTCCACCGGCCTGTCGACCCGCAACGTCTCCACCGCCCAGGATCTGGCCAAGCTCATCGCGGCGGCCTACCGCCAGCCGCTGATCCGCGAATTCACCCAGGACACCAGCAAGGACATGCGCTTTCGCACGCCGGCCTACAGCCTGATGTTCAACAACACCAACCCGCTGGTGAAGAACCCGGACTGGGACGTACGCCTCTCCAAGACCGGCTATACCGACGAAGCGGGCCGCTGCCTGCTGATGCGGGCCAAGCCGGACAATCAGGAGCTGGCCATAGTACTGCTCAACTCGGTGGGCAAACGCACCCCCATCGGCGATGCCAACCGCATTCGCAAATGGCTGAAAAGCTGACACCCGGACTGCAGGGATGAAAAAGGATGCCGCGGCATCCTTTTTTATTGCCTGCAAACCGCCTCTACCCGCCTCTGAGCGGGTTTATCAGCGGAAAGGGGCGTGGATTGACCGAGAACCAAGGGATGCACACACGAAAGTCGGCGCAGTGGGCCGCAGGAGGCAGGGAGAGGCGCCAAGCGCCCGTCATGCAGGGGTGGAAGCCCTTGTCACGGGGCTGCGGATTGCCACCAGAATGGGTGAAGCGCGATCTCAGCAGCGAAACCACAAAGTTGAAGCAAAGAGGTGAAGAGGTGAAGAGGTGAAGAGGTGAAGAGACGAGTATCAAGCCACCCGGGTCGTATCCCATACCCGGAGCGGCCATATAAAAAAACAGCCCCGACCGAAGTCGGGGCTGTCTGTATGGTGCGCCCGAGAGGATTCGAACCTCTGACCACCTGGTTCGTAGCCAGGTACTCTATCCAGCTGAGCTACGGGCGCTCATCAACTTTTGGTACTGCTTTCAAAATGGTGCGCCCGAGAGGATTCGAACCTCTGACCACCTGGTTCGTAGCCAGGTACTCTATCCAGCTGAGCTACGGGCGCTCACAAACTTTTGTGTACTGCTTTCAAAATGGTGCGCCCGAGAGGATTCGAACCTCTGACCACCTGGTTCGTAGCCAGGTACTCTATCCAGCTGAGCTACGGGCGCTCATAAACTTTTGATTTTGCTTTAAATGGTGCGCCCGAGAGGATTCGAACCTCTGACCACCTGGTTCGTAGCCAGGTACTCTATCCAGCTGAGCTACGGGCGCCCTGATTTAAAGCGATAAAAAAAGCTTACTCAACAGTAAGCCTTTTTCAGTTGTACCGGCTTGCTGATTGCCAGTACATGACTCATCGTGAGTCTAATATGGTGCGCCCGAGAGGATTCGAACCTCTGACCACCTGGTTCGTAGCCAGGTACTCTATCCAGCTGAGCTACGGGCGCAAATGGCGGAGAAGGGGGGATTCGAACCCCCGATGCGGGTATAAGCCGCATACTCCCTTAGCAGGGGAGCGCCTTCAGCCTCTCGGCCACCTCTCCGTTTGCGGGGCTGATAATACTTCACAGGGATTTTTAGTCAAACACTTTTTTGGAGAAAAAAGTGCGTTCGCTCGGTATTTGGCCAAAGCGTGGAATATTCAAGCAATATCGACACTTATACCGCTCTTTCGCCCCCTGCACCGCCATTTTCGGCGCTCTGAAAAAACAAAAGGCGACACATGAGGTGTCGCCTTGTCACAGCCATTGATGCCGCTTAGAAGCCGGATTGACCCGGTACTTTCTCGGCCTGGATGCGCTGATAGATCTCTTCGCGGTGCACGGAAACTTCTTTCGGTGCGTTCACGCCGATACGAACCTGGTTGCCTTTCACGCCCAGCACGGTGACAGTCACTTCGTCACCAATCATCAGGGTTTCCCCTACACGACGAGTCAAAATAAGCATTCGCTTGCTCCTGTATCCTGTTTTGTATTTATATCGATATGCGACATTATCTTACAAAGATACCGATATGGTAAATGGTTGAAACTAAATCAATCAGGGATTGTTTCCCAAGGGCTGCTCATGAGGCTCCTGATCCAGCCCAAAAGCGGAGTGCAAAGCACGCACTGCCAGCTCCAGGTACTTCTCGTCAATCACCACGGATATCTTGATTTCAGAGGTGGAAATCAACTGCATGTTGATCCCCTCCTCGCCCAATACCTTGAACATGGTGCGGGCGACGCCAGGATGGTTCCACATCCCGACTCCGACGATGGAAACCTTGGCGATCTCACCGTTGCCCTGCACACAGGCGGCCCCCAGCTCGCTGGCGGTCTCCTCCAGCAGGGCGCGCGCCCGGCGATAGTCATCGCGATTCACCGTGAAGGTGAAATCGGCGGTGCCATCGCCCAGCGTGTTCTGCACTATCATGTCGACATCAATGTTGGCGTCGCTGATCGGATTCAGGATCTGCGCTGCCACGGTGGGCCGGTCCGGCACACCCAGAATGGTCAGGCTGGCTTCGTTGCGATTGAACGCTATCCCGGATACCAGGGGAGCTTCCATCCTCTCACCTCCATATGTGATTAACGTTCCCTCTCCCTCGACAAAGCTCGACAGCACCCGCAGCGGCACGCGGTACTTGCCCGCGAACTCCACCGAACGGATCTGCAGCACCTTGGCGCCCAGGCTGGCCATCTCCAGCATCTCCTCGAAGGTGATGGTGTCGAGACGACGCGCCTTGGGCTCGATGCGCGGATCCGTGGTATAGACCCCGTCCACGTCGGTAAAGATCTGGCACTCATCGGCCTTGATGGCCGCCGCCACGGCGACCGCCGTGGTGTCGGAGCCACCGCGCCCCAGGGTGGTGATGGCATTGTGCTCGTCACGACCCTGGAAGCCCGCGATCACCACCACCTTGCCCGCGCCCAGTTCAGCCTGAACCCGGTCGGTGTCGATGTGGGTGATGCGCGCCTTGCCATAGGCGGAATCGGTGTGAATGCGAACCTGATCACCGGTCATCGAGACTGCGGGGCAACCGCGTTTGTTCAACGCGATGGCCAGCAGCGCTATGGTGACCTGTTCACCGGTGGAGACCAGCACATCCATCTCGCGCCGGTTGGCATCAGGATCCAGCTGCTGGGCCATGCCCAGCAACCGGTTGGTTTCGCCCGACATGGCGGAGACCACCACCACCACGTCATGTCCCTGGGCGCGGGTCTGTTCGACCCGCTCAGCTACCGCCTCGATTCGCTCCAGCGTGCCGACCGAGGTGCCGCCGTACTTCTGTACATAGAGTGCCACAGATCACCTCGCCCGATTACAGGCGCTCTTCCAGCCAGGAGTGTACGGATTGCAGGGCCGCCGGCACTGCCTCAGGCTGGGTACCACCCGCCTGGGCCATGTCGGGACGACCACCGCCCTTGCCACCCACCTGCTGGGCCACCAGATTGACCAGCTCACCGGCCTTGACCTTGCCGGTCAGGTCGTTGGTGACACCCGCGATGAGGTTGACCTTGCCCTCGCCGCTGGTGGCCAGCAGCACCACGCCAGACTTCATCTGGTTCTTCAGTTCGTCCAGCATGCCGCGCAGGGATTTCGGATCGGCCCCTTCCAGCGCTGCAACCAGCACCTTCTGGCCCTTGATCTCGATGACCTGACCCAGCAGGTCGTTACCGGCCTGGGCGGCCAGCTTGGCCTTGAGCTGCTCCAGCTCGCGTTCCATCATCTTGGCCTTGTCCAGCACCTGGCGAACCTTGTCAGCGATGCTGAACTGATCGCCCTTCACCAGCGCGGCAGCCTCTTCGATCTGCTCACCGACCTGATGCATGAAGTCGATGGCGGCCTTGCCGGTCACCGCTTCGATGCGGCGCACGCCGGCGGCGATGCCGCTCTCGGCGATGATCTTGAAGAAGCCGATGTCACCGGTGCGCTTGGCGTGGGTACCGCCGCACAGCTCGGTGGAGTAGTCGCCCATGCGCACCACGCGCACGTCGTCTTCGTATTTTTCACCGAACAGCGCCATGGCGCCGGCCGACTTGGCCTCTTCCAGGCCCATCAGCTGGGTGATGATTTCGTGGTTGGCACGGATCTGGTTGTTGACCAGCTCCTCGACCCGGCGAATGGTCGCCATGGTCATCCCCTCGAAGTGGGAGAAGTCAAAGCGCATGCGCTCGGCCCCGACCAGAGAGCCTTTCTGGGTCACGTGCTCGCCCAGCGCCTGACGCAGGGCCGCGTGCAGCAAGTGAGTCACCGAGTGGTTCAGGGCGATGGCCTGACGACGGTCGCCATCGACCACGGCCTCGACCTCGGCCCCTTTCTCCAGGGTGCCCAGCTCCATGTAGCCCTTGTGGATGATCGCCTTGCCCGCTTTGACGGTATCGGTCACGGCAAAGATGCCGTCGTCCACTTTCAGGGTGCCGCTGTCGCCGATCTGGCCGCCGGACTCGGCGTAGAAGGGGGTCTGCTCCAGCACGATGACAGCTTCGTCACCGGCGATGAGACCGCTCACCTCGTCCACGCCCTTGTAGATGCCGACCACACGGGTGCGCTCGGTCAGGGTCTTGTAACCGGTGAAAGGGGTCTCGAAGTCGAGTTTGAGCATCTCGTTGTAGTTCACGCCGAAGCTGGATGCTTCCTTGGCACGAGCACGCTGCTTCTCCATCTCGGCCTTGAAGCCCTCTTCGTCGATGCCGATCTCGCGCTCGCGCACCACGTCGGCAGTCAGGTCGGCCGGGAAGCCATAGGTGTCATATAGCTTGAACACCACTTCGCCCGGAATGACCTTGGCATCGCCCAGGTTGGCCAGAGCGTCTTCCAGCAGCAGCAGACCGCGGTCCAGGGTGCGGACGAACTGCTCCTCTTCGATGCGCAGCACGCGCTCGACCAGCGGCAGCTGGGCGATCAGCTCGGCAGCGACATCCTTCATCTGGGCTGCCAGTTCGGCGGCCAGCTTGTAGAAGAAGACATCGGTGGCGCCCAGCTTGCGACCGTGACGCACGGCGCGGCGGATGATGCGGCGCAGCACGTAGCCGCGACCTTCGTTGGAGGGCATGACGCCGTCAGCCACCAGGAAGGCGCAGGAGCGGATGTGGTCCGCGATGACGCGCAGGGACTGGTTGCTCAGATCGGTGGTGCCGACAATCTCGGCCGCTTTCTTGATCAGCGCCTGGAAGATGTCGATTTCGTAGTTGGAGTGAACCCCCTGCATGATGGCGGAGATTCGCTCCAGACCCATGCCGGTATCCACGGACGGGCGCGGCAGCGGCTCCATGGCGCCGTCAGCCTGACGGTTGAACTGCATGAACACCACGTTCCAGATCTCGATGAAACGGTCGCCATCCTCTTCCGGTGAGCCGGGACGGCCACCCCAGATGTGATCGCCGTGGTCATAGAAGATCTCGGTGCAGGGACCGCACGGGCCGGTATCGCCCATGGCCCAGAAGTTGTCGGAAGCGTACGGGGCGCCCTTGTTGTCACCGATGCGCACGATGCGATCGGCCGGCACACCGACCTCTTTTTCCCAGATGTCGAAGGCTTCATCGTCAGTCGCGTAGACGGTCACCAGCAGGCGTTCTTTCGGCAGTTGCAGCACCTCGGTCAGGAAGCCCCATGCAAACTTGATGGCATCCTGCTTGAAGTAATCGCCGAAGCTGAAGTTGCCCAGCATCTCGAAGAAGGTGTGATGACGAGCGGTATAGCCGACGTTTTCCAGATCGTTGTGCTTACCACCGGCACGCACGCAACGCTGGGAGGTCGTCGCGCGGTTGTAGGCACGCTTGTCTGCGCCAAGGAACACGTCCTTGAACTGGTTCATACCCGCGTTGGTAAACAACAGGGTCGGGTCGTTATGCGGTACCAGCGAGCTGGAGGAGACAACCTGGTGCCCCTGGGAACGGAAATACTCGAGAAACGCAGCGCGTATCTCAGACGTGGACATATACATGGAAAATCCTGCTTGATTCGAATACGGACTTTTAACCGCATTAATGTAAGTTTTCTGCGGGGTAAAGTAAAACGGACAGGGCCGCCACGGGCGAAAAAGCGCACATAAACGGGCCGGAAAAGCGCCCCGCTGCCAACCGCGGCTTTTTTCACCATCAACAGGAGAAAAAGCGGCATGAAAAGAGGGTCAAGACAGGGAGAACCTGGCTTTCATCAATCTGCACTGACAAGCCTATGAACAGGCAGGGAAAATCTTGCACAGGCGTCATAATGGCCTGGTCGGCAGATGGAAACCGGCGACCAGGCGCCGGCAAAGCGGAAATGAAGAGAGCAGGTGTACGGCGATGGGGCTCTCGTCTCTCGAGTCATCTCAAGATCCCAGCACAAACATCGCCGTTCTACTCCTCCCGCTCCTGCAGGGCAGAGATGGCATAACGGGCCTGATCCTGGCTAAAGCCGCGCCCCAGCAGATACTTGAGCCACTTCATCCGCAGCTTGAAGTCGGCCAGGTCGGCTAGGTTGGCCCGTCGTTCCAACAGCTCGAGGGCGAGTTCGAACCAGTCCAGCTCGGGTTGCTCGAAGGCGGCATCGATCTGGCCATCGTCCAGCCCCTTGCGGCGCAGGTCGAAACGGATCTTGAGCGGGCCATGCCCCTTGGCGGCGCCCGCCCGCACCGCCATGGCACCATAGCGCTCGTCATTGACCCAGTTGTAACCGCGGCAGTAGTCGACTACCGCCTCGATCACCTCTTCCTGATAGCCCTGCTGGCGCAGGCGTCTGGCCAGCTCAGACTCGGCACTCTCGCGACGGGCCAGACTGCGCATGGCGTAGGCACGGGCGGCCGCCAGCTGCTCTGCAAAGCTCGGTTCGGCGGGCTCAACCGGTTCGGTAACGGATTCATCAACCATAAATGACAAGGCCGGGTATCAACCCGGCCTTCCTTTCGCTCTTATTCGAACTCTTGTTCGTTTTCGGCTTCAAACTCGTCGTACTCGGCAGCGGAGGGCTTCTCCTCCACCAGCGCGGCGCCGGAGAGCAGCAACTCGCGCAGCTTGGCTTCCACTTCGCCAGCCAGCGCCTTGTTCTCGGCGAACAGCTTCATGACGTTGGCCTTGCCCTGACCGATCTTCTCGCCGTTGTAGCTGTACCAGGCACCGGCCTTGTCGATCAGCTTGTGCTTGACGCCGAGATCCACCAGCTCGCCCTCTTTGGAGATGCCGGCACCGTAGAAGATCTGGAATTCGGCCTGCTTGAAGGGAGGGGCTACCTTGTTCTTCACTACCTTGACGCGGGTCTCGTTACCAACCACTTCGTCACCTTCCTTGATGGCGCCGGTACGACGGATATCCAGACGCACGGAGGCGTAGAACTTGAGCGCGTTACCACCGGTAGTGGTCTCCGGGCTGCCGAACATGACGCCAATTTTCATCCGGATCTGGTTGATGAAGATGCACAGGCAGTTGGCGTTCTTGATGTTGGCGGTCAGCTTGCGCAGCGCCTGGGACATCAGACGAGCCTGCAGGCCGACGTGGGAGTCACCCATTTCGCCTTCGATTTCCGCTTTCGGGGTCAGGGCCGCCACGGAGTCGACGATGATGACGTCAACTGCATTGGAGCGCACCAGCATGTCGCAGATCTCCAGCGCCTGTTCACCTGTGTCTGGCTGGGAGATGAGCAGGTCGTCGACGTTGACGCCCAGCTTGGCAGCATAGATGGGATCCAGTGCGTGCTCAGCATCGACGAAGGCACAGGTCTTGCCCTTCTTCTGGGCTTCGGCGATCACCTGCAGGGTCAGCGTGGTTTTACCGGAAGATTCCGGGCCATAGATCTCGACGATACGACCGCACGGCAGACCACCGATCCCCAGCGCTACGTCCAGAGAGAGGGAGCCGGTGGAGATGGCTTCAATATCCATGGTCTTGCTGTCGCCCAGACGCATGATGGAACCTTTGCCGAACTGCTTTTCAATCTGACCCAGCGCAGCCGCCAGTGCCTTCTGTTTGTTCTGATCCATGCCAATCTCCGCTGGAAATCGTGAGTAAAAATGAAGTTGGGCTAAGTATACTGTCTATTCATACAGTATCAAGCCCAATTTATCTGAGCAGGGCCAACAGACCCGACAAGGCCTGTCTCACCGCCTGCTGACGCACCTGCCGGCGATCCCCGTCGAAACGGGCCAGCAGGGAGTGGTGGCGGCCGTTGCAGTCGGCCCAGGCAAACCAGACGGTGCCGACCGGTTTGCCCTCGGTGGCGCCGCCGGGGCCGGCGATGCCGCTGATGGCGACACTGATGGAAGCCGACGAGTGGGCCAGCGCGCCGCAGGCCATCTCCAGCACCACCGCCTCACTCACCGCGCCGTGCTGCTCCAGGCTTTCGTCACTCACCCCCAGCATCTGCTGCTTAGCCTCATTGGTGTAGGTGACAAAGCCACGATCGAACCAGCCTGAGCTGCCCGCGATGTCGGTGATGGCCGTGGCCACTCCGCCGCCGGTACAGGATTCGGCGGTGGCCGCCAGCCAGCCTCGCTGGCCAAGGGCCCGCCCCAGCTCGATGGCGAGGTGCTCTATCTCTGCGTCCAGTTTCATCGCGACTCCCTCTGATGCGTGCAAGAGGCACATTATGCGATCCCGCCGCCGCCTGCCGCAACTGAACGCCGCTCACCAGGCTGATGCCTCTGCCTACACGGAGGGTCGTGATCCCCGACCTCCCCCGCCACGCCGCTTATGTGTAGAATGGCGCCATCAAGCTCAAGGCTCATCACCGCAGACACAGGCCCGCAGAGGCCCCTTCTGGAATAGCACATGACCGCACAACACCAAGCCACCGGCGCCACGCCAGGCGCCAACCTCAGCGCCCACACGCCCATGATGCAGCAGTATCTGACCCTCAAGGCCGAGAACCCGGAGATCCTGCTGTTCTACCGGATGGGCGACTTCTACGAACTGTTCTACGACGATGCTCGCAAGGCCTCCCAGCTGCTCGACATCTCCCTGACCAAGCGTGGCCAGTCGGCCGGCAGCCCCATTCCGATGGCAGGCGTGCCCTATCACGCCATCGAAGGGTATCTCGCCAAGCTGGTGCAGCTGGGCGAATCGGCCGCCATCTGTGAACAGGTGGGGGATCCCGCCACCAGCAAGGGGCCGGTGGAGCGCAAGGTCATTCGCATCATCACCCCGGGCACCGTTTCCGACGAGGCGCTGCTCAGCGAGCGGCAGGACAACCTGATCGCCGCCGTCTATCACGATGGCCGCCGCTTCGGCTATGGCACCATGGACATCGGCTCCGGCCGCTTCTTCATCAACCAGTTCGAGAAAGAAGAGACCCTGCTGGCGGAGCTGCAGCGCACCAACCCGGCCGAGCTGCTCTACCCGGAATCCTTCGCCTACCTGCACCACGTCGAGGGTCGCCGCGGTCTGCGCCGCCGCCCGGAGTGGGAATTCGAGCTCGGCACCGCCCGCAAGCTCTTGTGCCAGCAGTTCGGCACCCAGGATCTGGTGGGCTTCGGGGTCGAGCAGAGCGAGACCGCCCTGTGCGCTGCCGGCTGCCTGATGCAGTACGTGAAAGACACCCAGCGCACCGCCCTGCCCCACATTCGCAGCGTACGCCTCGAGCAGCCCGATCATGCGGTCATCATGGATGCCGCCACCCGCCGCAATCTGGAGCTGACCCAGAACCTGGCCGGCGGCCACGACAACACTCTCTCCGCCGTGCTGGACTGCACCGCCACCCCCATGGGGAGCCGGCTGCTCAAGCGCTGGATCCACCAGCCGATCCGCGACCGGGTGATCCTCAAAGGGCGCCAGAGCACCATCAAGGAGCTCATCGAGCAGAACCTTTACGACGAGCTGGGTGGATTGCTGCGCCAGGTCGGCGACGTGGAGCGGGTGCTGGCGCGCCTGGCCCTGCGCTCTGCCCGTCCGCGTGACCTCACCCGGCTGCGCCAGGCCTTCGCCCAGCTGCCGGAACTGCAGCGCTTGCTTGCGGGCAGCGAGCACGAGGCGGTGCAGCAGCTGCGCGAGCGGGCCAGTACCTTCCCCAAGCTGCTGGACCTGCTGGAGCGCGCCGTGATGGAGGTGCCGCCGGTGCTCATTCGCGATGGCGGCGTCATCCGCGAAGGGTTCAACACCGATCTGGACGAGCTGCGGGATCTGGCCAACGGCGCCACCGCCAGCCTGGCCCGTATCGAGGAGCGCGAACGGCTGCTGACCGGCATCAACACCCTCAAGGTGGGTTACAACAAGGTGCACGGCTTCTATATCGAGGTGAGCCGAGCCAACAGCCATCTGGTGCCGGCCCACTACATCCGCCGCCAGACGCTGAAAAACAACGAGCGCTACATCATCGATGAGCTCAAGAAGTACGAGGACAAGGTACTCACCGCCCAGGCTCAGGCGCTGGCGCTGGAGAAACGCCTCTACGAGGAGCTGCTCGATGCCCTGCTGCCGCACCTCGGCGATCTGCAGGAGTCCGCTGCCGCGCTGGCGGAGCTGGACGTGCTGGCCAACCTGGCGGAGCGGGCCGAGACCCTGAACTACCGTTGCCCGCAACTCATCGACGAAGATCAGATCCTGATCGAAGCGGGCCGCCATCCGGTGGTGGAGCAGGTGATGACCGACCCCTTCATCGCCAACCCCATCCGGCTGGAGCGGGAGCGGCGGATGCTGATCATCACCGGCCCCAACATGGGCGGTAAATCCACCTACATGCGCCAGACTGCGCTCATCGTGCTGTTGGCCCATATCGGCGCCTTCGTGCCGGCCGACAGCGCCCGCATCGGCCCCATCGACCGTATCTTTACCCGCATCGGGGCGTCGGACGATCTCGCCTCCGGCCGCTCCACCTTTATGGTGGAGATGACCGAAACCGCCAATATCCTCAACAACGCCACCGCCCGCAGTCTGGTGCTGATGGACGAGATTGGCCGCGGCACCAGCACCTACGACGGCCTCTCGCTGGCATGGGCCTGCGCCGAGCAGCTGGCAAGCAAGATTGGCGCCTACACCCTGTTTGCCACCCACTACTTCGAGCTGACCCGCTTGCCGGAGCTGATGAGCGGGCTCGCCAACGTCCATCTGGATGCGGTGGAACACGGCGACACCATCGCCTTCATGCACGCGGTGCAGGAGGGGGCGGCCAATCGTTCCTACGGTCTGCAGGTAGCGGCGCTGGCGGGGGTTCCGAAATCGGTGATCCAGCAGGCCCGTCACAAGCTGCACGAGCTGGAGAGCGCCACCCCGGTGGCCGCCGGCGAAGTACGCCCGGCCCCGGTCGCCCTGCCGCCACAGAGCCATCCTGTAGTTGATGAGCTGGAAGCGGTGCGCCCGGACGAGCTGACCCCGCGCCAGGCGCTTGACCTGCTCTATCGCCTCAAGCAGATGCTGTAACCCGTCACCAACACAGCAATAAAAAGGGGAACCGTGAGGTTCCCCTTTTCGTTTTCATGGTTCGGCCTGTCGTCAGGCCGGCCCTATCCTGTCCATCAGGCTCATGTGGGTTGAGCCCTCGTGGCGCTTGAGCTTCTGGCGATACTCGAACTGGTGCTGACTCTCCTGCTTGAGGCCCAGCATCAGGGAGTAGCACATGGCCAGCATGATCACCGAGAAGGGCAGCGCGGCTATGATGCTGGCGGCCTGCAGGGCGGCCAGTCCGCCGGATACCAGCAGAATGGCGGCCACCAGCCCCTGACCCAGCCCCCAGACGGCACGGTGCAGCACGGGGGGATCCTGATCCCCGATGGAGAGCAGAGTCGTAATGACCAGGGTGCCCGAGTCGCTGGAGGTGATGAAGTAGGTACAGATGAGCAGGGTCAGCACCCCCTTGGCGATCCAGCCGAAGGTCTCCCAGTGCAGCAGCTCCACCGTCTTGTAGAGCGCCAGGGTGACATCCTGATTGACCGCGGCCACCACGCCGCCACTGCCGAACAGCTCCAGATTCATGGCAGTACCGCCGAACACTGTGAGCCAGAACATGCCGAGCAGGGAGGGCACCAGCAAGACACCGAGCACGAACTCGCGGATGGTACGCCCCTTGGAGATGCGTGCGATGAACATGCCGACAAAAGGCGCCCACGCAATCCACCAGCCCCAGTAAAACGCGGTCCAGCTCGACTGCCAGGCCGAGGTGCCGTTAGCCTCGGTGTTGGTCCAGAAGCTCAGCTTGACGATGTTCTGCAGGTAGTCACCTATGTTCTGCACATAGGCGTTGAGGATGTAGGTGGTCGGCCCCAGCACCAGGAAGAGGCCCAGCACGAACACGCTCAACCAGATATTGAGCTCGGAGAGGATCTTCACCCCGCGTCCGACGCCGGAGACCGCCGACAGGGTGGCGATCAGGCTGATGCCGCCGATGAGCCAGAGCTGGTTCGCCTGCGATACTTCCATGCCGAACATCTGGTTGAGGCCGGTATTCATCTGGGAGACCCCCAGGCCAAGGGAGGTCGCCACCCCGAACACGGTACCAAACACCGCCAGCACGTCGGCGGCGTGACCCCAGAAACCGTAGATGCGATCGCCGAGCAGCGGATAGAGCACGGAGCGGATGGCCAGCGGCAGCTTGCGCCGGTAGCTGAAGAAGGCGAGCGACAGGCCGACGATCACGTAGATGGCCCAGGGGTGCAGGCCCCAGTGGAAGAAGGTGAGACGCATGGCGATCTGGGCCGCCTCCGGGGTCATCCCTTCGGTGACGAAGGGGTTGCCCTGCAGGTGGTACATGGGCTCGGCGATGCTCCAGAACACCAGTCCTATTCCCATGCCGGCGCTGAACAGCATGGCGAACCAGGCGAAGTAGCCGAATTCCGGTACCTGGTCGTCGTCACCCAGCCGGATGCTGCCGAAGCGGCTGAACATCAGATAGATGGCGAAGAACAGGAACAGGGCGACCACCAGGATGTAGTACCACTTGAACCCGGCGATGATCTTGTCCTTGGCCCCCACGAACCAGGTGGCGGCGGTTTCGGGGACGAACATCCCGAACAGCAGGAACAGGGTGATGACGGTGAGCGCCGTCATGGCCATGGTCGGGTTGAGGCCTTTGAACAGCCCTTTGTTTGCTCTCATCTGGCCTCCTTAGTCGTTGTTGAAAAAGTCTTCACCCACGTGATCACCGGCGCCGCCGATGGCGCGGTAGACCAGCTTGCCGGCCGTCTGCGCTCTGTGGTCCACCAGGCTGACGGAGGGCTGACCGTTCACCGCGTGGCGCTTGCCGAGGAAGATGGCCATGGGCACACCAAGGTTGGAGATGCCGCTGGTGATCCAGAGCCGGTTGAAGTCGTAGGAGCCGCCGATGAACTCCAGCTGGGCCAGCCCGGTATCGAGGCCGGTCAGGTAGAAGTTCATGGCGCTCTCGTCCGGGAAGAGGTGCACCAGCACATAGGCATAGCGTAATTCGTTTACCAACTCCTTTAGGTTGAAAGAACCCGTCTCGCTGCAGGATAGCGGCAACTCACCATCGTAGTGATGCACCTTGAGGTTGTTGGGGTCTTCATCATAGGCGGGCTGGTAACGCACGAAAGCCGAGGTGTCAGGCAGTTCATAGCGGACTCTGACCACTCGAAGGTCGGCCACCAGCGCTTTGATGTCCAGTTCGTCACTCATCATCTTGCTCCTCGAAACAGCAGGGGAAAATAGGGGGAAAGCTCATTACCCTAACACAAAATAATTAGAGCAGAAAAGATTACAGTAAAAACCATATTGACCTTGTGACGAATTAGGCGGAGAATTTTGCGCCTCCCAATCACCCCTCGACGATTTCATACCCCATGGAAAAACATGATGAAGTGTTGGTCGCCCTGCGCCAGATCATTCGTGCCATCGACATGCACTCCAAGCGCTTGATCAAGGAGGCAGGCCTGACCTCGCCCCAGCTCTTGCTGCTCAAGGGGATCGACGAGCTGGGTCAGATCTCCATGCGTCAGCTGGCGGATCACACCAACATGAGCCAGGCCACCGCCACCACCATCATGGACCGCCTCGAGAGCCGCCAGCTGGTGCAACGCATCCGCAGCGAAACCGACAAGCGCAAGGTGCATGCGACACTGACTGACGCAGGCCGTGCCCTGCTGGCCCAGGCGCCGACCCCGCTGCAGGAGCGCTTCATTCAGCGTTTTCAAGCACTTGAGACCTGGGAGCAGACTCTGCTGCTCTCCTCTTTGCAGCGTATCTCCACCATGATGAATGCCGACGAGATAGACGCGGCCCCGGTGCTGAGCGTCCGGCCCCTCACCGAAGAGCGGGCATAAAAAAAGCTCCCGAACGGGAGCTTTTTTTATGGGCCGAGGCGAGCGGGATCACTCTTCTAGGCTGATGCCGATATTGGAGACACCGTCCTGCGCGGCGAAGGCACGCACGGCCAGGATGCGGTCGCTGTCACGCTCGTGGGCCACCCGCTTGAGCAGCTCGACCTGGAACTCCAGCTCGGCCTCCATGTATTCGTGCTCGTAGAGCTCCTCGTCGGTGAGATCGCGCTCTTCCAGCATCTCGATGAAACCGGCGACCGTACCGACCGAGGCATGGCTGGCGTCGTTGGCCTCTTCCCCCACCCGGCAGATCACCGAGTTGTAGGCGCAGCCCAAGGCGACACAGGCATCCAGCGCCGGATAGGCACCGTAGGATTCGAACTTGCTGGGTTCCGGAATGTAGACTTCGAACGCTTCCAGAATCGCCCCCAGATTGACCCGGGATCCTTTCACCGTCAGGTAGTTCCACATCTGATCCAGGGCGTGACGAAATGCCTTCGCATCCCCGAAACCGGAGGCCTGGGAAAACAGCGCATAGTTGGGGTACATGCGCTCTGCCAGCGCCAGGGTGTAGACCGTCTGTTGCCAAGGCTGTAGCTCGGCCAGTCGCTTATAAAACTTGTCACCAAACACTGGAGTCGGATCCTTTGCAAAATGTGGGGCAGATTGTAGCCCACGAGGGGCCGCGCGAAAACGAAAAAGCGGCCTGGTCGGCTATGTTGGCCGGTCAACTCGGGTAAGATGAAGGCAGAGCGGCCTCTCTCCCGCGCCGCAAATCTGATAAGGAACAAGAGTATGAGTCAACGTACCCTTCTTTTGCTCAGCCAGGACAATGCTCACTACGAGCGCCTGCTCAAGGCGGCCCACCTCCCTCATCTGCGCATTTTGAGAGCCGACAACCAGAGCGATGCCGAGAAAGTGATCGGCGAGGCCCACATCCTGATGGCCGAACCGGTGCGCGCCAAACCGCTGCTGGCCAAGGCCGGCAAACTCAGCTGGCTGCAATCCACCTACGCCGGGGTCGACGTGCTGCTGGATGCCAGCTGCCGCCGTGACTACCAGCTCACCAATGTGCGCGGCATCTTCGGCCCGCTGATGAGCGAATACGTGTTCGGTCATCTGCTCAGCCTGATGCGCCAGATCCCCCTCTACCGGGAACAGCAGAAGCAGCGGCTGTGGCAGAGCCACCCCTATCACGGTCTCAAGGGACGCACCCTGCTGATCCTGGGCACCGGCAGCATAGGCCAGCACATCGCCCACACCGGCAAGCACTTCGGCATGAAGGTGCTCGGCGTCAGCCGCAGTGGCCGTGAACGGGCCGGTTTCGACCAGGTATATCAGCTGCCCGCTCTCAACAAGATGCTGGCGCAGGCCGACGTCATCGTCAGCGTGCTGCCCGCCACCCGCGAGACCCATCACCTCTTCACTGCCGCCCGTTTCGAGCACTGCAAGCCGGGCGCCATCCTGTTCAACGTGGGGCGCGGCAACGCCATCCACGAAGGGGATCTGCTCACGGCACTGCGCACCGGCAAGCTGGGGATGGCGGTGCTGGACGTGTTCGCGCAGGAGCCGCTGCCCGCCGACAGCCCGCTCTGGGGCCAGCCCAACCTCATCGTCACGCCGCACAACAGCGCCTACAGCTTCCCCGAGGACGTAGCCCAGATCTTCGTGCGCAACTACATCCGCTTCATCGACGGCCAGCCGCTGGACGGCAAGATCGACTTCGACAAGGGCTATTGATGGCCACCAGCCAACAAAAAGGCCCCGCCATTCTGGCGGGGCCTTTTTATTTCGGCGAGAGAGGCATCAACCGGCCTCCATCTCCTTGCGATAGCTCTTCACCTTGGCGAGGAACTGGCGCTTCTCCTTGCCGGAGAGCGGCTCCGCCATCGGCAGCTTGACCTTCATGGCATCCACCGGGCGGTTGTTGATCCGCACTTCGTAGTGCAGGTGAGCGCCGGTGGAGCGACCCGTGTTGCCGGAGAGGGCAATCTTGTCGCCCATCTTCACCTTCTGGCCCGGTTTGACCAGCAGCTTGCTCAGGTGCAGGTAACGGGTCATCAGGGTACGACCGTGCTTGATCACCACATAGGTGCCGGCCAGCGGGTGGCTGGTCGCCTTCAGTACCACACCGTCACCGGTTGCCATCACGGGGGTGCCGACCGGCAGGGCAAAGTCGGTGCCCTCGTGAGGCCGCACCTGGCCGGTGATAGGGTGACGGCGATTCGGGTTGAAGCTGGAGCTGACCCGGTAGCGGCTGTGGGTCGGGTAACGGCGGAAACCGCGCTCCAGGCTGTTGCCCTGCCCATCGTAGTAGTTGCCATCTTCGGACAGCCAAGCAGAGACGTTCTGACCCTGACTGAACACTTCCACCCCGAGCAGCTGGGTGTTGCCGGTGCTCTTGCCTTCGACCGTCTCCTGGCGCACCAGCACCTTGAACTTGTCGCCCTTTTTCAGATCCTTGGCGAAGTTGAGCCGCCACTGGAACAGGTTGGCAATCTTCTGGATATGGTTGGCCGGGATCCCCGCATTGCGGGCACTCACGTAGAAGCTGCCATTGATGACACCGTCATAGCTCTTCTTCTGCCACTCCACCTCTTCATTGAGCATGTTGGCGCTGTAGGTGTCGTCGGTACGCTCCAGCACCAGGGTCTGCTTGATGTTCAGGCGGATCTTCATCTGCTGCAGTATGTTGTCCTGATCGATCAGCAGCTCGATGGTCTGGCCCGGCTTGAGCCGTGCCAGATTGTTCTTGGTGTCGGCATCCAGCACCTTGTAGAGGGTGGTGGTGGAGAGACCCAGGTTGTTGAAGATGGTGGTCAGATTCTCGCCATTGCGAACCCGGTAATCCTGCCACTGGGGGGTGGCGTCGGCCGGGATGTCATCTTCCGGCGTCGCGGCTTCTACCAGCTCGTGATCCGGGATGTCGTTGAAGTCCGTATTGTCTTCGTTGGTTGCGGTGCCATTGGTGGCGATCGGCAACTCCAGTCGCAGCGGCCGCTCCAGGATGTCACCCGGGGCTGGCAATATGGCTACCGCCGACAGCGTCATGGCCGTCAGCAGTAGCATGGCGTAAAAGTGTTTGCGGGGAACCGGGGGTTCCCAATTGGCGGCCTGCGCTACCAAGGGACGGAGACGTTTCATCCGCTATCCTGTCATTAGATCCAAGGGTGTTAGTGGTCAGTCTGTTTGTTATGAAACCGTATAAAACTGATTGTTTGACCTAAATACTCACAATTAGTTCATAGCAATCTGCATGAACCTCACATTTTATGCATAACATTCCTTCATGGGCAGAAATGATCGTCTTTTTTAACCATTTTTTCCTATTTTTAAGAGCCGGGTCAGCTCACCTCCGACCCCAGGTTTCAACATGTTGCGATAACTTTTCCATGGAGTGGATATGTCGTTAGCGAAACTGTTAAATCGAATCATCCTGATTTTGTTCCTGATTGGCGCCGTCCTGCTGTTCATGCTGGAAGTCACCACGGTGCGGCAATCCATCCTCGATCAGATGTCCGCCAACCTGGAAACCGCCATCACCGCCCTCGGGCTGGTGCTGCAAGGCACCCTGCTCAACGATGACAAGGTACTGGCCGAGACCATAGTCAACGCCATGTTCGACGGGGGCTTCGTCAGCGCGGTCACCCTGCTGGATCCGGATGGTCAGGTGCTGTTCCAGAAGGTCTTCCACACCGCGCAACAGAACGTGCCGACCTGGCTCCCCTCTGTTATCGACATGCCGCCGGTGAAAATTGAGCAGGAGCTGACCGATGGCTGGCGCATGCTGGGCACCCTCACCCTGGAAGGGCACACGGGCTATGCCTACCAGCATCTGTGGAATGCGATCAGCCGTACCGGCACGGCCCTGGTGGCAGGTCTGCTGGTGTTCACCCTGGTGATCTCCTGGGTCTGCAAACGGCTGCTGCGCCCGCTCGAGCAGATCAATCTGCAATTGGTGAAGATCCGCAAGCGCCAGTTCAGTGGCACCCTGGACGCTCCCTGGCTGCAGGATCTCAAGGAGCTGGCCGGCTCGGTCAACCAGCTGGTGTCGGAACGCAAACGGGATCTGCTGCAGCAACGGCTCAAGATAAGCCAGCTCGGCAAACAGCTCCCCATGGTCAATGAGCCGCTACAGACCCTGACCTGCGCAGGAGAGGGGCTGTTGCAACAACACTTCTTCTCGACCCAGGGCAGCATTCGTCTTTACAGCCGCCTCATTCCGGAAGTCACCCCGTCACTGAACAGTTCACCGGACGAGATCCGGCACCTGCTCGATCTCTGGCTGCACCATGCAGTCGAGGGATTGCAGCTGCCGCTCAGCCTGCTCGGCCACCCCGACTGGGCTCAATTTGCACCTCTGCTGGCCAAGGGCAGAGGCAAGACCCTCGATTGGCGCTGGGATCAGGAACATGTGCCACCCCTTGCCCAGGAGCGGCTGGCCGCCTTGCAGGAACAAGGGGTGGAGATGGCCTTCAGCGCCATCCCGATGACCAACGAGACCTTCAATCAGCTCGACCCCATCAATCCCGTTTTCATCAGCTGCCAGCCGACCCAGGCTCCGCTCTATTGGAACCTGGTGGCCCAGTGCCTGCACAGTGCGGGCTACACCCTGCTGGCGGAGGCCGGCGACATTCAGGATATCGACACCCTGCGCAACTGGGGCATCGATGGCTACGCCGGCAAGGAGGCATGATGAACAGGACCGGATTGTTGCTCGCCCTGCTGTGGCCACTGCCGCTGCTGGCCAACCCCACCACCATAGCCACCGGCGGTGAACAGGGGATCTATCACCAGATCGCCAAAGAGTTCTGCCGGCTGGCCAACAAGAGCGATGCCGGACTGCAGTGCAAGCCGCAGGCGACCTCGGGCTCCATCGAAAATCTGCGCCAACTGAAAAGCGGCGAAACAAGCTATGCGCTGGTGCAGTCGGACTGGCTCTACCAGGCCAGTAACGGCCTGGGTCCATATGCCAGTCAGCCGCAACCAGAGCTCAGGGCCATCTTCGCCACTCACGCCGAGCCCTTTACCATAGTGGTGAGGGCCGACGGCGACATCACCAGCCTGGAGCAACTCAAGCTGGCCCCCATCGACATGGGACTCAAGAGTTCCGGTACCCGCCAGACGGCGCTCGCCCTGTTCAACGTGCTGGGCGCCAAGGAGCAGGATCTCGATCTCAAGAGCGTGGCCAATCTGGCCGAGTCCCTGTGCAGCAAACAGATCGACGCCTATGGCCTGGTGATGGGTCACCCCAACCGCATCGTGCTGGATACAGCCAAACGCTGCCCCGTGCGTTTCCTGCCGATCGAGGGGGCAACCCGGGATCAGCTGCTCAAGGGGGTCAAGTATTACCAACGCAGCCAGATCCCTGCGCGTATCTATCCGGGCAACCTCAAGGCGACGCCGACCTTTGCCATCGCCGCCACCCTGGTAACCACCGCCAGCACGCCACAGGCCGACGTTTACCGCCTGACCCGGGCCATGCTGGCCCAGCAAACCAAGTTCAATGAGCAAACCTACGGTTACGCCAACTTGTTTCACCAGGCGCGCAATAAAACCGGCCCGGTGCTGAGCATCGAACAGCATCCGGGCGCGGCAAAATATTTCGAGGAGTTGAAAGCGGCGGGCAAGCTATAGCTGACGGCGGGGGGAGCGCAACTGCTCGCTGGAGAAGCGGGTCTTCATCGAGGTCCACTGCGCCAACCTGTCGGCACTGCCTGCCAGGGTCCCTTCCCGGCGTGACTTCATGATCCAGATGCTCTTGGCATCAAAACTGTAGACGGGGATAAGATCGGTCCGCTTGCTGCCGGGCAGGATCCGGTTGTTGATGTTGTCGAGCACCAGCGGATCCGACTTGGGGGTCGCGAAGTAGAGCGTCACCATATGAAACTGGTTGTAGCGCACCGCTTTGACGTAAGCCAGCCGCAGCTTCTTCTCGTCCACCCCAAGCTCCATCAGGGTGTAGTACTTGGAGATGCTGTAATCCTCGCAGTCACCGCCACGGGCACCGATAAACTCCAGCGGGTTGGCCCAATAATCCTCCATCCCCCATAACTTGGGATCCTCGCTGTAGGTCAGGTTGTTGAAGTAGTTGTTGACCAGCTCGATCTTCTGCTGATCCGTGGTGCCGGCCCTTGGCGTCAGCAGACGCGAAAAGGCCTCCGCCCGCTGGAGGGCCCGACCGCCATAGACCTCCTGCAATTTTGCCTGCAGTGCAGGGCTGGCCATGTATTCGGAGAGGCGGGAAGCCTGCACGCTGGCACAGCAGAGCGCCAACGTGCAGGTGGGAACGAGCAGCCATTTCATACCAGACACTCCCTGTCAGATGCTGGAGGTCAGTATAGTTGCCTCTGGCGGCCCCAGTGGCGGGCACGCGGGCGCTTCGACGCGGTCAACGGCACTCGGCGAAGGCGTCGGCCAGCTGCTGCATGAAGCGGGGATAGCCATCCGGACCGAGCGGCACCTGTTCACCGACTTCGTCCAGCAACAGCACCTTGGCGCCGGTATTGCGGGCGACCGACTCGATCACCGCCGGCGAAAACTGCGGCTCGGCATAGATGCAGCTCGCTTTTTTCTCTTCCAGCGCCTTGCGGATCTCCACCAGAGTCTTGGCACCGGGGCGTCGCTCCGGGCTCACGGTGAAGTGGCCCTTGGAGCTCATGCCATAGTGGCGCTCCCAGTAGCCATAGGCTTCATGAAACACGAAATAGCCCTTCTGGTTCACCGCCTTCATCTGCTCGGCGATCACCTTGTCCTTGGCCTCCACCTTGGTCTTGAAGGCGAGCAGATTGGCGCGATAACGCTCGGCGTTGGCAGGATCCTGAGCGCTCAGAGTTTCGCTCAGGGCATTGGCGATGACCAGCGCCTGGGTCGGACCCAGCCAGATGTGGGGGTCGACGCCCTCGTGGTGGTGCCCCTCATGACCGTCGTGGTCATGGCCTTCATGCGCTTCGTCAGCGTGCTCTTCATGACCGACCTGCTTGCTGTAGTCAAACAACGGCATCCCTTCGACCCGGGTCAGGGTCAACACATGGAGATGTTTGGCCAGCGGCTTGGCCATGAAACCTTCCAGCTCGGGGCCGACCCACACCACCAGATCGGCCTCGTTGATGCTGCGAATATCAGAGGGGCGCAGGGAGAAATCGTGGGGCGAAGCGCCGGTCGGCAGCAACACCTTGGGCTCGCTCACGCCGTCGGTGATGGCGGCGGCGATGAAACCCAGCGGCTTGATGGTGGTCAGCACCTCGAGGGCGCGGACAGGCAGACTCACCGCCAGCAGGGCAGTGATCAGGGCAAGAATTCGCATAGAGATCTCGTCAGGAAGTGTGTGTGTGATAATATAACAAACCAACGTTATTGTTATATTATAACTCTCACAGGCTGTAAACCCCGGAGCTGTCATGACCCAACTGGTGGAGCTGAAAGAGGTCTGTCTTTCATTTGATGGACGACTCGTGCTCGACAAGGTCTCCTTTACCCTGAACAAAGGCAAAATCACTACCCTAGTCGGCCCCAACGGGGCAGGCAAGAGTACCCTGAGCAAGCTGGTACTGGGCCTGCTCACGCCGGATTCGGGCCAAATCACCCGCAGCCGCGACCTGCGGGTCGGCTATGTGCCCCAGCGCCTCTATCTGGATCCCACCCTGCCGCTGACGGTGCGTCGCTTCCTGCAGCTTGGCAAGAATGGCCGCCTCTCCATCGAGGAGGCACTAAACCGGGTCGGTGCGGAAGATCTCTTGGACAACCGGATGCAGAAGCTCTCCGGCGGCGAAATGCAGCGGGTCCTGCTGGCCCGCGCCCTGCTGGTCAAACCCGAGCTGCTGGTGCTGGACGAACCGGTGCAAGGGGTGGACATCAACGGCCAGATCGAGCTCTACGCCCTCATCAGCCAGCTGGCCGCCGAGTTCAACTGCGCCGTGCTGATGGTCTCCCACGATCTGCATCTGGTGATGGCCAGCACCCACGAGGTGATCTGTCTCAATCGCCACGTCTGCTGTCACGGCGAACCGGAGAGCGTGGCCCGCCACCCCGAGTTTGCCCGTCTGTTCGGCCGACCGGAGCAGGAGGTGCTGGCGGTCTACACCCACCATCACCACTGCGACGGCGAACACCATCATCATGAACCGCAGGCCCCCGTCATTCGCCTGCCCTCCCGCAATCAATAACGTACCCGACAGGATCATCAAGTGGACAGCTTTCTGTTATACGCCCTCGCGGCCGGCCTCGGCATCGCCCTGCTGGCCGGCCCCCTCGGCAGTTTCGTGGTGTGGCGCAAGATGGCCTATTTTGGCGACACCCTCTCCCACGCCTGCCTGTTCGGCATCGCGCTCGGCATCCTGCTGCAGGTGGATCTCACCCTGGCGGTGGTGGTCTGCTGCCTCGCCATGGCCATGCTGCTGGTGATCATGAGCCGCAACCAGCAGGTGGCCACCGATACCCTGCTCGGCATCCTGGCCCACAGCGCCCTGTCGCTCGGTCTGGTCACCTTGAGCTTCATGGACAACGTGCGGGTGGATCTGATGGCCTACCTGTTCGGTGACCTGCTCTCGGTGCAGCCGATGGACTTGATCTGGATCTACGGCGGCGGCGCCCTGGTGCTGCTCACCCTGTGGCGGCTGTGGGATCCCCTGCTCTCCATGACCATCTCGGAGGAGCTGGCCCGGGTGGAAGGGGTGAGGGTCGATGTGCTGCGCTGCGTGCTGATGCTGCTGATCGGACTGGTGATCGCGGTGGCGATGAAGTTCGTCGGGGCGCTGATCATCACCTCCTTGTTGATCATCCCTGCGGCAACCGCCCGCCGCTTCAGCCGGACACCGGAGCAGATGGCCGGCTTCGCCGCCCTCATCGGCTGCCTTGCCGTACTCGGCGGGCTGTTGCTCTCCTGGTATCAGGACACGCCGGCAGGCCCGTCTGTCGTGGTCTGCGCCACCAGCCTGTTCGTATTGAGCCAGTTCAAGAAAGCCTGAGCCTAAAGTGGCCTGACCCTTGTAATCAGGTCACTCCACATCCCAGCCCGTCGGTGGTGGTCTGTGCCACCAGCCTGTTTGTGCTGAGCCAGTTCAAGAAAGCCTGAGCCTAGAGAGGCATGCTCTGGCGTGTCTCCATCATCAGCCATTGGCGCAGCCGGCTGATGGCGGGTTCATGGGCCCGCGAGCGCTTGCAGGTGAAGTAGAAAGCATCCCCCGTCTCCAGCTGGTGTACCGGCAAGGCCACCAGCTGGGGATCATCCGGTCGCAGCATGTAGTCGTTCACGAATGCCACCCCCTGATCCCAGGCCGCAGCCTCCATCGCCAGCAACACATGGCTGAAGTGGTGCATCCGCGCCTCCGCCGGGATCACCAATCCCCCGGCCTTGGCCCAACGCTGCCAATCCTCTCCCCGCGCCTTGTAGATGGACTGCACCGACAGCAACGGCAGTTGCCAGATGGCGTCCGGCCACTCCCCCTCCACCTGTTGCAGCAAGCGGCGACTGCAGACCGGGAAGAGCCGCTCCCGGTAGATGAGATCATGACAATAGCCCCGACCGTGGGGCGAGACGGTGATGAAGCAGTCCGCCACTCGATCGGAGAGTTCGGGATCCTCCGCCACCATCTCCAGGCTGAGATCCAGCTCGGGATAGAGCTGGCGCAGCCCAGCCAGGCGCGGGATCAGCCACTTCACCGCAAACGAGCTGTAGACCGCGAGCCGCAGCCGCATCTCGCCGCCGCCACGCAGTTGCTCGCTGCTCTGGGCAATCTGGCCGAGCCCGGCGGAGATCCCCTCGAAATAGACCTCGCCCTGCGCCGTCAGCGACAGCAGCCGCCCCTGACGCAGCAGCAGCCGTTCCCCCAGAAAATCCTCCAGCAGGCGGATCTGATGGCTGACCGCGCTCTGGCTGACGTTCAGCTCAAGGGCCGCGCGGGAAAAGCTGAGCAGGCGGGCAACCACTTCGAAGTATTGAACGGCACGCAGGGGAGGCAGCTTCATTATCCAAAATTCTCATGCATGGTGATTTTTTATCATTTTACTGGATAACGAAGCGCGGGCTACCCTTCCCTCATCTGACGCAGGAGGTAGCATGAACGCAGTGGGGATCGGCATCCTTTATCTGGTGCTGGGTAATATGGTGGCAGTCTTTTCCGACGCGCTGGTCAAGGTGCTGGAGCCGGATCAGCCGGTATTTCAGTTTGTCTTCTTCCGCCAGCTCTCCGCCGCCATCCTGCTGACCCCCTGGCTGCTCTGGTCATGGCGTCGCAACCCGCCGGTGGCGCTCAAGTGGCACCTGCTGCGCGCCCATATCTGGGCCATCGGCGTCTGCCTGATGGTGATCGCCCTCACCCGGCTGCCGCTGGCCACCGCCAACGCCCTCTTCTATGCGGCGCCGCTGATGATGGTGCCACTGGCGGTGTGGCTGGCAGGGGAAGCGATCTCGCGCCAGAAGGTGCTGACCGCCTTCATCGGCTTTGTCGGGGTGCTGATCGTGCTGCGCCCCACCGAGGTGAACTGGGCGGCGCTGGCCGCACTCGGGGTAGCGCTCTCCATGGCGCTCAACAATCTGCTGATCAAGCGGATCCCGCTCCAGCAGCCCATCGCCCAGACCCTGTTCTTTACCAACGTGCTGAGCATGCCCTTCATCCTGGCGCTGGCCTGGTGGGAAGGGGGCGACTGGCAGTGGCAGATGTGGTGGCCCGCCTTCGGCTCTTCGGCGCTGATCATGGTCTATGCGGGGTTGTGCGTGGTGGCCTATCGCAAGGCGGAGGCGAGCAAGATCGCCTCCGCCGAGTACACCGGCCTGCTGATGGCGGTCGCCATCGGGGTATGGCTGTTCGATGAGCAGCCGGGCCTGCCGCTGCTGCTGGGGTGCCTGTGCATCATACTGCCGCTCATAGCCATGGCCCGCAGCAAGCCCAAACCACAGGCCGAACCGGCGCTCTAGCCAACGAGGGTCACCCCAGCAGCGGGGCGACCCTTTGTTGCAGATGGGGGACCACATCCTGCTCGAACCAGGGGTTCTTCTTGAGCCAGAAGGTGTTGCGCGGTGACGGGTGCGGCAGCGGCAACCAGGCCGGACCGTAGTCCGCCCAGCTGCGCACCGTCTCGGTCAGCGACCCTTTCGCCGCATCCCGCAGGTAGTGGCCTTGCGCATACTGGCCGATGAGCAGGGTCAGCTCGATGTTGGGCAGCAGCATCAATACCTTGTCGTGCCAGGTGGAGGCACATTCGGGGCGCGGCGGCAGATCCCCCGACTTGCCCTTGCCGGGGTAACAGAGCCCCATCGGCATGATGGCGATGCGGGATTCATCGTAGAAGGTGGCCTTGTCCACTCCGAGCCACTGGCGCAGGCGATCGCCGGAAGGATCGTCCCAGGGGATGCCGCTGGCATGCACCCGGGTGCCTGGCGCCTGGCCGATGATCAGCAGGCGAGCGTGCTCGCTGCCACGGATCACCGGTCTGGGCCCGAGCGGCAAGTGTGCCTCGCACAGGCGGCAGGCACGGATCTGTGCAAACAAACTGTCGAGTCGGTTCATGGGCCCGATAGTAACAGAGTTTTCCCCCGGATCCTGCTTGTGAAAGATTCAGCAGATACTTATTATGCAGCCACATTTGTTTAATTTAATAAACGGAGCGAAATGAAGAACTGGATGGGCACCGGCAGCGCGGCCCTCTCATTCGTGCTGTGGGGCATGCTGCCCCTCTATTACCAGTTCATGC
Source organism: Aeromonas sp. s2 (assembly GCF_040907935.1). Lineage (NCBI taxonomy): Bacteria > Pseudomonadati > Pseudomonadota > Gammaproteobacteria > Aeromonadales > Aeromonadaceae > Aeromonas > Aeromonas sp. s2. The sequence goes on along the minus strand of NZ_JBFOCR010000010.1, from coordinate 71,131 downwards.
CCGCGGTCAACATGTGGGAGCTGCTCTCCCACCGGGTACTCTGGTCGGCGGTGCTGCTGGGGATCCTGTTCCTCGTCGTCGGCTACCGGGTGCCCTGGGCGCGGCTGCGCAGCGAACCGCACCAGCTCGGCCTCATCCTGCTGGCCGGCCCCGTCATGTCCATCAGCTGGTGCATGTTCACCTGGTGCCTCACCACCGGCCAGGTGCTGGCCACCAGCCTCGCCTTCTTCATGACGCCGCTGTTCAACATCGTCTTCGCCGTGTTGTTCCTCAAAGAGAAGCTCACCCCGCAAAAACACCTGGCGGTGGCGCTAGCCCTGGCGGGGTTGGCCTACATGCTCTTTTCTTACGGCCAGCTGCCCTGGTTCTCCCTGGTCATGGGGGCCAACTTCGCCCTCTATGGCCTGCTCAAGAAGAAGGTGCACTATGACGCCGGCGTCAGCCTCTACCTCGAGGCGCTGGTACAGCTGCCCGTCGCCCTGCTGATCATCGGCGCTCTGGCGGTGAGCGGCGCCAGCCAATTTATGGCCGGTGACTGGACCGAGCGACTGCTGCTGATGGGCAGTGCCCCCGCCACCCTGCTGCCGGTGGGGCTGTTCTGCTATGGCATGATGCGCACCCGCATGAGCACGGTGGGTCTGCTGCAATATATCGAGCCCAGCCTCGCCTTCCTGCTCGCCATCTTCTGGTTTGGCGAGACGCCGGATCCGGTGAAATCGGTGGGGTTTGCCTTCGTCTGGGCCGGCCTGCTGGTGAGCCTGCTGCCGCTACACAGGCTCGGGCGCCATCTGCGCCGCAACGCCGACGCTCAGGGTCTGCCGCGGTAGGACTCCAGGATGGCGTGCCACTTGGGATCCCGGTCCATCTGCTCGGCGATGTCGTTCAGCCTGTCATGCAGATCGCTGCGGGATTTGGGCAACAGTATGTGGCGGGTATAGCTGGACTGGGCGAAGGGCGAGACGAACAGCTTGCCCTCAAAGGCGGGGTCGTGAGTAAAGAAGGTGAGCGCCGAGCCCGGCACCAGGGTCACGTCGATGCGGCCGCGCACCAGCAGGCTGAAGTTGGTCTTGACCTTCTTGGCATCCACCCGCACCAGATCGCCTCTGGCCGACGCCTCGTCGATCCCCTGATAGTGGTACCCCTCGATGCCGCCGAAGGTCATCCCTTTGAGCGAATCGGGCCCGCGATAGGTGACCGGTCTGTCGGCACTCGAGATGAGCTCGTTGGTATCGCGCATGATGGGAAAGGTCCAGAGGTAGCGCTCGCGCTGGGGATCCCCCACCCAAGCGGGATTAACCCAGGCCACCAGACCATCAAAGCCAGGATCCGACATCTCCAGCGCCAGTCTGGCACGATTCACCAGCCAAAGTTCCAGCTTGGGTTCTCCGCCAAGCTTTTCATTGAGATACTTGACCAGATCCCGGCTCAGACCGCTCTGCTCCCCGGTCATGAAAGGGGGGTGCTGATGATAGTCGTAGAGACGCAGCGTCTCGCCATGAGCCGATATCGACAGCAGACACCACAACCACCACCATGCTCGCATCGCACCTCCTTGGGCTGCTCTTGAGTGTGGCACAGAGAGATCGAATGAGAAAACCCCCTAGCGGCGCCAAACCAACTGCCAGCCCGCCCACCCGCCACTGGTTCATCTACATGGTGCGCACCGCCGGCGGCCTGCTCTATACCGGGATCAGCACGGATCCGCTCCGCCGCCTGCGCCAGCACCAGAGTGGCAAGGGAGCCCGCGCCCTGCGCGGCAAGGGGCCACTGACCCTGGCATGGCAGCAGGCCGTCGGTGAGAAAGGCACGGCGCTGCGCCTCGAATACCGACTCAAGCAGCAGAGCAAAGCCTTCAAGGAGCAGCTGATCAGCCAGCCGGAGCGCTGGCTCGCCTGCAGCGAATCATGGCTGGCCGCCGCCCGGCCACAGAAAAGGCCGCTGCATGCAGCGACCAGGGAAGGATCCGATAACAGGGAGTGTCAACGGTAGGCATTAACCTGCTTGCGCCGACTGCTAATGAGCCAGCAAACGCAAAAAAGGCCGCTGCATGCAGCGACCAAGGAAGGATCCGATAACAGGGAGTGTCAACGGTAGGTATTGGCCTGCTTGCGCCGACTGCTGATGAACCAGCACACCACCAGCAGCACCAGCAACCAGGGCGCCAGCTTGATGATGAGGGCAAACATGCCGGCCAACGCGCCAAACAGCACGAAGACGCCGCTCACCAGCAACATGGCCAGCACGGTGAATCCGGCCAGCGCCATGCCGACCAAGACCAGCATCAAGACGATAAATTCCAGCATGTTGTGCTCCTCACTGGGTTGATGCGGCCAGATGACCCGGGGTCAATCCAGCCAACGCTTCAATTCACGACGGGGCGGCATGATCAGCACCGCCAGCAGATAGATGGCCAGGGCCAGGGGCGGCATCAGGATCAGCGCCATCAGGGCCGCGACCCGCACCGTCACCCTGGAGAGCCCCAGCCCATTGGCGATGCCGGCGCAGACTCCGGTCAGCTTGCGATGGGCAAGATCCTTCGGCCAGGGCGTCATGGTTATGCCTCCACCTTTTGACCCTTGAGGCGGGCCAGTTCCCGTTCAATCTCGTCGTTCAGCTCCAGCTCGCGGAACTGGGCCTCCAGCGAGGGGTTCTGCCCCAGGGTTGCCGCCTCCAGCTGAGCTTCCAGCTGATCGACTCTGCCCTGAAAGCCGTCAAAACGGGCCATCAGCTCGTGCATGCGCTGGTTGTCCACCTGGGCACGGGCTCGCAGCCGGCTGTGGGCGGTCTGCTCGCGCAGGGTCAGCAGCTTCTGCTTCTCACGCGCCTCGGTCAGCTTGGCGGCCAGCCGCTCGCTGTCGGCGGTGAGCTGGGCCAGCACCTCGGCGACCCGCGCCTTGTCCTGCTCCAGCTGTTCGCATTTTTTGACCTCGGCCAGCTTCTCGGTCAGCGCGGCCCGGGCCAGATCCTCGCGTCCCTTCTGGATGGCGAGCTCGGCCTTGGCCGACCACTCCAGGATCTGGTGTTGCAACGCCTGCTGATGGCGCTCCAGCTGCTTCTGTTCGGCGATGACGCGGGCGGCCTGGGTTCTCATCTCGACCTGGACCTGCTCCATCTCCTCAATCATCAGCCGCAGCATCTTCTCCGGCTCTTCGCTCTTGTCGAGCAGGCTGTGCAGGTTGGCATTGATCACGTCGGTCAGGCGGCTAAATACGCTCATGGTCTGGCTCCTTGTTGATGGGATGGCTATCTCTTCCCATAACATTACAAGAGCCGTGCCAAAATTATTTTTCCTTTACTTACATATAGATGAGGTTTTATCAGATATTTTCAACACCGTCTTGGTGGCGAAAAATACCGATCTGGTGGTGATTTTCACCAATAAAAAAGGGAGCCAACGGCTCCCTCATGCAATCAGTGACAGGCTCAGGCGGCGCGGGTATGGCCAAGCTTGCTGTCCAGTTCGACCAGCTTGGCCTCCATCCGGCTGCGGCAGATTTCGGACAGCTCGCGGATGCCGGCGGCGCCATGCTCCTTGCTGCAGACAGGGGCCATCACTTCCAGCAGCACCTCGCCGTTGTCCCAGCGGTTGAGATCGATCTGGCCGAAGTAGCTGGAGCAGACGATGGGTACCACCGGCACCTCAGCCTGCACCGCGGTATGGAAGGCACCCGCCTTGAATGGCAGCAGGCCGCGCCCCTTGGAACGGGTTCCCTCCGGGAACATCCAGATGGAGGTGCCACGTGCCTTGATGCGATCCACCACCTGGCCTATGGTGCCGATGGCACGTGAGCGGTTGGAGCGGTCGATCAGCACGTTGCCGGAGAGCCAGAAGATGAGGCCGAAGAAGGGCAGCCACAGCAGGCTCTTCTTGCCCACCGCCACCACGCCGGGCTGCACCGCGCCGGTCACGGTGAAGATGTCGTAGTTGCTCTGGTGGTTGCAGACGTAGACGGCCGGTCCCACCGACTTCACCTCGTCGACCACCGTCACCCGGACCTTGAGGCCGATGAGCGGACATACGGCGTGATACATGCGGGCAAAGACATAGACGTTGTTGGGATGGCGCGGACGCACCAGGCACAGCAGCAGACCGAACAGGAACCAGAAGATGAGCAGCAGACCAAGCAGCAGCACACGGGCAATTTTGAGCATCGAACACCTCGGATTTTGACTCGGCGCAGTATACTGGTCCCCCTTTTAGCGAACAAGCGTTCGCCAGACAGAACCGACCACCCCTGCCGCTCGCCCCTCTGCCTTAAAACAGACGGCGGCTTGCCCCACCCGGCGTTGGCCGTTAGGATGTGGCCATCTTGATGAACGGGGCGAGCATGATTCACCAACAACGCGTGGCGAAACGACTCCTGCTGCTGGTCTGCCTGCTGGTACTCAATTGCGCTGCCCAGCCGCTGGCCCGGCTGGCCCTGCTCGATCACGCTCTCAGCTGTCAGGCTCTGCCCTCCTTCGTCACGGCCGACGACCAGGCCGACAAGGGCACGCCCACCAGCCCGCAGCCCAGCAGTTGCCAGCTCAACGGCAAGTGGCTGAGCGCCACCACCCTGCTCTGCCTCGAGCAACTGTTCTTTGCGGTGGCCCTGCTCATCGCGCTGCTGGCCCCGCTCTGGCGCTACACGCCGCCACTGCCGCCGCCACGGGCCGTGTCGCCCCCCGAACGACGACTTCACCTCACCCTCTGTGTCTGGCGGGAATGAGTTCAGCCGCGCTTTTTTCAGCCTGCTGTCATTCATTTTTTGCGAGACAACATCTATGTCAACTCTCTTCAAGGCGAGCCTGCTGCTGGGCTGCCTGCTGTGGCAATCCACTGGATTGGCCAGCGATACGGGCTGGCTCACCAGCCCCCAGAACGATCACGCCAAGGTCAGGCTGCAAGCCGACCGCAGCGTCCCTGACCAGACCCGCATCCTGCTCGAGGTGGCCCTCGAGTCCGGCTGGAAAACCTACTGGCGCAGCCCGGGTGAAGGGGGCATAGCGCCCCAGATCCTGTGGGAGCAGCCGGTCGGCAACTTCCAGTGGCACTGGCCCACGCCGCGCCCCTTCGAGGTGGCCGGGCTCAGCACCCAGGGCTATCAGCAACAGGTACGCTTCCCCCTGAGCCTGGACTCCCCCGCCGGGCAGCCGCTCAAGGGCACCTTGCGCCTCTCCACCTGCAGCAACGTCTGCATCCTGACCGACTACCCCTTCACCCTGGCGGTGGATGGGCAGGCGCCGGCCGGTTTCGACTTCGCCTGGGCCCAGGCCATGAGTACCTTGCCGCAAACGCTGCCCGCCGATACCCGGGTCGAGCTCGGCTACCAGCACAACCAGCTGCAGCTGCGCGCCGAGCGGGCAGAGGGCTGGCAGGCGCCTGCGCTCTTTATCGATGCGCTGGAGGGGGCCGAGTTCGGCAAGCCGGCGCTCGAGGTGAGCGGCAACACCCTGATCGCCCGGGTGCCGGTCAGCGACGGCTGGCAGGGGGATGCCCCTGACTTGCGTGGCCAATCCCTCGGCCTGTTGCTCGGCAGCGGTGATGAGGCCTGGCAGACCAGCGCCACCATCGCCGGGCCTCTCGCCCTGCCGGCCCCAGGCCAGCCTCTCATCTGGCTGCTGGGGGCGGCGCTGCTCGGCGGCCTCATCCTCAACCTGATGCCCTGCGTGCTGCCGGTGCTGGCCCTGAAACTGGGCACGGTGCTGCAGCAGCAGGAGCGCGAACAGCGACAGGTGCGCAAGCAGTTCCTCGCCGCCAGTGCCGGGATCATTGCCTCCTTCTGGGTGCTGGCGGCCATGAGCAGCCTGCTGCGCGCGACTCAGGGCGCCGTCGGCTGGGGGATCCAGTTCCAGAGCGCCGGCTTCATCGGCTTCATGGTGGCGGTGACCCTGCTGTTTTGCGCCAACCTGCTGGGCTTGTTCGAGATAAGGTTGCCCAGCAATCTCAATACTCGCCTCGCCACCAGCGGCGGCAAGGGGCTCGGTGGCCACTTCCTGCAGGGGAGCTTCGCCACCCTGTTGGCCACCCCCTGCTCGGCCCCCTTCCTCGGCACCGCGGTGGCCTTTGCGCTGGCGGCACCGCTCGGCCAGCTCTGGCTCATCTTCACGGCGCTCGGCCTTGGCATGAGCCTGCCCTGGCTGCTGGTGGCGGCCCTGCCGCGCCTCGCCCTCTGGTTGCCCAAACCGGGCCGCTGGATGGGGCGGCTGCGCATCCTGCTCGGGTTGATGATGCTGGGCTCCAGCCTCTGGCTGGCGAGCCTGCTTGGCAACCATCTGGGCAGCACGGCTACCGGCTGGCTGATGGCCGCCATGCTGCTGACGCCGCTGATCGGCATCCTCTGGCGCTATGGCATGCGCGGTTTCACGCTGGCCCTCTCCCTCTCGGCCCTCATCGGCGGCGCCCTGTTGCTGGGTGGCGCCCTCACGGCGCAGGGGGCGGGCAGCGTCGATCGCATCGCCTGGCAGCCGCTCACCGAGCAGGCCATCGTCGATGCGCTGGCCCAGCGCAAGCGGGTCTTCGTCGACGTCACCGCCGACTGGTGCGTCACCTGCAAGGCCAACAAGTACAACGTGCTGCTGCGTGACGAGGTGCAGAGCGCCCTGACGGCTCCGGACGTAGTGGCCCTGCGCGGTGACTGGAGCCGACCGAGCGACGCCATCTCCGCCTTCCTGCGCCAGCGCGGCGCGGCCGCCGTCCCTTTTAACCAGATCTACGGGCCCGGCCTGCCAGAGGGAGAGATCCTCTCTCCCCTGCTGGACAAGGCCGACTTGCTCGACGTGTTGCACCAGGCCGGCCTCGTCCGGACCGATGTCACCCATTTTTAAGGAGAATCCCATGACCCTGCGTACCCTGAAACTGCGCACCCTGACCCTCTGCACCGCCCTGCTTGCCGGCACCCTGAGTGCCCCCTTGTTGCAGGCGGCCCCCTTCACCCCGGAGCAGGAGGCGCGTATCAAGGAGCTCATTCGCGAGACACTGGTCGCCAACCCCAAGATCCTCGACGAGGCGGCCGAATCCTGGGAAAAACAGAACGCCGCGGCCCAGGAGGCCCAGCTCGGCAACTTCATCAAGGGCAATCAGGATGTGCTGTTCAACAGTGCCACCAGCCCGCGGCTCGGCGCCAAGAATCCCAAGCTGACCCTGGTGCTGTTCACCGACTACAACTGCCCCTACTGCAAGCAGTTCGATCCCCGCCTGACCAAACTGCTCGAGGCCTATCCCGACGATCTGGGGCTGGTGGTCAAGCTGCTGCCGTTCAAGGGGCAGAGCTCGGCCAAGGCGGCCCAGTACAGCCTGACCCTGTGGCAGCAGGAGCCGGCCCGCTTCCTCGCCCTGCACGACAAGCTGATGAGCAAGCAGGGGATGCTGACCGAGGCGGACATCAACAAGGCGCTGGCGGCCACCGGCAACACGGCCCTCAAGCCCGATGCCAAGGCCACCGAGGAGCTGCGCAACAGCCTTCGCATCGGTACCCTCCTGGGCGTGCAGGGCACCCCGGCGACGCTCATCGGCAACCAACTGGTGCCGGGCGCCCTCCCCTATGACGAACTGGAGCAGCTAGTCAAAGCCGAGCTGGCCAAGCGGAGCTAAGCCATGGCGGAGGATGCAGTCGTAAATGCCCCCCGCTGGCGCCGTTGGGGCAAGGAGGCGCTCTGGCTGCTGCTGATGGCGCTGGTCATCTCCACCCTGCTGGATCTGTGGCGCAGCCCCACCCTGCCGGCGGGGGCCATGGAAGCTCCCTTCACCCTGCAGGATGGCACCATCACCAGTCTGGCCGAGCAGAGCCGCGACAAGCCGCTGCTGGTCTACTACTGGGCCAGCTGGTGCGGGGTGTGCCGCTTCACCACACCGACCGTGGAGAACCTGTGGCAGGAGGGTGAAAACGTGCTGACGGTGGCGCTGCGCTCCGGCAGCGATGAGCAGTTGCGCGCCGGGATGGCGAAGAAGGGGCTCGCCTTTCCCACCCACAACGATGAGCGGGGAGATCTGGCCGCACGCTGGCAGGTGGGGGTCACCCCCACCTTCCTCGTCATCAAGGATGGGGCGCTGGTGAGCAGCACCACCGGCTGGAGCTCGTGGCTCGGGCTCAAGGCCCGCCTGCTGTGGGCCGGCTGGTAATCCAGTCAGCCCAGCAATGTATGCAAAGAGCCCGGTATCACGACCGGGCTCTTTTTCATCTGAAAGCTGACAAGCCTATTTCGTGGGCGCCATGGCGCCCTGACCGAGCCGCCCCCTGGCGCTGGCCCGCTCGGCCTCGTCGAGTACCCCGTCCCCGTTCTTGTCCATCCGGGTGAAGAGGGCCTCATGGCGCGCCATGAACTGCGCCTTGGTCGTGTCCTGCATCGGCCTCATGTTGCCCATGTTTCCCATCTTGCCCGGCATGGCCTGGCCGGACTGCTGCATCGCCTCGTGCATCTTGGCCATGGCGGCCTCTCTCTCGGCCACCGACAGGGTGCCATCCTTGTCGGTGTCCTGCCGGGCAAAACGCTGCTCGGCTCTTTCCATAAACTGGGCCTTGGTGATGTCCCCCTTGATGAACATCAAGGGCTCGTCGATGCTCTCATCGGCGGCGATGGCAAGGCCGCCCAGCAGTACCATTGGCAGAAGATAAAATTTGAGCATGGCTGTCCATTCCTTAGTAAGGGTCTCGGCCCGACCGAGGCCTGCTGAAGATCGCCAGGGCAACGCCCGGCGCCTCCTGTAGTGTAGCCCCGGTACCACCCCCTACCGGGAGGCAGATCGCAAGGTGCACCGACCGCGCTTCCCCCTGGTTACTTTTCTTCCTATTCATGGCGATGGCCGCCTGTTTACGTTAAAATGTCGGGTTTTTGCCGAGCCTGGTTTGCCAAGATCCCCGCCGCCAGGCCAGCGCAGGGTCAATTCCACGATGCCAGTGAGGCAGGATCCGTCATGAACAACTACTTCCGGGTGTTGGGCGTCAAGTCCAACGCCAGTGAAAACGACATCAAAAAAGCCTATCGTCGGCTGTCGAACCAGTACCACCCCGACAAACTGCACGGGGCGAGCGAAGAAGAGAAAGAGCAGGCAGCCCTCAAGCTGCACCAGGTAAAGCAGGCTTATGAAGTGCTGTCTGATCCGAAACAGCGGGCCGCCTTTATCAAGGATTTCAACAACGTCATCGTGACCGATCCCGCTGCTGCCATGCAGGAGATGTGGGACCAGTTCTACCCCTGAGCCACCAGGCAAGAAGAGCGACTATGCAAAAAAAATGGGACCAGGCACGGCTCAAGGCCCTGCAAAGCGATGCAAGTGAAAACATCGAATCCTACCGGGATCAGGACGACCCCAAGGGGCTCGAGCAGTTCACCGACCAGATGAAAAGCCTGCTGCTGGCCGACATGAGCATGCTGGAGTTCATGCCCGAATACCTGCCGCTCGCCCTCTATGGTCGGGTGCAGTTCCCGGCCAAGGCCAAGGGGCAGTGGAACAAGTGGCTTGCGAGTGGCGAGCAGCCGAGCTGGGACGAGTTCAAGGTGAGCGTCGGCTTCAACAACGCCGCCCTGCCGCTGGTCAAGGCGGTGCGGGCCCAGAGCGAAGATCAGCTGATGGAAGCCTGCGCCGTGCTGTTTCTGCTCGACAACCCTCTGCCGCGCGGCAGCCACCGCGGCGATGACGACTACGATCTGCGCGACGAAGAAGAGGAAGATGGAGAAGATGCCGACGCCGACTACCACGGCGGCAGCGACCGCTATGGCGACGACCAGGGCGAGCAGGATATGTACGACGAAGTCCGTTTCTAATTGGGGCAAGGCATGAGCAACAGTCTGATAGAAATTACCGCCATCGAAATCAAAGAGCTGGCCGTCATCGAGCCGAAGCAGGCCAGCGAGAAGTTCGAGCTGATCGCCAAGACCATGTCTGACGACCAGCTGGCGGAAGTCATTGAAAATATTGATATCGTCACCCTGACCCAGATCAACGGCCAGCACGACATCTCCTTCCCCTCCATCATCTCCGAGCTGATGACCCCGGAGCGGATCCGCGACATCGTCTGCCAGCAGCCGCTCTACTGGGAAGAGGCGATCAAGAACAACGCCGACGAGCTGCAACAGCACACCTTCGACTTCCTCAACTACCTGATCCGCACCCAGGATAGCGAAGCCAAGCAGCGCGAGATCCTCGAGTGCGTGGCCGAAGATCCGGCCGGTCTCTTCTACCTCGCCATCCCCTTCATCGAGTTCTATCGCGGCGATCGCTATGAAGAGGACGAAGGCTATCGCGACGTGCTGCACGCCGAAGAGGAAGATCTCGAAGAGTCCCTGCGCTACAGCGAGCGCCAGCAGAGCGAGGATGTCCACGACTACGCGCTGGATGACCCGCGCAGCCTCTTGATGCTCATTCGCGAGCTGGCCCCCGAGGTGGAGAAAGCCATCAAGGCGCTGCTGCGCAATGAGCACTCGACCTGGGACGGCATCATCAACAAGTTTGCCGCCGAGCTGGTGATGCAGGCCAAAGAGAAGAACAAGGTCGAGGAAGACGAGTACGGCGACGTCGACGACATGTTCAGCTTTCTGGATTAAGGAGCCTATTCATGCAGTTAGTCATTCGCGATGCCAACCAGGGCCCCTTTCTGACCCAGGTGCTGCGCTTTGGCCACGACAATGAACGTTTGACCGCGCAACAGCTGGCCGCCATCAAGGGCAAGGCGGTGCTGATGAGCCTGAAATTCGCCGACAAGTACTACAACAAGTACAAGATGCACCTGCTGGAGCAGGCCGCCCACGACGTCATCGGCGTGGTGAGCCTCGGCCTGCAGGAGCTCTCGGCGCGGGACCCGGCCAAGGCGCTGGCGCTGCTGCAGGCGCCGGAAGGCCCCATCAAGCCGTTCCAGAAGGGCTGGTCGATGCTCATCACCGTCAGCCCCAAGCAGGCTGGCAACAGCCTCTACGGTGACGTGGATGCCCGCCTGCTGGACAAGATCTCGAGCCCGCCCGATGTGGAGGAGTGGCAAGGGTGGCAGGAGTACGAGAAGGCGCTGACAGAGCACAACAAGAGCCGCCTGATGGGGCTCATCGACCAGCACTTCTTCGCCTGCGAGAGCGACCACCCCACCATGGAGGACAAGCTGGCCGAGGCGCTGCTCTACCGCATCCTCTGCGGCAAGGGCAGTGGCGCCGCCCCGCTCAAGGTGAAGCAGGATCTCAAGCGCAAACTGGCGCGGGAGATTGAGCTCGACGAGGGCTGGTACGACACCGACTACCTCGCCGCTCAGCTCGCCCTGATGCTGAGTGCGCTGCCCGCCGACATGGCCGCCGCCCTGCGTCAGGAGCTGAGCCCGGGCTTTGTGCCGAACCTGCTGCACACCCTCGGCTTCGTGCGCCAGTACCAGCAGCTGCAAAAAGAGGACGCCTCGCCGGAGAAGCTCGACAACATGGAGATGCGCGCCGGGATCCGCCACCCCCTGCTCGGCTGGCCCCTCTACCACGACTTCTGATGACGGGCTTTCCCCTTCACCCTGTCACAACGCCCGGCTTGCCGGGCGTTGTGCTATCAGGCATTCCACGGGCAGCAGAAACCCTGGCTATTACAGCCGCCCTTGGCAGAAAACTACCCCGTAAGCGTCATTGGCCACATTTTTGACATGGATATAATGACTCCCCCATACAAGCCGCAGGGGAGCAAGGCCGTGAGCAGAAAGCCCGACAGGATCACCGCGATGCAGCAGATCATCGACGCCGTGAAAGCGGAATTTCCGCTCTACCAACCGGATACCTTCAAGTGCGGGCCGGACAACACCTGTATCGGCTGCCCCAAGAAGCTGATGGAGCTGGTGGATACGGACCTCTGCTACTGGCAATATCAGATCGATCGCGGCATTCCGCCCTCCTTCGACGAGATCCAGCGCTTCGGCAAGCTGTGCAAAAACATCCGCCGGGCCCTGGTGCGCAATGGTCGCATCCCCGCCTGAGCGCCCCATCGCAGCCAGGACTAAGACCCCCGCCGGCAACATCTGAGAGGTACTGAGCATGACCCAGGAGAGGATACAGAGCCGCTACACGTTAAGTGGCCCCCTTGCCAGCCGCGCCGAGCTGGAGCAGGCTATCGCCCAAGCCATCGAGGCCCACAGACAGGACTTCTTCCCCCTGCTGGAGCGACTGGTGGATGTGGGTGACAGCCGGGTCAAGCTCAGCCAGAAAGATCCACTGCGGGTACTGGAGGTAGAACTCGACGAGGCTAACACCGGCGGCAGTGCGCGCCTCAACTACGAGTCCAACTTCGCCGAGAGCTGCCGGCTTATCGACGAATATGACCAGCACCAGACCAGCGTGGCTTTTACCCTCAACGGGGATCAGCTCGTCTTCGATCTTGAGCTGCCCATTGCCTGGAACTTCGACAACTAGGGCCACTCTACGCCTTCGCCCGGCGCCCAGCCCATCACAAGAAAGGAGCCTTGCCGGCTCCTTTTTCACTGACTCACCGCATCGCGCGGCTCGTCCCGCCCTCTGCTTCACATCTCAGGTGAGGTAGTTCAGGTGAGATAGTAACGCCACGACCGGACCGGTTCGGCGAAACCGACCCGGATGCAGAAGGGCGCCAACTCGTGATTGGCCTGCTCCAGGCTGAGGGTCTGGTGGGCATCTTCCTGGCACCACTGCACGAACTCGCCGCTGTTGAAGCTGTAGTGATCCCCGTGAAAGACTCCGTGGGCCTCGATCAGCCCGATGGCTTTCTCTGTTTCCATGATTGGCCTCCCGGCATTGTGCTACACCCTTCAAGCTTAGCGAGCAGAGCGATGAGCGCGACGCTATCGACATTTGTCAGAAGCACCGTGGTAGCCTGTTTTCACCCATAGATGACCATACTGCGCTAGTCAGATTCTGGCCCTGAAGACAGCTATCCCTGATAGTTCACATCTGACATCAGCAATCTCGCCTGCTTCACGCAAAATCAACGATTCCCAGCTGTTTGGCCATAGCCAGCTCGTTGCGCTCAACGATCTCCTCCACTACCTTGCCCTCAGCATTGAACCTGAAATAGGTCAAGGCACTCCAGGTCACATCCTTACCGGTGACATCAAACCCTTTCCAGGTATTTGAGCCTTTCGCTACGTGGGTCAATGCAACGAATACCTCATCTTCCGAGCTCATTATTTTTTGAAAGGTGGTCTCAATGGACTCATACCGTTCGACCACACAGGCGGACAATGACTCTTTGAATTGCTCAAGCGTTGTAATTGGCTCTGCACAGTCAGGCCTGAATATACATAAATCATCCGAAAAATACTCACTCACTCTCGCAACATCCTTGCCATCCACGCAATATTTGAAATAGTTGATAACTGTGTCGACGTTCTTGTTCATAAATGATTCCAACCTTATTAATTGACTTTGAATTTAACTAGGAAATATGATGCATAGAATATCTGTGACTGCCAGGGCGCCATACTACAAACATGGCAAGTGATGATAAATGCAATAACAGGAAATCTCTTTTACAAAATCAGGAATAATCCATGGATAAATGGACTGAATACGAGGTCTTTGTGCAGGTTGTCGAATTGGGGAGCATCAGCAAGGCCGCCGATACACTGAGTTTGTCCAACCCTGCCGCCAGCAGGCATCTGGCTTCGCTGGAGCAGCGACTCAATGCACGGCTCGTCGAGCGAACGACCCGACGCCTGTTTGTCACCGAAATAGGCGAGCACTTCTATACCCGCTGTAAAACAGCGCTGAATGAGATGCGAGAAGCCATTGATGAAGTCAACATCAAAACAGGAATGCCAACCGGGATCTTGAAATTGACGGCCTCGCTGTCACTGATGCTGAATGTCATCTCCCCCTTGATCCCCAAATTCATGGCTAAATATCCCGGCATTCAGGTCGAGCTGATCGCCAATAATCGCTATCTGGATATTATCGAAAACAATATTGATATCAGTATTCGCTCACGAGAGGTAGAGCCGGACTCCAGTCTTGTTATTCAGCCATTGGCAGTAGCACCACGTATTCTGGCGGCCTCTCCCGAATATATTGAGCGTTATGGCGACCCGCAGACGCCGCACGATCTGACAAAACATCAGCTGTTGCTCTACAGCCACCACAATCCCAAAGAGCTGATCATGATGAATGGCTCGATAAAATTACGGGTGCCAACCACCCCTACCATTGAGTCCAACGATGCCCAAATCCTGCTCGCCAATGCCAGAAACGGAATGGGGATCCTGGCACAGCCTGTTTATGCCATTTATGACGAGCTACGCAGCCAGCGTCTTAAACCTGTGCTCACCGACTGGCGATTACCCGATCTATCCATCGGCATGGCTTATGCGAATAGACTCTTTATCCCGTCCAAGACCAGAGTATTTATCGAATTTATCAAGGAGGAGTTTCAACAGTTCGATTATGAACAGTGCTGGCGCGAGGCATTATCTTGCTGACCCTGTTGTCCTCCCCATAATGGCTTATTACCGGTTATCCGGTCTCGGTGGGCGCTATCTGGAAACCGTCCGCGCGCTATATACTCAAGGCCTTGTGAGCCCGGCTCACCACGATAAGGAGATATGACATGTATATGTTTTTGCCCTTCTTGCTGGCATTGATAACGGGGATCAGCATCTTGATGAACAAGCGAGGAGCCTCCTATCTGCTTTGGGCCCTGTTGCTGGTAGTGACCCTGCTCTCCTTTATGCACCATGTGACCGACCCGCTCACCCTCTCGTTCTAGGAGCCCGCCATGAGCCTTTCGACCTCCTCAACAGCCGCGAAGAGTGACCTGCCACAACTGCTCGATACGTTGGGGCTGGCCGGCATCTGCCTGACCCTGATCGTGGCCTTCTATTACCAGCTCTATCTGGCCGAACTGCCCTGCCCCTTGTGTTTATTGCAGCGGGTCGGCCTTGTGGTCGCCGGTTTCGGCTTTATGTTCAACCTGCAATTTGGCGCAAAAGGGGCCCACTACGGCATAGTGATTATCGGCGCGCTGACCACCGCCATGATCGGCGCCCGGCAGGTGCTGCTGCATATTCTGCCCGGCGATCCCGGCTATGGTTCCACCTTTCTCGGGCTGCACTTTTATAGCTGGTCGCTGATCACCGCTCTGCTGATCATATTGGCCGTCGCCCTGATATTGATGGTGCGGGACGGGCTCGCTATTGCACTGCCCAAGCTGGATCTGGCGCGCTGGGGGCGTATGGCCTCCCTGCTGTTTGTCTTGCTGATTGCGGCAAACCTGATCTCTACCGTACTGGAGTGCGGCGCAGGACAGTGCGCCGATAATCCCGTCGTCTACGAGCTGCTGAGCCTGCGCTAACAACCCTCAAAGGTGGCGGACAGTCCGCCACCTTTTATGGCCGTCTTATATTACCGAAAGGGGCAGCAAGCGCGACGCATTGCACTCACTGGAAATCTTCATACCTCGCCAATCAAACCGGCGGCCTACTGCCTCGTCATGAATAAAACATGACGCTAATCGGTCACCACACATACCCGTTTCAGCAGCCGATGGAGAAATATGGGCTGCACCAGCGTCAGCGCTATCACCAGCCAGGCCAGGGTAGCCATATTGCCCAGGTGACCATCGACATCGGTCAACAGCATCGAAGAGACGACGGCGGCCGAACCGCTGAATATATGCTGGAAGACATTCTGCAATGACATGAACCCTGCTCGTTCCCCGGGCTCTGCAACCTGGCTAGTCACCGCCGCAGCGGTAATCGTCCGTGTCGACGTCACCACCATGAACAAGGTAAAAACAACAATGGTCGGCAACAAGGGGGAACCCAGGAAACCATCCCAGACAATGGCGATAATCAATCCTCCCAGCCACATGGTGACGTGCATTGGGCCAACCCGGTCCATCCAATAGCCCCCCAACTGCATCGCAAGTACGCTGACCACGCCGCCCATGACATAGTACTGACTCATGTCGCCGCGAGGCACACCGAGGTTGAACTGGAAATAGGTGGCCATGTTCGGGACAATCAGGAAGGTACTGAAAATGGCCAACCCGATTGCCATAAATGCATGCCACACCACGGCGCGTTTCAACATCCCCGTGATTGAAAAGACCTTCTGCTCTCGCCCCAGGTGAGCAGTCATATTCGGCAGCCGCATAAATACCAGCACGCTGGCGCACAAGCCCAATCCGCCAACGGCATAAAAAGGGGCGCTCCACCCTTTCAACATGGCCAGCTCCAGCCCCAGGGGGACACCGGCAATGGCAGACAACGAGAAAGCCCCCATCACTATCGCCATCGCTCGACCACGTTGTGGTACTGGCGTCGCATCCACGACGATCGCCATCGCTATCGACGTTGCCGGACCGGCAAATATGCCGGCCAGCAAACGGGTAAAGAACAGGCTTTCCATATTCCACGCCAGCGCGCATGCCCAGGTGGACAGGGTGACCCCCAGCAATGAGAGCAATGCCACCTGTTTTCTATCAAATCGATCAATATATCTGGCACATAATAAGGATGATAATGCGGCGGCCACTGCATACCCTCCCCCCAAATATCCTATATAGGTTGGGCTGATATCTAGCGCACAAGATAAATCAGGCCCAAGTGGCATAATCATCATAAAGTCCAAAGCACTCACCAATTGGATAAAGGCGGCCAGCCAGACACACCCCATATCCATAACTGCACCGTTAGAATGAGGTTTATTACCTGATTTGTTTTTTTCTGATGTCATAGTGTTCGCGCTCAATATTTGGAGGCAGACAGCATACCCCCTACCATCCTCTATTTTTATCCTTTAGAATGGCACAGACTGTTATCATATCAGGGACAATAAATGCGCACCGGCCTGGACTTTACCTCATCAAGGATATTTATTGCCGTGGTTGAACAGGGCAGTTTTGTCGGCGCATCCAAGACCCTTGAAATACCTACCTCAAACATCAGCAGGAGTATTGCTCAGCTGGAAGAGAGACTGTCACTTCAGCTTATTGAACGCAGTACTCGGCATATGAAACTCACCCAGGCGGGCCAGCTGCTCTATTCCCGAGTAAAACCCTTGCTGGAATCACTGGAGCAAACCGAGGCTGAATTGACATCACAGCAGATCCAGCTGAAAGGGCCACTGCGCCTGTGCATTCCCAATGAAGCCGGCCCCAGACTGCTTGGTACTGCGATAGCGGACTTTGCCTGCCAGCATCCAGAAATAAAGATCAGCTGTATTACCAACCTGTCAGGATTTGAGACATTAAGGGAAGATCTGGATATAGCCGTCATCATTCACAGAGGAAAGCTGGATGACAGCGATTATATCGCCAGCCATCTGACCACCATTCCCTGTACCGTGGTTGGTTCCCCTGCTCTTATTCAGCGATGCGGGCTTCCCAACCACACGGCCCAGCTAAAGGATCTCCCCTGCATCACCACGGTGAGCGCCCTGAAAGGCATGCCTTGGCAGTTCGCTCGTCCCGACGCTGAATTTTCCACCGTTCAGGTCAATGAACACTATCGGGTCAATAGTGGTGAACTGGCGCTAAAGGCAGCAATAGCCGGGGTCGGGTTTGCCATTCTGGCCAAGGTCTCTTGCCAAGCATTTATTGATGATGGCAGCTTGGTCGAAATTGAACTTGAGTTACCCGCCGCCCCATTGCAGTTGTTTGCTGTTTATGCAAACCGCCAATATCTACCGGCTAAGACGCGCGTATTTATTGATTTTATACGGCAAAACATCATGAGTTATCAGTAGCTAAAATCGGTAACGTCTCACCAGGCTGACTTTTCGAGACACCAAAATGGTGAACCAACCAGATTCTATCACTCAAGCATGCTTCACTAATCCAACCTGCGCACCTCACCCTGACCCTCTCCCAAAGGGAGAGGGAACCAGCGCCTGCCAACCTGTAGCCATAGATGTCACGCATTCCAAAAATGCTGCGGTCTGGGCTCCCTTCTCCCCTTGCGGGAGAAGGGTCGGGGATGAGGGGGAGCAAGCCATCGACAACTAGTAGAGCGTTAAATCAAGCAGGAGCGCGTAGGGTCGATTAGCGAAGCGTAATCGTCCGCACCGCAATCTCAGTAGCTATGGACATAGAGAAGAGACCGGCTGGAGAACCAACTGAATAGCGGCAACCTGTTTTCGCGTTCGTCTGATGACTCTTCGCCATCAGACCCGCGGCTCTTTCACTTTAAGCCACGCTCTGCTGAGAAATTCAGAAATTCTACCGTTAATTACCGTGTGTATATCGTCTCTGTTTACTCCTGGTGCATCATTACAAATAGCTTGTGCCAGTTTATTTAATTGAGCAGAGCATGGAGAGAGAAAAACAAAATGACCGGCATTGTGTATTACCTGAAATTCTTTTTCTGCAGCCAACGTGGTGGCTAGCTCCCTGGCATTTTCTTTCCAAGAAAGCTCTTCATCCTGATCACCAGTAAAAATAAGGGTAGGGGCAATCACTCTTCTGAGTGAGCCGGGAGCGAATGCCATACTCACCGGAGCCATGAAAACCCATGCCTTTATCCTAGAATCGGGGTGCACAACTAGACCAGGATGATCATTTATTATCACCCCTTTGCTTGAACATATGGCGTTCGTGTCATATTTACGACAATAACTCTCATAGCGCCCTGCATCAATATCCCCTCCTCTCAACAACAATCCTGTTGCTCCACCGGCAGAGAAACCAATAAACGCTATTTTATCTTTATCAATATATTTGGCTAGTTCAACATCATTGGTCGCAGCAGTAATGACGGCAGATATTTGTAATGGACGACCATACCAGGAGCTAATGGCCCCAGCCCCAGTCTGATCCTTGTAGTTGTCACCAGGGTGTGTGAGGGTGATAACAATATTTCCCTGCCGAGCCAGAGTCGTGGCAAGGTCATGATGACTCCATAAACTACCGGCGTTACCATGTGAGATCACTATGACTGGATAGCGCCCTGGTATTATATTCAGCGCCTTTTGTGCCGCTATTTGATAAGGGCCTATCGTACTTGGTGTCTTTTCTGCGGCCACACCGGGATAGAAATATACGGCATCCATAGGCTTTCTACCTACAGGATCAGTCACTATAAGACGCTTAAACCCTGTATATTCAGCCGATGCGACGAAGGATGGCAAGGCACTACACGTACATATTGCACAAAGTAAAAAATAACGAAAAAGAAGCCTCATCAGATATCCTTTCTGATCCAATCGACACAGGGACGACACGCTACCACTATCCCCATGAGGAGTCATTTTTCACAAAAAAATGGGAGCGAATAATTCGCTCCCATCTTGTATAGATCCGTTGACTACCCTTCCTGATTTTCCCCGGCAGCCGGTTCGGCGCCGGCGACAGTTTCAATCTCGATGCGATCGACTCGCTGCAAGCCGCGGGGCAGCTTGGCGCCGCGGCGGCCGCGCTCGCCGCGGTAGTAGTCAAGATCAGAGGGCTTGAGGGTCAGCTTGCGCTTGCCGGCAAACAGAGTAACCGACTGGCCTTGCGGGATAACGGCGGCCATCACCACAAACTCCTCCCGCGCCTTCACGCGCGCCGAGGGGATGCTGATGAGCTTGTTGCCCTTGCCCTTGCCGAGCACCGGCAGGGTATTGAGCGGGAACAACAGCATGCGCCCCTCGTTGGAGATGGCCATGCAGAGATCGGTGTCCGGCGCGCCTATCTTCTGGGGCGCCATGACGATGCCCCCTTCCGGCACGGTGAGCAGCGCCTTGCCGTTCTTGTTCTTGCCAATGAGGTCGTCGTATTTGCAGACGAAGCCGTAACCGGCGTCGGAACAGATCAGATACGGTTCGCCCTCGTTGCCCATCACCAGATGACGCACCTCTTCGCCAGCGCCCAGCGCGAAGCGGCCGGTGAGCGGCTCGCCCTGACTGCGGGCCGACGGCAGGGTATGGGCCTCCAGCGAGTAGGTTCTCCCCAGGGTGGAGAGGAACACCGCCTGCTGGTTGCTGCGGCCATGGGCGTGGGCGAGATAGTTGTCCCCCGCCTTGTAGGAGAGGCCTTCCACATCCACGTCGTGGCCCTTGGCGGCGCGCACCCAGCCCTTGTCAGAGAGGATCACGGTGACCGGCTCACTCGGGGTGAGCTCTTTCTCGGTCAGGGCCACTGCGGTGGCGCGCTCCACCAGCGGGGTGCGGCGATCGTCGCCATACTTCTCGGCGTCCGCCAGGATCTCTTTCTTCAGCAGGGTGCTGAGACGGCGCTCGGAACCCAGGATCTGTTCCAGCTTGTCGCGCTCTTCCGCCAGTTCGTTCTGTTCGGCGCGCAGCTTGAACTCTTCGAGCTTGGCCAGGTGGCGCAGTTTGAGCTCGAGGATCGCCTCGGCCTGGGTCTCGCTGATGTTGAAGCGCTCCATCATCACCCGGCCCGGCTCCTCCTCGGTGCGGATGATCTCGATCACCTCGTCGATGTTGAGGTAGGCGATGAGCAAACCTTCGAGGATGTGCAGGCGGGCCAGCACCTTGTCGAGACGATACTGCAGGCGGCGGCGCACCGTCTCGCGGCGGAAGCTCAGCCACTCGGTGAGGATGGTCTTGAGATCTTTCACCTGGGGACGGTTGTCCAGACCCAGGATGTTGAGGTTGACCCGGTAGTTCTTCTCCAGATCCGTGGTGGCGAACAGGTGGGCCATCAGCCCCTCCACGTCCACCCGGTTGGAGCGCGGCACTATGACCAGACGGGTCGGGTTCTCGTGGTCCGACTCATCCCGCAGATCGGTGACCATGGGCAGCTTCTTGGCCACCATCTGGGCGGCAATCTGCTCCATGATCTTGGCGCCTGAGGCCTGATGGGGCAGCGCCGTGATGACGATGTCGCCATCCTCCTCACTCCACACCGCTCGCTGCTTGATGGAGCCCTTGCCGGTCTCGTAGATTTTGCGGATGTCGTCCCGCGGCGTGATGATCTCGGCGTTGGTCGGGTAGTCCGGCCCCTGCACATGGGCCATCAGGGCATCCAGGCCGGCATTGGGGTTGTCCAACAGTTCCACGCAGGCGTGGGCCACTTCCCGCGCGTTGTGGGGCGGGATATCGGTCGCCATCCCCACCGCGATGCCGGTCACCCCGTTGAGCAGGATGTGCGGCAGACGGGCGGGCAGCACCACAGGCTCTTTCATGGTGCCGTCGAAGTTCGGCGTCCACTCCACCGTGCCCTGTCCGAGCTCGGAGAGCAGCAGCTCGGAGAAGCGCGACAGCCGCGCCTCGGTATAACGCATGGCGGCGAAGGATTTGGGATCGTCCGGCGCACCCCAGTTGCCCTGACCGTCCACCAGCGGGTAGCGGTAGGAGAAGGGCTGGGCCATCAGCACCATGGCTTCATAACAGGCGCTGTCGCCGTGGGGGTGATATTTACCCAGCACGTCACCCACGGTACGGGCAGACTTCTTGTGCTTGGAGAGGGCCGACAGACCCAGCTCGCTCATGGCGTAGATGATGCGCCGCTGCACGGGCTTGAGGCCGTCGCCGATATGCGGCAGGGCCCGATCCATGATGACGTACATGGAGTAGTTCAAGTAAGCCTGTTCGGTGAAGGTGCGCATTGGCTGGCGCTCTACCCCGTCCAGACTGAGCTCGATAGCATCACTCATGTGATTATCTCTTTCGGTTCGGGAGCCGCCACAGGGCGACTCCGGCTAAATGCTTGCTGGCCCTGTCCGGGCCAGCCGATGGCTTGGATGATGACGAGAGCGGGCTGACCTAGATGATCGCGAGGTTGCCCTTCTCTTCCAGCCATTCACGGCGATCGCTCGCGCGCTTCTTGGCCAGCAGCATGTCCATCAGCTGCAGGGTCTCATCCCCCTCGTCCCCTTCGGCGCCCATGGTGAGTTGCACCAGGCGGCGGGTGTTGGGATCCATGGTGGTTTCCCGCAGCTGTTTCGGGTTCATCTCACCCAGGCCCTTGAATCGGGTCACCATCACCTTGCCCTTCTTCTTCTCGGCTTCGACCCGCTGCAGCACGCCGTTCTTCTCGTCCTCGTCGAGGGCGTAGTAGACCTCCTTGCCGATATCGATCCGGTAGAGGGGCGGCATGGCCACATAGACGTGCCCCTTCTCCACCAGCGCGCGGAAGTGTTTCACGAACAGGGCGCAGAGCAGGGTGGCGATGTGCAGACCGTCCGAGTCCGCATCCGCCAGGATACACACCTTGCCGTAGCGCAGGCCGGAGAGATCGTCCGAGTCGGGGTCGAGCCCGATGGCCACCGAGATGTCGTGCACTTCTTGCGAGGCGAGCACCTGACCGGCTTCGACCTCCCAGGTGTTCAGGATCTTGCCGCGCAGCGGCATGATGGCCTGAAACTCGCGATCTCGCGCCTGCTTGGCACTGCCGCCCGCGGAGTCACCCTCCACCAGGAACAGCTCCCCCTGCATGGGGTCGGCGCAGCCGCAGTCGGTCAGCTTGCCGGGCAGGGCCGGGCCCAGGGTGATCTTCTTGCGCACCACCGTTTTGGCGGCGCGCATCCGGCGCTGGGCGCTGGAGATGCAGAGCTCGGCCAGCTGTTCGGCCAGCTCGGTGTTGCTGTTCAAGTAAAGGCTGAAGGCATCCTTCACCACGCCGGAGACGAACGCCGAGCTCTGACGGGAAGAGAGCCGCTCCTTGGTCTGGCCGGCAAACTGCGGATCCTGCATCTTGATGGAGAGGATGTAGGCGCAGCGATCCCAGATATCCTCCGGGGTCAGCTTGACCCCGCGCGGCAACAGGTTGCGGAACTCGCAGAACTCGCGCATGGCATCGAGCAGGCCCTGACGCAGACCGTTGACGTGGGTACCGCCCTGGGCGGTGGGAATGAGGTTCACATAGGATTCGGCGAGGCATTCGCCCCCTTCCGGCAGCCAGCACAGGGCCCAGTCCACCGCCGACTGCTCGGTGCTGAAGGCGCCGACGAAAGGCTGCTCCGGCAGGCAGGTGAACTGCTTGACCGCGTCGACCAGGTAATCCTTGAGGCCGTCTTCATAGCACCACTCCAGCTTGATGCCGGTGTTCTTGTCGAGGAACTTGATGGTGAGGCCGGGGCAGAGCACCGCCTTGGCCTTGAGCAGGTGCTCCAGCTTGGAGACCGAGAAACGGGGCGAATCGAAGTAGTGGGCTTCCGGCCAGAAGCGTACTCGGGTGCCGGTGTTGCGGCGCCCGCAGGTGCCGGTGATGGTCAGCTCCTGCACCTTCTCGCCCTTCTCGAAGGCGATGTCGTAGACCTGGCCGTCACGGCGCACCGTCACCTCGACCCGCTCGGAGAGGGCGTTCACCACCGAGATACCCACCCCGTGCAGACCGCCGGAGAACTGGTAGTTCTTGTTGGAGAACTTGCCGCCCGCGTGCAGCTTGCAGAGGATCAGCTCCACCCCGCACACACCTTCTTCCGGGTGGATGTCGACCGGCATGCCGCGGCCGTCGTCGATCACCTCGAGGGACTGATCTTCATACAGGGTCACCTCCAGGGTACGGGCGTGGCCCGCCAGCGCCTCGTCGACGCTGTTGTCGATGACCTCCTGGCCAAGGTGATTGGGCCGGGTGGTGTCGGTATACATGCCGGGGCGGCGACGCACCGGTTCAAGGCCATTGAGGACCTCAATGGCATCCGCATTGTATTGAGTAGACATGGAGGGCCTTGCGAATTGACGTTTGGGGAGAATCTTACTCGTTGGGAGGGTATTGGACAAACCCGGCGGCGGCAAAGCTTGATCCGAAGGGGGTAAGTCGCCCCGCCGGCCCGTTCAGCGCGCCTCGGCAGCCACCGGCAGCGCCTGCTGCAACTGGGAGAGGGAGCTGTGCAGCCGCCACACCATACCGGCCAGCTCCCGCGCCGTCGGCTCCCTGTGGTTGGCCAGGGCCGCGCTGATCCGCTGCAGCTCGGCCAGGGTGCGATCCAGGGAGGCGTGCTGCACCCCCTGCTCGGTGAGGATCCCCTGCAGAGAGCGGATGCAGTTGTCACGCACCAGGTAGAGGGGCTGATCCTCGCCGCGCCACTGGCGCAGCTGCCAGACGATGTGGCTGCAGTTGAGCAGCACCACGCCCCAGCGCAGCACCCAGAGACGGGCGGTCTGATCCTGACTCTGGCTGAGCTGGCTGATGCAGTGGTAGATGAGCGATTCGAACTGGCTCTCGCTCTGGCGCGGGGCTGGCTCCAGCTGATCCATGAAGTGGCGGCGCAGGGAGCGGATGAGGCGGCGGCTCTTGCGCCGATCCGAGCTCGGTCGCAGCAGCTGGAACGCCAGTCCGGCGCCCATCACCCCCAGCGCCTGCCCCAGGCTGCCGTTGATGTACTGCAGGTAGTCGTAGCTCGGCGGATTGGTGATGGCGAGAAAGGAGCCGAGCAGCACGATGAGCTGGCCCCACAGCACCGCCTGCCTGGGCTGTTGCTGCTTGAACAGCTGCATGGTAATGAGCACGGGGAACAACAGGGTACAGAAGAGCCAGAAGTCGTCGAGGCGGATCATCAGGCCGAACTTGACCGCGAAGCAGATGAGGCTCAGCAGCAGGATCGCCTTGAGCATGGTGTTGGCACCCTTGGCGGGCGCCGGGGTGGCTGAGTAGAGCACGCAGCAGATGGAGAGCAGGGTCAGCGCCGAGCTGCCCGCATCCCACTGGCTGTGGATCCAGAAGGCGCAGCCGAGCAGCACGCAGAGGAAGGTGCGCCCGCCGTTGTAGGCCGCCTCCAGCGTGTCGGTGTGGCTGGTGAGCGAGGAGTGGCGCGGCGGCGCCGGCCACTCCTGATCGTCGTAACGGGCCAGCCGATCCAGCCAGCGCTGACACTCCAGATAGCTCCAGCAGAAGTGGCGCAGCCGCCGCCAGAAGGTGTGCAGCCGGTAGTCGCTGGCCGCCGTCGGCGCCAAGGGGGCCAGCAACCGGGCGATGCGGTACTTGTCGCAGCCGGGCTGGCCCAGCTCGGCCAGCAGTCGCTCCAGCAACGCCTGCAGCCCCTCCGGTTGCGCCGGCCAGTTGTGCAGCATGCGGCGCTGGCTGGAGATGAGGCTGATGAGCCGCAGCTGGCGGTGCAGCAGGAAGTTGAGCAGCTTGTTGTGGCGGCGCAGCCGGTGGTGACTCCAGACAGCCTGGATGCGCAGCACGTTCATGGTGAGGATCTGGCCGATCAGCCCCTCGTGGGCGGTGCGCACCTCCGGGCTAGCCTCCCCCAACCAGAGCAGCTGGGCATGCTCCAGCAGGCGGGCCTGGGTCTTGTGCAGCGACTGCAGCAGGGTCTCGCCATCGGAGGTGCTGGGCAGGATCATCATCAACAGGCCGCCGCAGAGGATGCCGATGATCACCTCGCTCACCCGCGCCTGGGCGATGTCGAAGATGTGTTGCGGGTCGGTCACGTTGACGCAGGAGAAGGCGATGATGGCGGCGGTGTAGCCCGCCAGCGCAAAGGCGTAGGAGACGTTGTTCTGATGGTGGTTGGAGATGTAGGTGCAAAGCGCCAGCCAGAGCGCGATAAGAAAGCTGAACAGCCAGGGATCGCTGATGCCAAGGCCGGTGATCACCACCGCCGCCATGGCACCAATCAAGCTGCCCACCACCCGCCCCAGACTCTTGCTGATGACCCCGCCCACGGTGGGAAAGCTCACCACGGCGGCTGAGGTCATCGCCCAGTAGGGGGAGTCCAGCTCCAGCACGAAGGCCAGCCAGAGCGACAGGCACATGGCCAGGCTGTTGCGCAGGGCGTAGCGCCACTGGCCGCCATTGGCCTTGCCCCAGGGAGTCTGGCGCCAGAGCGAGGCGACCACCTTACTCCCCTATGGTGATGGTGCAGGTGGTGCCTGCGATCAGCGTCAGCTCGGGCGGCACCTCCAGCAGCTTGATCCGCACCGGCACCCGCTGGGCCAACCGCACCCAGGGCACATTGGGTTTGACGTCCAGCAGCAGGTTGTCGGCCCCCTCCACGCTCTGATCGTGGATGGCGCGCCCTATGCTCTCCACCTCGCCACGCAGCCGCTGCTCCCCGCTGTAGAGCACCACCTCGGCCGGTTTGCCCGGCGCTATGTGTCTGAGCTTGGTCTCCTCGAAGTAGCCCTGCACGTAGAAGGAGTGGATGTCCACCAACGCCACCAGCGGCACGCCGGCGCTGGCATAGTTGCCGACCCGGGTCTGCAGGTTGGTGATGTAACCGTCGCTCGCGGCATGCACCCGGGTCTTGGCCAGCGACCATCTGGCCTGCTCCAGATTGGCCTGAGCCACCTGGTAGGCCGCCCTCATCGCCTGGGCGTTGAGGCGGGCCTCATCCACCGCCTCGGCGGAGATGACGCTGCGCGACAGGCCGCTGCGCCGGCTCGCCTCGTGCTCCGCCTTGTCGAGATCCGATTTGGCCTTGGCCAGCGCCGCCTGGGCGTTGTCCAGCGCGATCCGGTAGGGCTCGGGATCCAGGGTAAAGATCTCCTCCCCCGCCTTGACCAGCTGGTTGTCTTTCACCGCTATCTTGATGATCTTGCCCGACACCTCGGGGGTGATGCTGACCAGCTCGGCCCTCACCTTGCCATCCCGGGTCCAGGGCCCCTGCATGTAGTAGTTCCACAACCACCAGCCCGCCGCCAGCGCCAGTGCGCAGACCAGCAGGGTGGAGAAGTATTTGAGGGTCGCGAGGGGTGATTTAGCCATGTAGCAATATCCATAGGGCGCCGCTGACGGCGAGGATAAACAGGGAGAGATCCATCAGCAGGGGATGCCAGACATCCCCGCCGTAGAACCAGTCACGCAGCAGGTGGTGCACCGGCAGCCAGCCCAGCAGACCGAGCAGGACCGCCTTGAACAGGGGCGGAAAGTAGAGAGAGGCGCCCAGGATCAGATCCGGCAGGGCTGAAGTTGTCACAAGCGGGCTCCCTGTTGGCAAGCGAGATAATGCGGACTCAAGGCCCGCCCTGCGGCGGGTCTGGCAAGACTATCACAGCCCCGCAGGACGCTACAGAAGCAGATGAGACCCTGCAGGTCAGACCAGCCGATCCACCGGATGGTTGATGCCGTCGAGCAGCGGCACCTCGCCCAGCTCGAATGGATTGACCCCTTCGAGGCAGGCGAGGTTGTAACCATACTGGGCCGGATTGGAGCGACGCTGATGGTGGGTATAGATACCGCAGATGCTGCAGAAGTAGTGTTTGGCGGTGCGGGTATTGAACTGGTAGCAGCGCAGCACCTCCTCCCCCTGCAGGATGCGGATGTCGGAGAGCGGCACCGAAGCGACGATGGCGCCCCGCCGCCGGCAGAGCGAACAGTCGCAGCGGCGCGGATCCACCACGCCGTCCGGCAGGGTCAACTCCAGCACCACTGCGCCGCAGTGGCAGCTGGCCTTGTGTCGCTCCTGGATGGGGGTATTGCCGATGCGCTTGATCATGCTGTCTCCTTGCAGACGGGTTCAGGTTCCGAGCCAATCAATCAAACAGGGTATCTCGCCGCCCCTGCAGCAGATGGTCATAAAGGGTCCGCAGCTGGGACGCCACAACCCGATGGCGGGAGAGCGGGGGCAAGTCGTCGATGGAGAAGTACCCCGCCCCTTTGGTTTCATCGGTTTCGCCCAGCAGCTGGCCACCGGTCACCTCGCACAGGAAGAAAGCCTTGTGGGCGTGGGGCAGCTGAGGTGGATGGGGGTGCTTGAGCTTGTCGAACAACGCCAGCAGCTGCACGGCCCGGCATTCGAGGCCGGTCTCCTCCACCACTTCGCGCACCACGGCCCCCGCCGGCGAGTCACCGATGTCGCACCAGCCCCCCGGCAGCGTCCAGCAGCCATCGCTGCGCTCCTGCACCAGCAGGATATGGCCCGCATCGTTCTGAATGAAGGCCCGCGCATCCAGCTTGGGGGTGGGATAACCGCTATCGAGGGCGATCCAGTCGCCGATGGCTTCCGGAGCCAGCTCGCTCTGGCTGGTGATGAGCGCCACAGTGGCGGCGCGCAGCGCCTCGAAGCGGCCGATATCGAAGGGATCCTTGGAGTAGGTGAGGCCCGCCTGCGCCGTGGCCAGCACCTGTTCCAGAAAGGCGGCCAACGGCGGTTGCATTATTAAAGCCCGAGGAAACGGACGATCTGGGCGGGGTAGCGTTCGAACGCCACAAAGGCGTGGTCGCCACCGCACTCCAGCGAGAGGCGGGCAAAACGGTATTCGTCCAGCGCCTTGCGGTAGTCGAGCACCTCATCCTCCTGCTGTTGCAGTACCCAGAGTCGCTCGGGGGCGCTCACCGGTACTGCCAGCGCCCGCAGCTCATCCATGTGTTCAGGCAGCAGTTGATACTGCTCCCCCGTGTAGGGGTTGGTCTGGGGGCCGAGGTAGTCGCAGAGCAGCTCGTGCGGGCGCACCGCCGGGTTGATCAGGGCGGCGCGGCAGCCATATCGCTCGCTGACCCGGGTCGCCATAAAGCCGCCGAGGGAGCTGCCCACGGCGCCAAACGTGAATGCGCTGCCATAACGGCTCTGCAGATCGGCAATGGTCTGCTCGATGGCCGCCCAGGCCGCCGCCGGGGTGTTGGGCTGGGCCGGGATCACCACCTCGATATCGGGCCTGTGCTCGGCCACCCAGGCCGCCATCTGCTGCGCCTTGGCGGAGCCGGGCGAGGAGTTGAAACCGTGCAGGTAGAGGAGTACGGGCTTCATGGCAACTCCTCAATAACCGGTGGCATCGGGGTCGGGCACGAACTGCCCCACCGGCAGACGCCACACCTGGCTGGCGATGCGGCCATCCGGGTAGAGGGTGAGGTAGCGCCAGCCCGGGCCGGATTCGTCCAGCGCGAAGCCATCAGAGAGCGGTTTGAACTGGATGCAGGTGGAGGGGCTGGCGATCAGCCGCACCCCGCGGTGCACCTCGTCAAACTCCTGGTGGACGTGGCCGAACAGAATGGTCTTCTGCTGCGGGTGGCGGGCCAGCACGGCAAACAGGTCGTCGGCATTCTTGAGATTGTGCTGATCGAGCCAGGCGCAACCCACCGGCACCGCCTGATGATGCAGGGCGATCAAGGCATGGCGCTCGGGATGCTGGCGCAGCGCCTGATCCAGCGCCGCCAGCTGGTGATCCCCCAGCACCCCGTGGGGTTTGCCGCGCACCTGGGTATCCAGCAGGATCACCTGCCAGTGTTCGCCCACCAGCTGCTTGGCCTCGCTGATGCCGGCCGCATGCAGGTATTCGGTCATCAAAGGACCGTCGTCGTGGTTGCCGGGCAGCCAGTAGATGGGGCGTGCCAGCGGCGCCATCATGGAGGCGAAACGCTGGTAGGACTCCGGGCTGTGATCCTGGGAGAGATCCCCGGTAGCGAGGATCAGATCGAACGGGTGGTCATTGGCCTGCACCCGTTCCAGCACGGCAGCCAGGCTCTCGGCAGTGCGCACGGCCAATAGCCGCCCCTCGGCACTCGCGAAGAGGTGGGTGTCGGTAATTTGCAACAGGCGCACACTGCCGTCCTGCGCCTGGGGTAGCTCTGTTTCCAAAATCACGCTTCTTTTTATGAGTTCAACTAGAGGATGTTTATCAGGCTGGTACCATGTCTGAGACAAAATTTTAGCCAATCGGCCAGAAACAGGTTTACCTGCTCCTTTTCATCCCGCTGGTGCATATTTTTATTGGGATAATCATAACGTGGTTGCAACCTTGAAATCTGTTGCGCCGCACACACTTCCGCCATCCGCACGTCATGGTACAAACGAATCTCTATCCGGGCCTGCAAATAACTCGGCAATTCCGGGTTGTGCTGGGCCAGGATCACCTGGCTGGTGAAGCGGCTCTCCTCGCTCACCGTGAGCTGGAACTGCAGGCCGTTGCCCACCTGATAACGACGTTCGGCGCCGACACTGCCGCCTGGGGGCAGCAGCTTCATCAGGGTCATGTAGTTGACCTCGCAGGTACGCTGCAAGGACATCAGATCAGGCACATAGCGCTTGGCCTGGGTATGAACGAGCGCCACCTCAGCGCTCCGCCAGCCAGCGGGCGCGCAGCTCGCCGTGGTTGAGGGCCAGCCACTGCAGGGCGATGACGGAGGCGGCGTTGTCGATGCGCCCCTCTTTGAGCCAGGCATAGGCCTGCTCGCGGCTCACCACGTGGACCCGGATGTCTTCCCCCTCTTCCGCCAGACCGTGGATCCCCTCGGCCTGGCTGGCATCCACTTCGCCCACGTAGACTTCGATCCGTTCGGTGCTGCCGCCCGGGCTCACCAGATAGCTGATGGCGTGCTCGCAGCGACCGACCTCGATGCCCGCCTCTTCCACCGCTTCGCGCCGCACCACGGCCTCGGCGGTCTCCCCTTCATCTATGATGCCGGCCACCAGCTCCAGCAGCCAGGGGGTGGCGCTGGTTTCGATGGCGCCGATGCGAAACTGCTCCACCAGAACTATCTGATCGCGTACCGGGTCGTAGGGCAACAGGGCGGCGGCATGGCCACGCTCGAACAGCTCGCGGACAATGGGCTCGTTCCAGCCTCCCGCAAACAACTTGTGTTGCAGACGATAGATGTTCACCTTGAAGAAGCCGTTATATCCCGATGATTTATCGATGATTTTTACGTCATCGGCAGAGTAGTGACGGGTTTGGGGCAAGGCTTGCTGCGACATACGAGACTCCCACCAGCTTGACTTGGCTCGGTTAGACCATAAAATCCGGGAACATGAATGAACATTCATTCACTCGCTCCCGTCGGAGAAGAGGGATGGATTTTAGCAGCCACAGGGCATTTGGCTAGGCGCGAGGGGGAGAAAACTCACCCTCGTCCTTGACGTTCCTGTCGCTGGAAAAGAGACAGTTAGCATAAAATTTTGCTTATAGTAGAGTGATTAAGCTGAAATCAAGCTTGCTCAATGACAATACCCTCCTTCATCCAGCGACAGCTTTGGGTTAATACATAAGGTTAAAACGATCTATGAAAAGAACACTCTTGTCAGCCATGGTGTTGTTGGGCGTCAGCGCCGGCGCCCATGCCGAAAACCTGCTCGATATCTACCAACAGGCCCAGATCAAGGATACCCAGCTGCTGGAATCCAAAGCCAAGCGCGACCAGGCCTTCGAGAAGATCAACGAGTCCCGCGCCGCCCTCTTGCCGCAGATCAACCTGGGTGCCGGGCTGAACTACCTGCAGAACAAGGGTGACACCCAGACCAACAGCAACGCCACCGGTTCCCTGTCGCTGGATCAATCCATCTACCGCCGCAGCAACTGGGTCAACCTGAGCCTGACCGAGAAGAGCGCCACCCAGTCCGACGTGGCCTACAACCTCGAGATCCAGAACCTGATGCTGCGTACCGCCCAGGCCTACTTCAACGTGCTCAAGGCGATGGATACCCTGGAATTCGTGCGCGCCAACAAGGCCGCGGTGGAACGTCAGCTGGAACAGACCCAGCAGCGCTTTGAAGTGGGCCTGACCGCCATCACCGACGTGCACGAAGCCGAGGCCGAGCGCGACCAGGCGCTGGCGGACGAGATCAACGCCGAGAACACCCTGGACAACAGCTACGAGAGCCTGCGTGAGCTGACCGGTATCGACCACCGTCAGCTGGACGTGCTCAACACAGATCGCTTCAGCCCGCAGAAGACCCCGTTCAACTCCGACAAGTGGCTGGAGCTGGCACTGGACAAGAACCTGCAACTGCACAGCGCCCGCATCGGCAAGGATATCGCCAAGGAACAGATCGATCTGGCCAAGACCGGTCATGAGCCGACCCTGGATCTGGGCGCCGGCCTCTCCAGCACCTACAGCGACTACAAGGACGAGATCCGCAACCCGGAGAGCAACGCCAATCAGGCCAACATAGGTCTGAACTTCAAGCTGCCGCTCTACACCGGCGGGGCGACCACCTCCCAGGTCAAGCAGTCCCAGTTCAACTACGTGGCCGCCAGCGAGCAGCTGGAGCGCAGCTTCCGCAACGTGCAGAGCACGGTGCGCTCCTCCTACAACAACGTGAACGCCAGCATCGGCTCGGTCCGCGCCTACGGCCAGTCCGTCATCTCCGCCGACAGCGCCCTGAAGGCGACCGAAGCGGGCTACGAGGTCGGCACCCGCACCATCGTCGACGTGCTGGACTCCACCCGCAAGCTGTACCAGGCCAAGCAGAAGCTCTCCGAGGCCCGCTACAACTACATCCTCAGCATCCTCTCCCTCAAGCAGGCCGCCGGCACGCTGGAACAGAAGGATCTGGAAGACGTAAACCAGGGGCTGATGCCCGCCAGCCAGGCCAAGAGTAAATCCTGAGCCGCTTGATGGCAGCAAAAAGGCGACCCCATGGTCGCCTTTTTCATCTCTGGCCTGCGAGATTCGGCGAGCTCGAATCGCCGTCCAGCTCCCGCCGCTGAGCATAAAAAAACCCGGCCTTAGCCGGGTTTTCGCTTATCCGCGTTCGCGGATGGTCTTGATGATGTCGGTGGTGGAGCAGCCATCCTCGAAGTTGAGGACCCGCACCTCGCCGCCGTTGGCGGTCACCTCGGCATAGCCGGCAATCTCTTCCGGCTTGTAGTCGCCGCCCTTGACCAGCAGGTCCGGCAGCACCTCGGCGATCAGCCGCTGCGGGGTCTCCTCGGAGAAGGGCACCACCCAGTCCACGGCCCCCAGCGCGGCCAGCACGGCCATCCGGCGCTCGGTCGGATTGACCGGACGACCCGGCCCCTTGAGGCGGCGCACCGACTCGTCGGTGTTGACCGCCACGATCAGGCGATCCCCCAGCTTGCCGGCATTGGCCAGGTAGGAGACGTGACCTGCGTGCAGAATGTCGAAACAGCCGTTGGTCATCACCACCTTCTCGCCACGCAGGCGGGCGGCCTGCACGGCAATCTTGAGCTGGGCTTCGGACATGACGCCAAAACCGGTCTCCTGCTCGGTGTAGAGCGCATTGGCGAGCTCCACCGGGCTGACGGTGGAGGTCCCCAGCTTGCCGACCACGATGCCGGCGGCGGTGTTGGCCAGGGCACAGGCTTCGTCCAGGCTCTTGCCGGCGGCCAGCGAGGTGGCCAGGGTGGAGATGACGGTATCACCGGCACCGGTCACGTCATACACCTCGTGGGCCTGGGCCGGCAGATGCAGCTCGGGCTGACCTTCGCGGATCAGGGTCATGCCGTTTTCGGAACGGGTGACCAGCAGGGCCTCCAGCTCGAAGCGCTTGACCAGCTCCAGCCCCTTGGCAACCAGCTCCTCTTCGCTCTTCACCTTGCCCACCACAGCCTCGAACTCGGACATGTTGGGGGTCAGCAGGGTGGCGCCGCGGTACTTTTCGAAATCGGTTCCCTTGGGATCGACCAGTACAGGGATGCCGGCGGCGCGGGCACGCTGGATCATGCCGGGCACGTCGTTGAGGGCGCCCTTGCCGTAGTCGGAGAGGATCATCACGTCGCTGTTCGGCAGCGCCTGCTCCACCTTGCCCATCAGCAGGGTGGCATCCACATCGTGGAAGGCCTCTTCGAAATCGAGGCGCAGCAACTGCTGGTTGCGCGACAGCACCCGCAGCTTGGTGATGGTCGGATAGTCGGCCAGACGAACGAAATCACAGGCGACCTTGACGCCAGCCATCTGGCCAGCCAGGGCATCGGCAGCCTCATCCTGACCGGTCAGGCCCAGCAGCACGGCGTGAGCCCCCAGGGCGGCGGAGTTGAGCGCCACGTTGGCGGCGCCACCCGGGCGCTCCTCAATGTGTTCGACCTTGACCACGGGCACCGGTGCCTCGGGCGAGATCCGGCCGGTAGGGCCATGCCAATAACGGTCCAACATGACATCGCCAACGACCAGAATGCGGGCTTTTTCAAACTCGGGCAGGGTGATCTTCATCTGTATCGACTCTCAAAACCTGAAAAATCAGCCGCCGATTTTATCACACTCTTTTATTGGGTGTGAAAAAAGCGCAAAGGCGCCGCTTGGTGCTTTTCAGCTCTGACCAGGGCAGAGGCCATTCGCACCCGGACCCGCTTTTCGGCTAGAATCCCCCGATTGCGAGTAAAACGATCCGCTCTGGATATCCACGTGCCTTTATCGCCTCCCCTTATCCGGCCGGGTCTTCCCTGCCCATGGCGATTGCGAACAAGAGACTTTTCATGGCCCACGACAATGCTCCCCGTCTAGAACCCCGCCTGTTTCATCCCCGTTACTGGGCCAGCTGGTTCGGCCTCAGCCTGCTCTGGCTGCTGGTGCTGCTGCCCTGGCGCAGCCAGATGTGGCTGGGTCGCCAGCTCGGCAACCTGGCCCGCAAGGTTTTGAAATCCCGCGTCAAGGTTGCCCGCCGCAATCTGGAGCTGGCGATGCCCGAGCTGAGCCGGGATCAGCGCGAGACGCTGCTCAAGCAGAATTTCGAGAGCGTGGGCTGCGCCATCTTCGAGGTGGGCATGGCCTGGTTCTGGCCAGACTGGCGGATGCGCAACCTGATGAAGGTGGAAGGGGAAGAGCACGTCATCGCCGCCATGGAGAAGGGTCAGGGCATGCTGCTGCTCTCCTGCCACTTCCTGACGCTGGAGCTCAACGCCCGCTGTTTCGGCCTGGTGCGACCCGGGGTCGGCGTCTATCGCCCCAACACCAATCCGGTGCTGGAGTATGCCCAGTATCACGGCCGCTGCGCCTCCAACAAATACCTGGTGGACCGGATGGACGTGAAGGGGATGATCAAGGCGCTGCGCAACGGCGATGCGCTCTGGTACGCACCGGATCACGACTACGGCAGCCATGCCAGCGTGTTCGTGCCCTACTTCGCGGTAGAACAGGCCGCCACCATCACAGGCACCGCCACCCTGGCGCGGGTGAAGAACACCGTCACCCTGCCCTGCTACAACATCCGCACCAGCGAGGGTTACACCCTGCATATCGGGGCGCCGCTCGCCGACTATCCGAGTGGCGACGACCTGGCCGATGCGACCCGAGCCAACCGCGAGATCGAGGCCGCCGTGCGCAAGGCGCCGGAGCAGTACATGTGGCTGCACCGCCGCTTCAAGACCAGGCCCAACCCGGAGGATGCGGGTTACTACTGAGCCAATCAGTGCAGAAAGCCGCCGAAAGGCGGTTTTTTCTGGCCTGTCGCCGGTAAAGGGTTTTCATTCGTGGCTGAATATTTTATTAATGGCCCTGCCGAGCGGCGGGCCCCGGCCCGCCTGCAATACCAATAACGAAGGGAAGCGAACATGAAAGCCACTCTTTTGCTGGGCGCCCTGTGCGCATTGACCGGCTGCAGCCAGCAGAGCCACACAGTCCACCTGACCTCCCTCCCCTTAAGCGATCTCAAGGAAGTGAACGCCCAGTGGAGCCCGCTCACCCGGATGGAGTCCCGCTACCCCAGAGAGGCCATCCTAGCGGAGCAGACCGGCTGCAGCTCCCTCGAGTACGTGATTAGTCCAGCGGGGCGGGCCGAGCAGATCCGGGTGCTGGAGAGCAGCGACCCACAGTTCAGCGATGCCGCCATCGCCGTGTTGCAGCAGTGGCAATGGCAGGCCACCGCCGCCAACCCGCAGCACACCCCGGTCAAATCCCGCACCCGCTTCGAATTCTGCATCGAACACAACGGCCAGCCCTGCGACACCAGTGCACTGGAACAGCGCTGTCAGGGGGAAGACGTGGTGCGCAGCACCGGGCTGGTCTACACCCAGGTCTGATCCGGCCCCGATTGCCTGCCGGCGACGCGCCCATCGCCAACCAAAGAAAAAGGTGAGCCAGGCTCACCCTTTTTTGCATTGCAGGCGCGACACAGTTCAGCTCATCCACCTTGCCGGTGCAGCCAGGCGGCGATGGCCAGTTGCAGGCCCACGTAATCGGCCTGCAGAAACAGCGCCGGCAACGCCTGCTGCCAGTCGGCCTGCCCGGCGACCAAGGCCAGCCGCTGCCCGAGCCGGGTCAGGCTGTCGAGCCAGGCCGGGCTCGGCAACAGGTCGGCCGCCTCGGCAACCAGATCCATCCCCAGGCGCAGCTGCTGCAACGCCAGCGTCTGCTGCGCGGCGTCCGTCTGCTCCAGCCAGAACTGTTCATGGTGCTGCCAATGCCGCAGACCCAGGGTGATGCGTGCTACAGCACTCAGCTCGATAGCCGCGGGCAGGGATTGCAGGGCCAGCGGCTTGCCAAGCCCCGCCAGCCGATACCCGCGCTGGGCCTTGGACTGAGCCCCGAGGCGCAGGCCACCCAGCCCGGCCAGCTGCTCAGCCAAGCCAAACAGGGCGCTCGCCTCGCCAGATTTGAGCTCCAGCTCCAGCTCGTCGATGGGGCTCTTACCGAGCACGCCGACAATCTCCCCCTGATCCCAGGCCAGCTCGATTTCGGCCCCCTCGAAGGCGATCAGCCAGTGGCGACGCAGAAAGTCGGTGCGAAACTGGGCCACCAGGGCGCCCTGGATCCCGTCGCGCACCGCCAGGCTTGGCCAGATCGCATCGGGGAAGGCGGCCAAGGCAGGCAGATCGCCCTCGACGGGGGCATTGTATTCGGGTCTGGCATGCAATCCGCCCACCACCTGACCCCGACATTTAATCGTCTGTTCGGCAAAATCATCGCTGCGACGAATTCGCAATCCCATTTCGAGTCGGCGTAAATCCAGCGCGGGCGTATCAAAATAGACATTGCCGAGCTCGGCTTGGGAGCTGGATATAATTTCCAGTGAATTCAGAAGGTTGAAAAAAGGCTGTCGAATATCTCGGGAGACAAAAAACTTTATCTCGATCTCAGTTTGCATAGTCATTCCGGGCTGGCAGGCAACTTTGGGGGGCGTGATGCTAAGCGCGAGGATATAATGCCTGCGATACATCAGGATTAATTCACGGTTTTATTGATGGCGCAGTTCGGTTACCATGCGCCCCTCATAAAATCGTATCGAGTGTTTTTTCACCGACACAGGTTTGGCCATGCCAGTAAATACTATTTTGGGGCTTTTTGCCAAGTCCCCCATCAAGCCGCTGCAGAAGCATATCGTCAAGGTTCACCAGTGCTCCCAGCAGTTGGTTCCCTTCTTTGATGCCGTTGCCGAAGACCGTTGGGAAGATGCCGAGAAGATCCGGCAACAGATTGCCCAGCTGGAGAAAGAAGCGGACATCCTCAAGCGTGAAATCCGTCTGAAGCTGCCCCGTGGTCTGTTCCTGCCGGTCGCCCGTACCGACCTGCTCGAACTGCTGACCCAGCAGGACAAGATCGCCAACCGTGCCAAGGATATTTCCGGCCGCATGCTTGGCCGCAAAATGGAATTCCCCTCCGAGATGCGGGCCGATTTCATGGCCTATCTCAAACGCTGTATCGATGCGACCGCCCAAGCCGAGAAAGCCATCGGAGAACTCGATGAGCTGCTCGAAACCGGCTTTAAAGGACGTGAAGTTGAAATGGTTGCCGAGATGATCCACCAGCTGGATCTTATCGAGGACGATACTGACACCATGCAGATCGGGCTGCGCCAACAGCTGCAAGCCGTTGAGCAGAAATACAATCCGATCGACGTTATGTTCCTCTACAAGATCCTCGAATGGGTAGGTGACCTGGCAGATCAGGCCGAGCGTGTAGGCGCCCGTCTGGAACTGATGCTGGCTCGTTCGTAATCGACTGACTGGGTAAAACACTGAATGGACATTATCGCGAATTACGGCACCACTCTGGTGCTCGTGGCGGCCTTGTTCGGCTTTTTGATGGCCTGGGGCATTGGCGCGAATGACGTGGCCAACGCCATGGGCACGTCGGTCGGCACCAAATCCCTGACCATCCGTCAGGCGATCATCATCGCCATGATCTTTGAATTTGCCGGTGCCTATCTGGCCGGTGGTGAAGTCACCGCCACCATCCGCAACGGCATCATCGACAGCAACGCCTTTGCCGCCACTCCGGATCTGCTGGTGCTCGGCATGATCGCCTCCCTGCTGGCCGCCGGCGCCTGGTTGATCCTGGCCTCCTACTTCGGCTGGCCCGTCTCCACCACCCACTCCATCATCGGCGCCATCGTCGGCTTCGCCGTGGTGAGCGTGGGCCCGGAAGCGGTGCAGTGGAGCAAGTTCGGCGGCATCGTCGGCTCCTGGGTGGTCACTCCGGCCATCTCCGGCGTCATCGCCTACTTCATGTTCATCAGCGTGCAGAAGCTCATCTTCAACACCGATGATCCCCTCAACAACGCCAAGCGCTACGTCCCCTTCTACATGTTCCTGACCGCGCTGGTGATCTGCCTGGTCACCATCAAGAAGGGGCTGACCCACGTCGGTCTGCACCTGAGCGATGGCGAGGGTATCCTGCTCTCCGTTGCCATTTCCATCGCAGTGGCCTTTGCCGGCTGGATCTACATTCGCGGCCAGCAGTACAACCCGCAGGATGACAGCAAGATGCACTTCGCCAACGTGGAGAAGGTGTTCGGCATCCTGATGATCATCACCGCCTGTGCCATGGCCTTTGCCCACGGCTCCAACGACGTGGCCAACGCCATCGGTCCGCTCTCCGCGGTCGCCTCCATCGTGGCGGCCGGCGGCGAGATCGGCGGCAGTTCCCACATCGCCTGGTGGATCCTGCCGCTCGGCGGCATCGGCATCGTGATCGGTCTGGCCACCATGGGCGAGAAGGTGATGGCGACCGTCGGCACCGGCATCACCCACCTGACCCCGAGCCGTGGCTTCGCCGCCCAGCTGGCCACCGCCGCCACCGTGGTGATCGCCTCCGGTACCGGTCTGCCCATCTCCACCACCCAGACCCTGGTCGGTGCTGTCATGGGCGTGGGTCTGGCCCGCGGTATCGCGGCCCTGAACCTGGGCGTGCTGCGCAACATCGTGGTCTCCTGGGTCATCACATTGCCTGCGGGTGCCATCCTGGCCATCGCCATCTTCTACGTGCTGCAGATCTGCTTCTCCTGAGGCGCACCGCAGTGAAAAGCCCGGGTCATTGACCCGGGCTTTTTTATCTCGGCGCGCTCATCCACACCTTGGGGACGCGAGCAACTTGCATCACCCGCCCGGCAGGCGCAGACTGTTTGGCCTTGTTTCGACTCAAGGCTCTCATCATGACACCAGCCATCAACCTGCTGAAAAAGCTCAAGATCCCCCACAAGCTCTACCCCTACGAGTGCGAAGCCCACGACGACTTCGGCAAGCATGCTGCGACCCAGCTCGGCCTGCCGGAAGCCCAGGTGTTCAAGACCCTGATCGCCCATCACGACAAACAGGCGGTGGTGGCCATCGTCCCCTCGTCCGGCCTGTGCAGCCTCAAGCAGCTGGCCAAGGCCACCGGTCTCAAGAAGGTGGAGATGATGAAGCCGGCGGAGGCCGAGAAGCTCACCGGCTACAAGGTGGGCGGCATCAGCCCGCTGGCCCAGAAGAAGCTGCTGCCCACCGTGCTCGACGACTCGGCCATGCAGTTTGACGAGATCCTGGTGAGCGGCGGCAAGCGCGGCCTCTCGGTCGGGGTAGCCCCCGCCGACATGCTGCGCCTGATGAAGTGGATTGCCGCCCCCATCGGCGAGCACCATGAATAACGCCTGAAATGACAGGGGCCCCGCTAGCGGGGCCTCGTATGTCTTGTCACGGCAACTGACCATCGCCACGACAAGCGGTGGTCAGTTCAGACAACCGCAACCGCTGCCTGCCGCGCTCATCGAAGTTGTCGGGCGCCAGCCAGCGCGCAAAGCAATCTTGCAGCGCCGGCCACTCACTGTCGATCACCGAGAACCAGGCGGTGTCCCGCGTCCGTCCCTTGTCCACCCGGTTCTGGCGAAAGGTCCCCTCATAGCTGAAACCGAGCCGCAGCGCCGCCTGCCAGGAGGGCTTGTTCAAGGCATTGCACTTCCATTCGTAACGACGGTAGCCGAGGGCGAAGGCATTGGCCATCATCAGCGCCATGGCCGCCGTCGCCAGCCTTGAGCGCTGCAGGGCGGGGGAAAAGTGCAGCCAACCCACCTCTATGCTGCCGGCCAGAGGGTCGATGCGCAGGTAGCTGGCCAGCCCCAGCGGCAGTTCGCCATGCTCGTCGAAGATGGTGTAGAACTGGGGGTCTGTCTTGGCGGCGCACTCTCGCAGCCAGACCAGCATATCCGCCTCTGTTGCGTAAGGGCCTGTGGTCAGATAGGTCCACATGGCCCCGCTGTCGGCACTGAAAGCCTGCCACAGGCCCGGGCCGTGACGCTCGGGATCCAACGGCTCCAGCCGGCAGCCCCAGCCGTTGAGCGTGCGGCGGGGCGGAAACTCGGCGCCCCGCCAGTCGGGCAGCGGCGCTCCGACCGGCTGGTCGAACTCGTTCAGATGGATATCAGCAGCCACAGGCAATCCCTCCCGTTTGCAGCACGCCCGGTTCGCTACCAGTAGCGACCGCAAAACCGTCCTGCCGCCACCAGTGCAGGCCACCGATCAGCTCCTTGACCTGAAAACCGAGCGCCGCCAGCTTGCAGGCACCCCGGGTCGAACCGTTGCAGCCGATGCCGTCGCAATAGCAGACATAGACCTTGTCCCGCGCCAGCGCGGCCGTGCTGGCCGGGTTCATGGTGGCATGGGGGAAGCTGATGGCACCGGGGATGTGTCCCTCGGCGTAGTGACCGGCAGAGCGGGTGTCGATGACCACGATCCGCTCTTCGCCGGCCAGCAGATCGGCGGCCAGATCCGCCGGGTCGGTGCGAAAGGCCAGCTGGGCCTCGAAGAAGAGGCTGGCCTGTTCGGCACTGGCCAGCCCGCTGCTCAATACATGACTCATAGTGACGCTCCTTGTACTCACACCCGGATCCGGGTGGTGATGACTGTAGTGACCGAGTTGGCGATGAAACACTCCTCGTGGGCCTGGTGGTGCAACTGCTCAAGCACGGCCAGATCCGGCTGGCGTTCGCCGCCGAACTGCACCAGCGGCTGCAAGGTGACCCGGGTGATGGCCTGACGACCACGGGCATTGGCTTCCATGATGCCCACCGCCTCGTCCCGGTAGCTCTCCACCCGATAGCCCGCCCTGGCCGTCAGCCAGAGGAAGGTGAG
This sequence comes from Aeromonas sp. s2, assembly GCF_040907935.1. Lineage (NCBI taxonomy): Bacteria > Pseudomonadati > Pseudomonadota > Gammaproteobacteria > Aeromonadales > Aeromonadaceae > Aeromonas > Aeromonas sp. s2. Next base: position 30,406 of record NZ_JBFOCR010000010.1, on the reverse strand, counting down.
CATGTGACAGCTGGAGATGGCCGCGACGAAGGCCTCTTCCGGGTCGACGTGCTCGGCCACCGACCAGGGCAACGGCACCACGTGGGGTGACGAGGAGGCGGGCACCCTGACGCCGCCGTCGAACTCCCACCAGTGGGCCCGGCTGTAGCGTTGATCGACGAAGGGCTCGCTAGCCCCGCGCTGCCAGCTGATGGTGGCGCTGTACTCCGACATGCAGACTCCTTTCATTGCCAATCGTTGTGGATCCCGAACCTTGAGCCTCAATGTAGCGACATAATGGCCTTGCCACGCCGACCAATTTTGCCAATATGAGCAGACCAATTAGCGCCCGGGAGCTCCCCATGCCTGCCCTGCCCACCCTGTTTGCCACCCAGCAAGCCAGCGATCTGCCGCTGCACGAACAGCTGGTGCGCACCCTGCGCTCGGCCATGCTGGCCGGCCACCTGCCCCAGCACAGCCGGCTGCCCGCCAGCCGCATGCTGGCCGCCGATCTGGGGGTCTCTCGCAGCACGGTGGAGCTGGCCTATGGCCGGCTGGAGGCTGAGGGCTATCTGGTGCGCAAGGTGGGGGCCGGCAGCTTCGTGGCGCTGGCCGCGGTCTCCCCGACTCCGCGCCCGCCCCAGTCGGCGGCCGGTCTGTCGCGCCGTGGTCAGGAGATGGCCGACAGCGGCGCCTGCCACGACGTGCCCGAGGTGGGCCGCTCCTTTGCCTCCAGCCAGCCGGATCCCCGTCTCTTCCCCCAGGCCCTGTGGGGCCGGCTGATGCAGCAGCAGTGGCGCCGGCACGCCGGTGACTGGATGAACTACGGGGATCCGCAGGGGCTGGAGGCGCTGCGCGGCGCCATCAGCAGCTATCTGGTGCAGTCGCGCGGCGTGGTGTGCGAGCCGGATCAGATCCTGATCCTCACCAGCTCCCAGCAGGGGATCCTGCTGGCGACCCAGCTGCTGATCGATACCGGCGATACCGTCTGGGTGGAGGATCCCGGCTACCCCGGGGCCCGCACCGCCATGGAGAGTGCCGGCGCCCGGGTGCACCCGGTGCCGGTGGATGAAGAGGGGCTCAACCCGCAGGGGAAACATCCGGCGCCACGGCTCATCTACACCACGCCGGCCCACCAGTATCCCCTCGGCGTGCCCATGAGCCTGCCGCGGCGGATGGCGCTGCTGGCCGAGGCCGAGCGGCACGGCGCCTGGATCCTGGAGGACGACTACGACGGCGAGTACCAGTACGATCAGCGGCCGCTCCCCGCCCTGCAGGGGTTGGATGGTCAGGGACGGGTGCTCTACGTGGGCACCTTCAGCAAGGTGTTGTTCGGCTCGCTGCGCCTCGCCTACCTGGTGCTGCCCAGACCGCTGATGGAATCCTTCTGCCGGGCCCGGGCCGCGGTCGACGGCCACAGCAACCAGCTGCTGCAGGCGGTCACCGCTGACTTCATCCGCGCCGGCCACTTCGCCACCCACCTGCGCCAGAGCAGGTTGGTCTATCAGAGCCGCCGCGACCTGCTGCTGGCCGAGCTGGCCAGCCACTGCCCCGCCCTCACCCCCATTCACAGCGGGGCCGGCCTGCAGTGCGCCGTGCGGCTGCCCCCCGGCGGCGAGGCGCGCTGGACAGAGGCTGCCAACACCGAGGGGCTGGGGCTGCGTCCCCTCGGCCAGTTCTACCTGGGCCCGCCGACGCAGGAGGGATGGCTGCTCGGCTTTGCCTCCCTCGACAACCAGACCCTGCGCCGTCTCTGCCGCCGGCTGGGCAGCCTGCTGGCAAGCGACCGGCACGCCTGAACGGCTGGGGGCCGAACTATAATGGATGAAACAAAATCATAGAGCCTAGCCTGGATGTATAGACTCCTGTTCCTGCTTCTCTCCCTCTTCCTCTCCTCCACGTCGTTGGCGGCGACCCGCTTTACCTATATCAGCCCGGAGAGCGAGAAGGATCCGCGCATGACCTATGACAGGGAGCTGCTCCGCCTCGCCCTCGACAAGACCCGCGACACCTTTGGCGATTATGAGCTGCAACCAGCGCCGCCCATGACCAAGGCTCGGGTCCGGCTCAGTCTGGAGCTCAACAGCTTTACCAACCTGTTCGCCATGGACAGCTACAGCAGCGCGCGGGACGAGAAAGGGCTGGCCTATGTCCGCTTTCCTGTCCATCTCGGCATCGTCAGCTACCGCATCTGTTTCGTCAGCCCAGGCCAACAGGCGGCCATGGCACAGGTGCACGACCTCGAGGGGTTGCGTCGCTTCAGCTTCGGTCAGGGCAAGGGCTGGCTGGACGTGGAGATACTGCGCCATGCAGGCCTCAAGGTGGTGGAGGTCGACGGCTACGAGATGCTGTTCAAGATGGTGGCTCGCGGCCGCTTCGATCTCCTGTGCCGCGGGGCGAGCGAGCTGCGCAGCGAACTGCTGACCCACAAGGAGATCAAGGGGTTGAAGATGGACAGCTCCCTGCTACTCTACTATCCGCTGCCCAGGGTCTTCTATACCAATGCCGCCAACGGCGAGGCCATGAGACGGGTGGAGACGGGGCTGCAGCAAGCCTGGCAGGATGGTTCGCTGCAAGCCTTGTGGCGCCGCAGTTTCGGCCCTGCCATCGCCTTCGCCGGGCTCAAGCAGAGGCGTATGCTGAAGCTGGAGAACCCTTTCCTCAAGGGCATCAACTTCGATTACCAGCACTACTTCTACAACCCGGTGACGGATCGCTTCGGCAAGCCCTGATGAGACTCAGCCCTGCTCGCGGCAGAGCGCCAGCCAGGCCTCGGCGGTGCGGGAGAGATAGCGCTCGCTCGGCCATATCACCCCGAGCCGCCAGCTCAGCTCCGGCACCAGCGGCCTCAGCACCAGGCCGTCCGGCGTCAGCCGGCGGCAGATGGGCTCGGGCAAAAAGGCGACCCCCATGCCGCTGCGCACCATGGCGGTGAGAAAGTCCCACTGGCTGCTGCGCGCCGCCACCTGAGGCTCGAAACCGGCCGCCCGGCACGCCTGCTCCAGCCGCTCGCTCAGGGTGAAGGCCTGGGTGTAGAGCAGGAAGGGCTCGTCCCGCAGCGCCTCCAGCCGGATCTCGCCGCAATCCCGCCAACGCGGCAGATCGGGCAGCACCACCTGAATGGGGTACTGGTCCAGCTCCAAGACGCTCAAAGCCCCCTCCTCCCTGGTCGGCAGCATGGTGATGGCGAGATCCAGCTCCCCTTCCAGCACCGCCTGCTCAATGCGCCGGCCACCATACTCGACGATGGAGAGCTCGACCTTGGGATAGCGGCTGCGATAGGCGCGGATCAGATCCGCATAGACGTGACCCACCATGGGCGGAATGCCGAGGGCCAACCGGCCAAATTGCAGGCTCTGCAGATCGGCGAGCTCCGCCTCCAGCTGCTGCATTTCGGCCAGGATGGTCTGGGCCCGGTTGAACAGCACCCGGCCGCTGTCGGTCAGGGTGAAGCGGCGTCCCGCGCGGCTCAGCAGGGGCTGGCCCAGCTCCTCCTCCATGTTGCGGATCATCTTGCTGATGGTGGGCTGGGTGACGAACAGTTTCTCGGAGGCGCGGGTGAAGCTCTGTTCCCGCACCAGTTCGACAAAGTAACGCAGGGCGCGGATGTCCATGACGATCTCCTGGCGGATGGCAAAACCAAATCATGCCTCTTTGGCATGATTTTGATAATTTAAATTCATTTTTTGCAGGTTTAACCCATCTCTATACTGTGAGCAAGTTCACAGAAAGACCCATATCATGAAAGCCCTCTCCCTTCGCTGGTTCCAGACTCCCTTCCAAATCGCCCTGCTGGCCGCCATCTGGCTGCTGGCCGATACTGCGGTGCGCACCCTCCACCTGCCGCTGCCTGCCAACCTCACCGGCATGCTGTTGCTGCTGGCCTGCATCCTGCTCGGGGTGGTCAAGGCCCAGTGGTTTGAAGCTGGCGCCCGCTGGCTGCTGGCGGAGATGCTGCTGTTCTTCGTCCCCGCCGTGGTGGCGGTGGTCAACTATCAGGAGCTGCTGTTGCAGGAGGGGTGGCGCATCATGGTGGTGCTGCTGGTGAGCACTACCCTGGTGCTCGGCACCACGGCACTGGTGGTGGACAGGGTCTACCGCCTCGAGTTGAAACTGGCCCGCCGGAGTCGTCGTCATGTCTGATACCCTGCTCGGCCTGCTCTGCTTCGCCCTGACCCTGCTCTTCTACTACGCCAGCAAATGGCTCTACGGCAAGAAGCGCATCCTGCCGCTGATGCCGCTGCTGCTGGCGCCGACCCTGCTGGTGGTGGTCGTCATGCTGTTCCATATCCCCTATCAGGACTACATGGCCGAATCCCACTGGCTGCTCTGGCTGCTGGGGCCGGCCACCGTCGCCTTCGCGGTGCCGGTCTACGAGAACCACCGGCTCATTCGCCGCCACTGGCTGTCGCTGTCGGTGGGGGTGGTCGCCTCGGTCATCATGGCGGTGGGCAGTACCGTGCTGCTGGCCCGCTGGCTGGATCTCTCCGACATGCTGCAGCGCAGTCTGGCGATGCGATCCATCACCACCCCCTTCGCGGTGGAGGCGACCCGCGCCATCGGCGGCCAGAGCGATCTCACCGCGCTGTTCGTGGTACTGACCGGGGTCATCGGCATGGCGGTGGGAGAGAGCGTGCTCACCCTGCTGGCCATTCGCAGCCGGCTCGGCAAGGGGGCGGGCTTTGGTGCCTCGGCCCACGGCGCCGGCACCGCCAAGGCCTATCAGATGGGCAACGAGGAGGGGGTAGTCTCCAGCATGGTGATGATGATCGCCGGCATGGTGACCGTGCTGCTGGCGCCTCTGCTGGGTCAGCTGTTCTGGTAGCGATCCCGCGGCAGGTCAAGGGCGCAGGTTCCGGCGCCGGAGAGCCCGTCCCGACGCCATCAACCGCTACACTCAACTCAATGTGACAGTAGTGAGCGGTATGATGAACCACAGAACGATGATCCTGGGGCTGCTGGCCGGCAGTCTGCTCTTCTCCCCCCTGCTGCCGGCCGCGGACATAGTGACCTATGTCAGCCCGGAGAGTGACCGGGATTTGCGTTCCCTCTACGGCCAGCAGCTGCTGCAGCTGGCGCTGGAGAAGACCCGCGACAGCTTCGGCGATTACGAACTGCGCCCGGCCCCGTCCATGAGCCGGACCCGGCTGCGCCAGGTGCTGCAATACAACCTCTACCCCAACCTGCTGGCCATCGACAGCTTTCCGCGCCCGGAGGGGAGCCACGACCTCGACTATGTCCGCTTCCCGGTGGATCTCGGCATCCTCGGCTATCGCATCTGCTTCGTCAGCCCCAAGCAGCAGCAAGCCGTGGCCCAGGTGCGCACCCTCAGCGATCTGCAGCAGTTCACCCATGGCCAGGGCCGCGGCTGGCAGGACGCCGACATACTGCGCGCCGCCGGCTTCAAGGTGCAGGAGGTCGAGGGCTACGAGCGGTTGTTCAAGCTGGTGGTGCGCGGCCGGGTTGACCTCTTCTGCCGGGGTGCCAACGAACTGCTGAGCGAGCTGGATACCCACAAGGATCTGGGGCCGCTGATGGTCGACCAGCACCTGGCGCTCTACTACCCCTTCGTCCACCTCTTCTACAGCCACAAGGAGAACCAGCATGCCTTGCGCCGGATCCGGGCCGGCCTGCAGCTGGCCTGGCAGGATGGCTCACTGCAGGCGCTCTGGCTCAAGACCTACCAACCGGCGCTGGCGTTTGCCAGGCTCGACCAGCGGCAACTGTTCAGACTGGACAACCCCCTGCTGCAGGGGCTCGACTTCGATTACCACCCCTATCTTTACGATCCCCTCACCCAGCGCTTCGGACCGGGCGAGCCCGCTACCGGCAAACCCTGACCCCGCCTCTGCCGCCCACGGCCGGGAGAGTCACTACACTCAGAAGAGTCTCTGCTTTTCACAGGAGCGCATGATGCACTGGACCCCGCTGCTCGCCCTGCTGACGGCCATGCCCGTGCTGGCCGGCCCGACCCTGTTCACCTACATGAGTCCGGAGAGCGAGCACGACCCCAGAAGCACCTATGATCGCGAAGTCCTGCGCCTGGCGCTGGAGAAGACCCGTGCCAGCCATGGCGACTACCGGATGCAGGCCGCCCCTCCCATGACCCTGGCCAGGATGTGGGTCAGCCTGCGCTTCAACCACTACCCCAACCTGTTCGCCATGGACAGCTATCGCGCCGATCGGGACATGAGCGGCATCGACTACGTGCGCTTTCCCATCCATATCGGCATCGTCAGCTACCGCATCTGCTTCGTCAGCCCCACCCGCAAGGATGAGGTTGCCAAGGCCACCAGCCTGGATGAGCTGAAGCGCTTCGACATCGGCCAGGGCAAGGGCTGGCTCGACGTAGAGATCCTGCGCCGGGCCGGCTTCAAGGTGCTGGAGGTGGAGGGCTACGAGCAGCTGTTCAAGATGGTGGCGCGCGGCCGTTTCGATCTTTTCTGCCGCGGGATCAACGAGTTGCCTCAGGAAAAGCTGAACCACAAAGAGGTGGAAGGACTGATGATGGATGAGAGCCTGGCCCTCTACTACCCCCTGCCTCGGGTCTTCTTCACTCACAACGGCAACCGGCAGGCCATCGACCGGGTGCAGCAGGGGCTCAAGGCTGCCTGGCGCGACGGCTCCCTGCAGGCGCTCTGGCTGAAAGCCTTCAAACCCTCCCTCAGCTTCGCCCACCTCAATACCCGCCGGCTGTTCCGGCTGGAAAACCCCTACATCAAGGGGATCGACTTCAACTACCAGGCCTACTTCTACGACCCGGTGCATGAGCGCTTCGGCTCCGGTGACTAGGCGGCCCCCCGCCATGCCGGCGCGACCATGAAAAAGCCCGGGTCACTGACCCGGGCTTTTTTTCCATGCCTCGTCTCCATGCCTCGTCAATCCTCGAGGAAGGTCCACTCGTCGCGCACCCGGCTGATGGCGTCGAGCCGGCGCTTGGCCAGCTGCTCGCGAATAGCCTCCCCCTTGAAGCCGGCCGCCACTATCTCCTTCACCGGCACCGCCTGGGCGGCCGCTAGCGCCTGCGCCACATAGTCGGGTTCGGCATAGACCCGCTCCTCGAAGCCGGTACGGCCGTGAAAGTCGGCCCGGCAGGCGTCCAGCAGCTGGGCGAAGCGCTCTGGCCTGCGCCAGGCGTCGGCCTTGTCGAACACCTTGAGCAGGGTCGCGGGCTTGAGCTCGAAGGCGATGTGGATATGGGTGTGCAGGTCGCTCACCAGCAGGGCCAGGTCACGACACTCGTTCGGTACCCGGAAGCGCTCGCAGAAGTCGCGGATGAGCGGCAGCCCCTTCTGGCCGTGACCGTGGTGGCTCGGCCAGAACTCCGGCGGGGTCAGCCCCTTGCCAAAGTCGTGGCACAGCGCCGCGAAGCGCACCGCCAGCTCCGGCGAAAGCCGACAAGCCTGCGCCAGCACCATCATGGTGTGGATGCCGGTATCGATCTCCGGGTGCCACTTGGCGGGGGCAGGCACCCCGAACAGGGTATCCAGCTCGGGGAACAGCGCCGCCAGGGCGCCGCACTCGCGCAGTACTTCGAAGAACACCTGCGGGGTCGGTCCCAGCAGCACCTTCTCCAGCTCCTTCCAGACCCGCTCCGGGGTCAGGTGGGCCAGCTCACCGGCCTCGGTCATCTCGCGCATCAGCGCCAGCGTCTCGGGAGCCACCACGAAACCCTGGGCGTGGAAGCGGGCGGCGAAGCGGGCCACCCGCAGGATGCGCAGCGGATCTTCGGCAAAGGCGGGGGAGACGTGGCGCAGCAGCCGTTGTTTCAGATCCTCGATGCCGCCATAGGGATCGTGCAGTTGCCCCGCGTCATCTTCGGCGATGGCGTTGACGGTGAGATCCCGGCGCAGCAGATCCTGCTCCAGCGTCACCTCCGGCGAGGCGTGGCAGACGAAGCCGGTGTAGCCCTGTCCCTGCTTGCGCTCGGTGCGGGCCAACGCGTACTCCTGCTGGGTCTTGGGGTGCAGAAACACGGGAAAGTCACGGCCCACCTGGGTAAAACCCAGCGCCAGCATCTGTTCCACGGTCGCCCCGACCACCAGGTGATCCCTGTCCCCCTGCGGCAATCCCAGCAGGCGATCCCGCACCGCGCCCCCAACCAGATAAGTCTGCAAGCTCTGTCTCCCTTGATAAACCTGTCCCGATTATACCGGTTTGACCGATGGAGACTATTCCCGGCCCGACATCGACGCCATACGAGCCCGATTGGCGGTGCGCCGTCGATACTCACAGGCCCTTTTTCTCACCGCCAGCCGCCATGACCGCAGCCCTGATTTCCCCACCGGGAGATCAGGGTGCGCGCTGGCCCCCCTTATGGCATCCGGGTCTTTGACATCCCTTGGGGGAGGCTTTAACCTGCCGCCCATAACAACGGAATGGATCCTTATGTACACACAGTTCTTCGGTCTGTCGGAGCACCCGTTCTCCATCTCGCCCAATCCCAAATACCTCTACATGAGTGAACGGCACGGGGAAGCCCTCGCCCACCTCAACTACGGGTTGCAGGATGGGGGCGGCTTCGTGCTGCTGACCGGGGAAGTGGGCACCGGCAAAACCACCGTCTCCCGCTGCCTGTTGCAGCAGTTGCCGGCAGAGACCGAGATCGCCTACATCCTCAATCCATCCCTGACCGAACGGGATCTGCTGGCGGCCATCTGCGACGAGTTCCAGCTGGGCTATGGCCAGGATGCCGGCCTCAAGCAGCTGTTCGACCTCATCCGTGATCACCTGCTGGCCAATCTGGCGGCTGGCAAGCGCAGCGTGGTGCTGGTGGACGAAGCCCAGCACCTGCTGCCCGGCGTGCTGGAGCAGTTGCGTCTGCTCACCAACCTGGAGACCGACGAGAAGAAGCTGCTGCAGGTGGTGCTCATCGGCCAGCCCGAGCTGCAGCAGATGCTGCGCCAGCCCCTGCTGCGCCAGCTGGCTCAACGCATCACCGCCCGCTACCACCTGCTGCCGCTCTCCTGCCAGGACGTGGACGCCTATGTCCGCTTTCGTCTGCAGGTGGCCGGCTGCGTGCAGCCCATCTTCACCCCCAAAGCTATCCAGACCCTGCACCGCCTCTCCGGCGGCATTCCGCGCCTCATCAACCTCATCTGCGACCGCGCCCTGATCGCCGCCTTCGCCCGCGGCAGCCACAAGATAGTGCACGGCGACATCAGCCTGGCGGCCTTCGAGGTGAGCGGCATCCGTGACGAGGGTACCTGGCAGTCCGGCCTGATGGTGGCGCTGGTTGGCGCCTTGCTGGTGGCCACCGGCTGGTGGGGCTGGCAGTTCTTCGGGGTCTTCCCGACCCGTCCGGTGGTCACGGTGGAGGTGCCGGTCAAGGTGGACGACACCCCGGAGCAGCAGGAGCAGCTGACCCGCGCCATCAACCAGGCGCTGGAGCCGGACAGCGCCATGCAGAATCTCTACAAGGTATGGGGCTACCAGACCGAACTGGAAGAGGCCACCTGCGACAACGCGCCGCGCGCCGGCCTGCGTTGCCAGGAGGGCGAGGCCTCCCTGGCCGATCTGCAGGCCCTGCAGTATCCCGCCCTCGTCAGCCTGACCGACGAGACCGGCGGCACCTATTACGCCACCCTGGTCAACCTCGGCCCCGACAAGGCCAATCTGCTCATCGGCAACCAGAGCTGGCAGGTGGACCGGCAGTGGCTGAGCGATTACTGGGGTGGCAGCTACACCCTGCTGTGGCGCATGCCCAAGGGCGGCGTCACCCTGATCGGCAACAACGCCGGTCCCACTCAGGTGCAGTGGCTCGACAACGCCCTCAGCCGGGCCCTGCAGCAGCCGGATCGCAAGGTCCGTCGCTTCGATGCCGAGCTCAAGACCAAGCTGCAGCAGTTCCAGCGCGAGCAGGGACTGAACCCGGACGGCATCGCCGGCAGCAACACCCTGCTGCGCCTCAACGTGATGGCCGGCGAACCCATGCCGAAGCTGGAGGATGACGCCCAGCGGGCCAGCAAACCGGCCAAGCTGGATCCGGCAGAGGATGATGCCATCAACACACTGTCGGAGGAGGCTTCCTGATGTCCACCCTGCTCAAGGCGCTGCGGCGGGCCGATCAGCCCCAGTTCACCCCGCACATTCCGGCGATGGGGCTGCCGGTCAGCCAGGATGAGGAACAACCCAGGCGCTGGATCTGGTGGCTGCTGGCCCCGCTGGCGCTGGTGATGGGGGCCGCCGCCAACTATGGCTGGCACCTGCTCAACAACCGCCCCATCGAGAAGACGGTGGAGGTGAAGGAGGTGGTGACCCCGCCCTTCGTGCGGGTCGAGCCCAAACCGATGATCACCCGGCCGCTGCCACCGCCGCCGCCCGAACCCGTGGTCACCCCCAAGGTCGATGCACAGCCTTCACCGGCGCCCGCCGACAGCAGCCAGGGGCTGGCCGAGCGCATCCTCAATGCCCTCAACAACACCCCGTTGCAGCAGAGCGCGCCACCGCAGGTGCCGGAAGAACTGCAGGCCACGCCGCTCAACGCTCTGCCGCAGGCGCTCCGCCAACAGGTACCGCCGCTGGCCTACGGCGCCCACGTCTTCTCCTCCAACCCGGCCAACCGGGCCGTGAGGTTGAACGGGCGCACCTACCGGGAAGGGAGCGAAGTCGCCCCCGGCGTCACCCTGCTCGCCATCGCCCAGGATTACATCATCCTGCAGGTGGGTGGGCAGAATGCCAGCCTCAAGGCGCTGCAGGACTGGCGCGGCTGAACCGCGCATACCACCGCCATTTCAAGAGGGAGCCTGAGAGCTCCCCTTTTTAATCAATGACATGAGAACAACGTGAGCAATCCGAACAACACCACCTTCGCCAACCGGGCGTTGCACTGGTATCAGCGCCAAGACCGCTACACGTTAGTCAATTTAGTTTTAAATCAATAATATGAGCATAATGTGAACAACTCAGATAACGCGACCTTCGCCACCAGGATCCTGGACTGGTATCAGCTCCACGGTCGCAAGACCCTGCCCTGGCAACAGGAGAAGACCCCCTACCGGGTCTGGGTCTCGGAAATCATGCTGCAGCAGACCCAGGTCGCTACGGTCATTCCCTACTATCAGCGCTTCATGGCCCGCTTTCCTGACGTGCTGGCACTGGCCGACGCCCCCATCGACGAGGTGTTGCACCACTGGACCGGGCTCGGCTATTACGCCCGCGCCCGCAACCTGCACAAGGCGGCCCAGCAGATCCGCGACCTCCATGGCGGCCTCTTCCCGGAGCGGCTGGAGGAGGTGATGGCGCTGCCGGGGATCGGCCGCTCCACCGCGGGCGCCGTACTCTCCCTCTCCCTTGGCCAGCCCCACGCCATCCTGGATGGCAACGTGAAGCGGGTACTCACCCGCTGGCTGGCCCTGCCCGGCTGGCCCGGCCAGAAGCAGGTAGAAAACGATCTGTGGGAGCTGGCCATCCGCCTCACCCCCAAGCTCGGGGTGGCCCACTACAACCAGGCCATGATGGACATGGGGGCCACCGTCTGCACCCGCAGCAAGCCCGCTTGCGAGCGCTGCCCGGTGCGGGAGGATTGCCAGGGGCTGTCGCAGGGCAACCCCACCGCCTACCCCAACAGCAAGCCCAAGAAGAGCATCCCGGCCCGTACCGGCATCATGCTGCTCATCCGCCACGGCGATCAGCTGCTGCTGGAGAAGCGGCCGCCGCAGGGGATCTGGGGCGGGCTCTACTGCTTCCCCCAGGTGGAGTCGGACGCCGAGGTGGCTGGGCTGTTGCAGCGGCTCGGCCTGACCGGCAGCGAACCCCGCGAACTGGCCGGTTTTCGCCATACTTTCAGCCACTTTCACCTCGACATCCGGCCCATGCTGATCGAAACCGACGCGCCGCCGGCCCCCCTGCTCATGGAAGCGGATAACCGACTCTGGTATAACTTACGCCATCCTGCAGAGGTGGGTCTGGCGGCCGCCACGGCCCGTCTGCTCGCCTATCCGGACTTACAACCATAGAGGTCAACATGAGCCGTACCGTATTTTGCCAGCGCCTGAAAAAAGAGGGCCCGGGTCTCGATTTCCAGCTCTACCCCGGTGAACTCGGCAAGCGCATTTTTGACAACATCAGCAAGGAAGCCTGGACTGAGTGGCAGAAGAAGCAGGTGATGCTGATCAACGAGAAGAAGTTGAACATGATGAACCTCGAGCATCGCCAGCTGCTGGAGAAAGAGATGGTGAACTACCTGTTCGAAGCGGGTGAAGTGGCCATCGACGGTTATACCCCGCCCAGCAAATAACCTGTGAACGGGGCCGGCCTGCGCAGGTCGGCCCCGTCGACTCACGGCAACGACGGAAGTGACGGGCGGCCCGCCGCCCAGTTTGAGGACTCTATGGGCCGAATTTTCTGGCTGCTGTGCACCCTGCTGTTTCTCTCTGCCTGCTCATCCTCCCCCAAGCCCAATGGCAACGAGGATGACGATCTCGTCAACGGCAAGGACATCCGCGGTTTCGAACACATGATCAGCGCGCTCTCCCACAACGTGAACGAGATTTGGGGGCGTGAGGCGCTGTTTGCGGGCAAGTTTGACTACGTCAAATACACGGATCAGTACAAGAGCCGGGCCCACATCGACTTCTCCAGCGGCCACATCATGGTCGAGACCGTCTCCGGCATCGACCCGCGCTCCCACCTGCGCCGCGCCATCATCGAGACCCTGCTTACCCCGGACGATCCGGCGGAAGTGGATCTTTACTCCGACGCCGAGATCCTGCCCGGCGGCGAGCCCTTCCTCTACGGCCAGGTGCTGGACAACCAGAGCCAGCCGATCCGCTTCGACTGGCGCGCCGAGCGCTATGCCGACTACCTGCTCAACACGGCGATGAAGAAGCGCACCCTCGGCATTCGCACCATCTTCTTCGTCGACATCCCCATGGTGGCCAACCACGAGGATCGACGGGGCTACAAGTACGCCAGCCTGATCCGGGAAGCCTCCCGCAAGTACGGGGTGGCGGAGAGCCTGATCTACGCGGTGATCAAGACCGAGAGCAGCTTCAACCCCTATGCGGTCAGCCATGCCAACGCCTACGGCCTGATGCAGGTGATCCCGGCCACCGCCGGGCGGGACGTCTACGTGCGGGTCAAGGGCAAGAGCGGCCAGCCGACCCGGGAGGACCTGTTCAACCCGGCCTACAACATCGACGTCGGAACCGCCTACCTGCACCTGCTGCAGACCGTCTATCTGGTGGATATCCAGGATCCGCGCTCGCGTCGCTACGCCGTCATCTCGGCCTACAACGGCGGTGCCGGCGGGGTGCTCAATACCTTCTCCAGCGACCGCAAGGCGGCGCCCGGCATGATCAACCAGCTCTCGCCCGAGGCGGTCTACCAGATCCTGACCGAGCAGCACCCCAAGGCGGAAGCCCGCCGCTATCTCTACAAGGTCAACCAAGCCGAGAAGGGGTTCAAGCGCACGCTGGCCCGCACCGGCTGACGCCGGGATACGATATGCAAAAGGGCGCCTCATGGAGGCGCCCTTGTTACGTCTGGCGTGCGGAGTCAGCTCTTATTTGGCGATGAAACCACCCTTGCTCTGCGGGGCTGCACCTACCTTCTCCAGCTTCTCCACCTCCACTTCGGTCTTGTTCCAGCTGTGGTCCACCTCGCCACGGATGCGGATCAGATCGTCCGGGCCCACTTCGGTGCCACGCCACACATCCTGATCCACTTCCACCTCCACCTCGCCACTGGCGTCGCGGAACAGATAGTTCTCGCCGCCCAGGTGCTTGACCAGCTTCCCTTCCAGGGTGGCCCAGCTGTCATCGGCCAGATCCTTCAACTGCGCGACGGACACCTTGTTCTGCTCCTGCGGGCCGGTATATGCCGCCATGGCGAAAGAAGAGATGGACATCAGGGTCAACAGACCGATTACGCTTGCCTTGTTCATTTCATGCTCCTGTCATTGGGTACGGGTGCAGTCTGCCTGCCGGGGCGTGAAACAAACGTGAAGCCTCCCCATCTGGGTGAAGGGGATGTGACCGTAATCGATTTAATCAGCCCGCACTGCTGCGAAATAAAATTCGGCCTTATACCCTGCAAGATGGCAAAACAGCTTCCCAGCACCTTTGCCTATCGAGGAACAGCCTGCAGGCACCACCTGCTTCCAATCAATGAGAACAACAAGATGAAGAAATGGTTTGTGTGTTTATTGGGACTCTTCGCGCTGACAGTTCAGGCAGCCGACAGTCGTCCCGCCTTCTCCCGGATCGTGATGTTTGGCGACAGCCTCTCCGACACCGGCAAGATGTACAGCAAGATGCGCGGTTATCTCCCCTCCAGCCCTCCCTACTATCAGGGCCGCTTCTCCAACGGGCCGGTCTGGCTGGAGCAGCTGACCCGGCAGTTCCCGGGGCTGACCATCGCCAACGAGGCGGAGGGGGGCGCCACCGCGGTGGCCTACAACAAGATCTCCTGGAATCCCAAGTATCAGGTCATCAACAACCTGGATTACGAGGTAACCCAGTTCCTCCAAAAAGACAGCTTCAAACCCGATGATCTGGTGATCCTCTGGGTCGGTGCCAACGATTACCTGGCCTATGGCTGGAACACCGAGCAGGATGCCAAGCGGGTGCGCGACGCCATCAGCGATGCGGCCAACCGCATGGTATTGAACGGCGCCAAGCAGATTCTGCTGTTCAACCTGCCGGATCTGGGTCAGAACCCCTCGGCCCGCAGCCAGAAGGTGGTCGAGGCGGCCAGCCATGTCTCCGCCTACCACAACCAGCTGCTGCTGAACCTGGCACGCCAGCTGGCCCCCACCGGCATAGTCAAGCTGTTCGAGATCGACAAGCAGTTCGCCGAGATGCTGCGCGAGCCGCAGAACTTCGGCCTGAGCGACACCGAGAACGCCTGCTACGGCGGTGGCTATGTGTGGAAGCCGTTTGCCTCCCGCAGTGCCACCAGTGTCGCCAGCGACAGCAGCCTCTCCGCCTTCAACCCGCAGGAACGCCTCGCCATCGCCGGCAACCCGCTGCTGGCCCAGGCCGTGGCCAGCCCCATGGTGCGTCGCAGCGCCAGCACCCTCGACTGCGAAGGCAAGATGTTCTGGGATCAGGTTCACCCCACCACTGTCGTGCACGCCGCCCTGAGCGAGCGGGCCGGTGCCTTCATCGAGGCTCAGTACGAGTTCCTCGCCCATTGATGACAAAGGGCCGACGACAGTCGGCCCTTTTTGTTGCGCAGCCCTTACAGGCTGGCACGGCTCAGCGGTAGCGCTTCACGATGCCGTCGTAGATGCCGTTCTGCTTGATGGTGGCCAGTGCCTCCTGCAGCCGCTTGACCACCTCGGGCGAGGTTTTCAGACTCGCCGCCACGTAGAGATCCCCCCCGGTAAAATCCTCGATGTCGTGCACTATCTTGAGGGTGGACGGCCCATAGCCCGCCTGGCGCGCATAGTAGTAGGCCGTCTCCTGCGACACCGGCCAGAGATCGATGCGCCCCATCAACAGTTTGAGCAGATTGGCTTCATGGTTGTTGTTGCGCTGCAGATTGGAAAAATTGCGGCTGATGAGGTACTGCTCCAGCGCGTCGTTGCGCACCGTGCCGATGGACCAGGCTCGCGCCTGTGACAGCTGGCTAAAGGGCTTGATATCGTCGCGCTTGGCCAGGGCGAACACATGGAAGTCGATACGCGCTATCACCCCGATCCACTGGAACTGCGCCTCGCGCTCGGGGAAGCGGCTGATGCTGTAGATGAGCACGTTGGGACGGCTGCGCGCCAACGAGATGGCCCGCGCCCAGGGGTAGATGTCCAGACTGTATTCGAAGCCGGCCTCTTCCAGCATGGCCTCCACCACCTCGGTGCCCAGCCCCTTGACCTCGGCCTCTTCCAGATAGTTGTAGGGGGCATAGTCTTCGGTCACCACCTGCAGGGTCTCGGCCGCCCAGCCCGGCACCAGCCATAACGCCCAGCACAGCCATATCCACCTGATGTTCATGCTCACCTCGCTGCAGACCCGCCTCGATTAACTATTGCGCCCCCTCGGCAGAGCGCAAATCACGGCGGCAAATTGCGGCGATGAAAATCACATTATGTTTTATATCAGTTGCTTGAGAACCCGGGGAAAGCGACTACCCTTACTCTGTTGTGGCTGTGCTATAAGCCCGACCCATAAGGAGAGGCGACCCCGTCAACCTCCCCTCAACAATATGAAATTGCAGAGGCTCAACATGAATAAAACACTGATTACCTTGCTGGTTTCAGGCTTGCTTGCGGCCAACGCCCAGGCAGCCGGACAGGACAACACCTGGTATGGCGGTGCCAAGCTGGGTTGGTCCAACTTCTATGGCGTCGATCACAACCAGGATATCAAGGACAACTACGCCATCAGCGAAGAGGACAAGAACGATGTCGGCGCCGGCGCCTTCCTCGGCTATCAGGTCAACCAGAACCTGGGCTTCGAACTGGGTTACGACTGGCTCGGCAAGTACAAATACACTGCGACCGACAATCTGGACCCCACCGACATCGGCCGGGACGAGATAAAAGCCCAGCTGGCCCAGCTCTCCATGAAGATCGGCATGCCGGTCAGTGACAGCCTGGATCTCTATACCCGCCTCGGTGGCGCTTACGCCTGGACCGACAGCAAGCAGTTCGACAATGACAACGGCGCCGCCTTCGTCGGTGCCCTGGGCGCCGAATACGCCTTCAACCGTGACTGGGCCGCCCGCCTCGAGTACCAATACACCACCCCGCTCGGCGACAACTCGCTCGACAAGACCGGGGCCGAACTCGACAACGGCCTGCTGGCGGTCGCCGTGGTCTATCGCTTCGGCCAGGTCGCCCCCGTGGTGGCGGCGCCGATGCCGGCTCCGGCCCCCGAACCCGTGATGGTCGACAAGCAGTTCACCCTGAGCTCGGACGTGCTGTTCGACTTCAACAAGGCGACCCTCAAGCCGGCCGGTGGTCAGGCGCTGGATAACCTCTACAGCCAGATCGAGCAGGCCAGACCCAAGGATGGTGTCGCCACCGTGATCGGCTACACCGACCGCATCGGTTCCGATGCCTACAACCAGAAGCTCTCCGAGCAGCGTGCCCGGACCGTCGCCGACTACCTGGTCGGCAAGGGTCTGCCGGCAGACAAGGTCAACGTGGAAGGGCGCGGCAAGGGCAATCCGGTCACCGGCGACAGTTGCACCAGCAAGTCCAAGCGCGAGCTGATCGTCTGCCTGGCCCCGGATCGCCGGGTCGAGGTCAAGGTCGAAGGGATCTCCGAAGTGCAGCAGTGATCCTCGCCGGTGGGTAACCACCCCAATACAAAAAAACGGGAGGCCAAGGCCTCCCGTTTCATTTTGAGTCGGTGCATCGACATGTCGTCAGGCGCCCTTGCGCACCTCGGCCGCAATCTGGTCGAGCAGTTGCTGCCAGCCAGCCCCCAGCTCGCTCACCAGAGTGCCGTAGCCATCGGCAGGCAGCACCCGCACCTGCTGGAAGGGGACGTCACGCAGGACAGAGCCCTCTTCGGTCAGCAGGCGCCAGCGGCCGCTCAGCACGGCGCGACCGTCGTGGCGGCCCTGGAAGCGCTCCACCGAGATGGTCAGCACCGGCCCCTTGCGGGCGCCATCCTGCCGCACCACCCAGCCCGGCAAGCGGCTGGAGAGGCCGTTCAGGGTCAGCTGATCGAGCTGGGCATCCAGCGACCCCGCCCAGCGATGGTATTCGGCGAAGTGCAGCTCCTTGCCCTCCAGCTGATAGACCAAGCTCATCCGATCCAGCTGGCCGGACAGAGAGACAGGTTTGAGCACCAGCTGATGCTGCGGCTGCGCCACCACGGCAGCCGGTTGCTGCGCCTCGGCGTCGAGGGAGTAGTAGTGCAGCTGCGTCGGTGCCGCGCTGCAACCCGCCAGCAGGCCCAGCAAGGCCAGCGTCATCATCCGTTTCTTCATCATTGACCTCGCTTGGGCTCGGGATCACGGGGACGAGCCCGATCGAAAATCAACGAGCTCGGCTGCTCGTTGAGCGAATGTACCAACGGCTGCAACTCGCGCATCAGCTGGTTGAGCGACTGCACCGACTGCCGCAGATCCTGGTTGGTCTGGGAGTTGGCATCATACTCCTGCAGCGTGCTCTGCAGCTGTTTCAGGCTGTCGTTGAGGGACGCCGGCAACTGCTGGGTCGCGCTCTGACCGGTGAACTTGTTCAGGTTGGCACTCAGCGCACTGACGTTCTTCAGGGTCTGATCCAGGGTCGCCAGGGTGTGGTTGACCTGGTTCAGGGTCTGGGCGGTGTCCATGTCGACGAACTTGTCGAGGATCTGGTTCACCTTGCGTTCGATCTGATCCAGCCCTGCCTGCACGGTCGGGAATACCTGATAGCCCGCCAGCTTGGTGGGCTGGAACTTGGGCGCATCGGGGTAGAAGTTCAGATCCACCACCTTGCCCCCGGTCAGCAGGCTGGAGGTCTTGAGCGTCGCCCGCAACCCCTCCTTGAACTGCTTGCCGAACAGGGCGCGCCACTGCTCCTTCTCCGCGTTGGCATAGCGGTGGGAGAGACGCTGCACCTCGATCCGCGCCAGTACCGGGATCTGCCGGCTCTGGAACATCTGCACCCCTTTCTCGTCGATGAGATAGGGCGCCGAGATGACGGTACCGACCCGGATGCCGCGATACTCCACCGCCGCGCCCGGGTGCAGGCCACCGACGCTGTCCTCGAACAGGAACACGTAGTCGATGAACTGATCCAGGCTACCGGCCAGCACGCTGGCCTGATCCTGGAACAGGGTGAAGTCGTCCATCTGCTTGACCGGCTCACCGGGTGCCCAGCCAGGGGGCAGCCCCATGGTGATGCCGCCGTCCAGCAGGCTCTCCAGCGAATCCATCTTCACCTTCATCCCCTCGCTGCTCATGGAGACCTCAAAGCCCGGGGTCATCCAGAAGCGAGAGTTGCTGCTCACCAGCACGTCATAGGGGGCATTGATGAAGATCTGGTACTGCATCTCGCTCTTCTCGGGCAGGAACTTCGCCTCTTCCACCTGGCCTATGGTGAAGCCCTGGTAGTTGATGGGCGAACCCACCCCGAGCGCCCGGGTATCCCGGCTGCTCAGCGATAGTCGCAGCCCCTTGGCGTCCTGCGAGGCCAGCGGCGGCTTGTCCAGCATGGCGTACTCGTCGCGCGCCTTGCCCTTCTTGCCGGGGGCCAGCTCGATGTAGGCGCCGGAGAGCAGGGTGCCGAGGCCCGACACCCCTTCACGTCCCACCCGCGGCTTGACCACCCAGAACTGGCTGTCCTTCTTGAGCATGCCGGCGGCGGCATTGGTCAGGCGGGCCTTCAGCACCGCGTGGCTGTAGTCATCGCTGAGCTCCACCGCCTCGATGCGACCCACCTCCACCTCGCGGGAGCGGATCATTGTCTTGCCCGCCACTATGCCTTCGGCCGTTGCCACCGTCAGGGTGAAGCTGGGACCTTGCGAATACCAGTGCTGGAACAGCATCCAGATCCCGATGAACAGCGCCAGCAGCGGCACCATCCAGATTGCGGCGGCCGAGCTCAGAAAGTCCGAGCCGGGTTTCCACCTCTTCTTACGCTCACTCACGTTCGCGTTCTCCTTGTTGTAAATCCCAGATCAGGCGGGAATCGAAACTCATGGCTGCCACCATGGTCACCAGCACCACACCTGCAAAAGCGACGGCCGCAGGGCCCGGATAGATGGTCATCAGGTTGTCGAGCCGGATCAGACCCGCCAGGATGGCCACCACGAAGACGTCGATCATCGACCAGCGCCCCACAAATTCAGTCATGCGATAGAGCTTGAGCTTGCCGAGCGGCGAGGTGCCCTGCCCGCGCTGCACCATGTAACAGAGCCACAACAGCGCCAGGATCTTCACCAGCGGCACTACCACGCTGGCGAAGAAGATCACCGCCGCGATGGGGTAGGAGCCCATGGCCCACAGCACCAGCACCCCGCCCAGAATGGTGGAGGGGCTGTCATCCCCGAGGAAGACGGTATCCATGATGGGATAAAGGTTGGCCGGCACGTAGAGGATGATGGAGGTAAAGAGCAGCGCCCAGGTACGGTTCAGTCCGCCCGGCTTGCGGCTGTGCAGATGCTCGCCGCAGCGTTTGCAGCTGTCGGCACCGGCTTCGCTCAGGGCGCCGCAGATGTGGCAACCCACCAAGCCGGCGCTCATGGCGCTGGCCTCGTCGTCATCCACCGTCACGCCATGCGGCTCGCTCGGCCCGAACAGCCGCTGCCACAGCCACATCCTATCCAGCGACGAGATCATCTTGATCAGCAGCAGGGTGTAGCCGACGAAGGCCCAGAACGACAACCCCATCTTGATGTCGGCCATCCCCATCAGTTTGACCAGGGAGATGAGCACCCCGATGAGGAAGACATCCACCATCAGCCAGGGCTTGATCCGGCACAGCAGCCGACCGAGAGAGCGCAGGGCATTGCTGTGCAGATCCTTGTCGACCCGCCACAGCACCAGCATGATGGAGCCCATGTAGACCAGTGGCAGGCCGATGAGGGTCAGGCTCAGCACGGCCCCGAGGAACAGGTAGCCCTGATCCACCAGGGTGGTGATGCACTGCAGGAAGGTCATCTCCTGCCCCACCCCCTTGGCGGAGAAGGACATGAAGGTAAAGGCGTTGGAGAGCACGAACATGATGATGGCCGCAAAGCCGTAGGCGATGGGCCTGCGCTCCTGCTCCGGCAGATGGCGGCTCAGGGTATGGCCGCAGCGCGGACAGCTGCTCGCCTCCCCCACGGCCAGCGTGGTGGCCGGCACCAGCAGGTCGCACTCTTCGCACGCGGTGGCGTCATGGGTATAGGTGGGTTGATGTTGGTGTGAAACCGGATGCAAGATGAAACCCCAGCATGAGGCCCGCCACGGGGCCAGAACCGCCAATTATTACAGCAGCGGCCCGTGCCGACCAGCCCTCTCATTGCACCACCCCGACCGGGCGTGAGAATGACTTTGACAAGCAAGTGACCATTTAGCACAATCAAACGCCACTTTTTTTCCGCGGGACAATAATTTATGACAACTGAATCCCCAAGCTACTCCACGATCGAGCAAGCCTTCTCCCTCGGGAACGGGCAAGATTCTGCCCTCAACTGGTTGCGCAAAAACCGCAGTCAGGTCGCCATCTTCCTGGTGAGCGGCATCAAGCTGGAGGGGACCATCAGCGGTTTCGACCAGTACAGCGTGCTGCTGACCGATGCCCATGGCAACCAGCAGTTGGTCTACAAGGCCAAGATCTCCACCATCGCCATGCACTCCGGCCGGCCGCAGGTCAATATCCAGCGTGCTCGCAAGCCTCGCGTCTCCATGGCGCCGCGCCCCCACGGCGCACCCGGTCGTTACGACGACAATCAGGGCGGCAACAGCGGCCAGTAAGGCCATGCCCATGTCACCCCGCGACCATCGCTGCGTCAGAGGGTGACCGAGTCCATTCCCATTTGTCATGACAGTCCCGTATGGGAATGGACTTTCTACCTCAGCGCCAGTGCCGGCGCTCTCTGTCCAGATTCAATGCGGCAGGTTCAATACTGCAAGCCGACCGGTTTGCCCTCCCTGACCATGCAGGTCTGCATCCCCGCAGCCTGACCGGCCTGTACGCCAATCCCCGTGTCCTCGAACACCAGACAACCCGCCGGATCGACCCCCAGCTTGCTGGCCACCAGCAGGAAGGTATCCGGGTGGGGTTTGTGCAACTCGACATCATCGGCCGTCACCACCACGGAGAAGTAGCGATCCAGCCCGGTATTGCGCAGCACGGCGGCGGCGTTGACCCGCGGTGAGCCGGTGCCGATCCCCATGGGGATGCGACCATGATAACGCTCGATCAGTGTCTGCATGGCCGGGAAGACGGTTGCCTTGTGCAGGTTGGCCACGTAGTGCTCGGTCTTGCAACGGGTCACGATGAGCGGATCCAGCGCGATCTGCTGCTGCTCGGCCACCAGCAGGGCTATCTTACGGCTCGGCATGCCACCCAGTTCATAGAACCAGTCGGGATCGAAGTGAAAGCCAAACTCCCGGGCCGTGTGCGCCCAGGCGGCGAGGTGCAGCGGCATGGAGTCCACCAGGGTGCCGTCGAGGTCGAATACCAGGCCTTGAAAGCCGGAGAGGGTCATGGTGCGGGATCCGTGTCTGAAAAAGGGCCCCCATTCTAGCCAGAGCCCCTCTATCTCGCCACGGCCTAGGTGGCGAGAAACGCTTGCCCCCACATTTGTGCCTGAAAATAGATGGGAGTCAGCTTGGCGGGATCCAGCTGATAGTTCGGCGCCAGCTGTGCCAGCAGTGGCCAGTTGCCCTGTTCATAGCACTTCACCAGCTGAAACAGATGAAACAGCGGCCCCTCGCGGGACTCCAGCGCTCGCTTCACGTCCTTGGGCAGATGGGCCTTGAGCTGTTCGGAGAGCAACGAGCCGTCCAGCACCAACCCCACCAGGAAGGCCCAGCTGGCGGCGGACTTGCCGAGCGCGCTCAGGGCGATCAACTCGCAGAAGCGGCCGCGGGCGATGGCCATGCGGGTGCAGGCCTCCGGAATGTGCTGACTGACCCTGGCCAACCCGTAGATGAGCACGAACTTGCGGATCTCCTGCTCTCCCAGATAAGAGAGCGCCCGGTTAACCGAAACGATGGGGCTGGCGTGATCGAAACCGGGGGCGTTGACGTAGCTCAACAGCTGCCCCGGCAGCCAGGCATCCTGCTGCAACAGGGTCGCCACCCGGGCGAAGGAGAACTCCTCGTGGCAGATGAGCTGCAGTATCTCCTGCACCAGCTTCATGTCCGGCTGGGCGGCGCGCTGGTTGACCAGCTCGGGGCGCGCCAGGAAGCCGCCGGCGAAGAAGTCGACCCCTGCCTCCTTGAGCGGCAGAAAATCTCCCCAGCTCTCGATGCCGAGGGCCATCCGCTTGTGCTCGGTCGGCTGACGGATCCCCTCCTCCCCCATCCAGAACACCAGCAGACGGGAGGCGCTGAGCCAGCGCTGCTCGCGCTGGGCACCGTGCACCGCCAGCCGGCGCCGGTAGTCGCGCCACTGCTCCAATACGGGAAAAGAGGTGGGCAACCGTTCGGCCGAAGCCTCTATCAGTGGAATGGTGTCCTGATCGAACAGCAGGGGGCGCAGCTCATCGAGCTGTTCGTGGGTGAAAGGCAGCAGATATTGGCGCCCCTGTGCCAGCAACCGGCACTGGGCGGCCAGCAGGGGCCATTCGGCAGGGTCGGCAAGCTGATAGTCAATGCCATAGGCCACGAGAGCGAGACGACGGTTGAAGATGGGATAACGACGTAACAACATGGGCTCACCGATAGGCTAGCGTACACGCCCTCCCCTGCGATTTGGCATGATAGAGCGCCTGATCGGCCTGTTCGGTCAGGCTCTGCCATGTTCCATCCAGCGAGGGAACCAGATAGCTAAAGCCTATGCTAACCGTAATGAAATCAGCAACTCGGGAGGCCGGATGCGGGATTTTTAATTCACTGAGCCCCTGGTGAATCTGTTCCGCCAGCCGCTCTGCCTCACCGGGC
Source organism: Aeromonas sp. s2 (assembly GCF_040907935.1). Taxonomy (NCBI): domain Bacteria; kingdom Pseudomonadati; phylum Pseudomonadota; class Gammaproteobacteria; order Aeromonadales; family Aeromonadaceae; genus Aeromonas; species Aeromonas sp. s2. Next base: position 6,952 of record NZ_JBFOCR010000010.1, on the reverse strand, counting down.
TGCGGGCCGCACAGCAGGATCACGAACTCTTCGCCGCCGTAACGCGCCACCAGGTTGGTACGCCGCCGTTCCGCATCCTGCAGCAGGGCGGCCACCTGCTGCAGACACTGATCCCCCTTGGCATGGCCGAAGTGATCGTTGTAGGACTTGAACTCGTCCACATCGATCATCAGCACCGCCAGCAGACTCTGGTGCCGGCGCGCCCACTCCCACTCCCGCTGCATGGTGAGATCCCACTGGCGGCGGTTGGCGATGCCGGTGAGGGGATCTTCCAGCGACAGCATGGAGAGCCGTTTGTTGGCCTCAGCCAGCGCCCGGTTGCTCTCCGCCAGCTGCATGGTGCGCTCGCTGACCCGCTGCTCCAGCTCGCGGTTGAAACGTTCAAGCGCCGCCTGGGTACGCTGGCGGATCAGCAACTGGGAGAGCATGGCGGCATACTGCTTGAAGATCTCGCTCTGATAAGCCTTGAGCGGCCGGCGCCACAGCAGGTTGTCGGCGGCGATCCAGCCGATGGGGGTGGTCCCGTCCCACAGCGAGACCATGGCATTCCAGCCACGCCCCACCTCCTGCTTTTCGTAGTAGAGCGGCGCATCCTCCAGCACCAGCACATAATCCTTGCGGCGCAGCGCCTCCTGCACCGTGGGGTGATCAGGGATCGGGCTGATGAAGTGGTGCTCGTCGATCAACTCGCCCACCTCGTTGGTGCCCCAGGTGCCGTGCATGGTCTTGAACTCGGCATCCACCAGGAAGATGGCGATGCGGTCGAACTGCAGCTCCTGACGAGCCAGCGCCACCGCATCGTGCAGCAGCTGGTGTTCACTGTCACAACGCGCCAGCTTGACTCCCACCTGGTGCAGCGCCTGCAGCATGCTGAGGAAGGAGCCTTGCAGCGCCTGGCTGCGGATGAGGTCGGCCTGGGTGTGCAGCCGCTGATCCCGCTCCAGATCGACCTGGCTGGCCAGCAACCGGCTCTCGAGCTCGGCGGCAAGATAGTGCATCAGCAGCTGGATGCCCTGTTGCTGGCGCCGGGGCAGGCGATCGATACGGCGGCGGGTCTCCAGGTAGACCACGGCCTCCAGCCCTTTGTGGCGCTTGAGCGGGAAACAGGCGCGCAGGCGCACCGTCTGTGGCTCGACCGTTTCCCACAGCTCGTTGTGCTGGGCGAGCGGCTCCACCATCAGTTGTCCCTTGTCGAGGGCGTGTTCGATGAAGAGGATCGGTAACTTGAGGGGGGCGACGGCATCGGCCGTCAGGCTGACCAGTCCCTGATCGAGCTGGAAGCTGTAGAGCTGCGACTCGGGGGCGCGCAGCCACAAATAGATCTGTTCGGCTTCGGTTTTTTCCCTGATTGCCGCCAGTGTCACTTCACAGAGGTGTTCAAAGCTGGTGAAGTGCTCTGGATCCCATTCCTGCATGCCTGCCATCCTTGGTTGTATCCAAGCGAGTATATCGGCAAAGCCTGCACTTTAATTGACTGGCCAGTCAAAAGCGCGATCCAGAGCCCATTTTTTATAACAAATTCAAGGCGTGCATCGCCTCGCGGATGCGGGTACGCGTTGCCTCGGAGAGCGGCATCACCGGCAGGCGGCACTCCTCGCTGCAAAAGCCCAGCAGGGAGACGGCATACTTGGCACCGGCCGGGCTCGGCTCGGCAAACATCGCCTGATGCAGCGGAATGAGTTTGTCTTGCAGTTCACGCGCAGCTTGCCACTGGCCGGCCAGCGCCAGGTTCTGCACCTCGGCCACCAGCCTGGGGGCCACGTTGGCCGTCACCGAGATACAACCCTGACCGCCGCCGATGTTGTAGGCCACGGCGGTGGCATCTTCGCCGGAGAGCCAGGCGAACGGCTTCTTGATCAGCTGACGCTCCACCCAGGGGCGGGCCAGATCGCCGGTCGCATCCTTCACCCCGGCGATGCGCGGCAGCTCGGCCAGGCGGGCCAGGGTCGCCGGCTGCACGTCGACGATGGCGCGCGGCGGGATGTTGTAGACGATGATGGGCTTGCTGGTGGCATCGTGCACCGCCTTGAAGTGGTGATAGAGCCCCTCCTGATTGGGGCGGTTGTAGTAACCGGCCACGTGCAGGGTGGCATCGGCCCCCATCTGCTCGGCATAGCGGGTATATTCGATGGCTTCAACCGGGTTGTTGGAACCGGCCCCGGCGATCACCGGGATGCGGCCAGCCACCAGTTTGACCACCAGCTCCACCACGCGGCAATGCTCGTCGTGGGTCAGGGTCGGACTCTCGCCCGTGGTGCCCACCGGCACTATGCCGTGGGTCCCCTGTTCGATATGCCACTCCACCAGACGCGCCAACGCCTCTTCATCCAGCTTGCCCTGTCGAAAGGGGGTAATCAGGGCGACGATTGAACCTTTGAACATGGAATTTCCTTCTCCGTTGACTCATGAATGTGGCAATAAAAAACCCCGGTACGATGTGCGCAACCGGGGTTTGAATCTGCTCAGGGATGAGAGGTTACGCGCGAACGTCGGCAGGCCCGAATGTCAGGCTTTTTTTATGCTTTCGTTTCAACCCGTTGAACCGCATTGCGTCATCTCTGCTCAAAAAATGGTGTCTGGGCATATTTCGGGAACACGGCATAAATGTCAAGGCGAAAGCGGCTATGTATAATGGCCGCCCAAAATTGCGTGGAGAGACCCGATGAGCAGCCCGATCAGTGCCGTCAGCCAGATGCTGGAACGAAACCAAGCCCTCTTTGTCGGCAAGCGGCTGCTGGTGTGCGGCGCCCTGGAGGATGACTATCCGCGCCAGCTGGCAACCCTGACCCACTCCCTCACCGTGTTTACCACGGATTACTGCTATTACCGCAGCCAGCAGGCCGCGCTGGGCGACGCCATCCTGTTCGATCACCAGCTGGGTGGCGCTCCCCGCTTCGATGCCCTGCTGCTGCTGATGCCCAAGGCCAAGGCCGAGGCTCAATACCTGCTGGCCATGATGACCCCGCTGCTGGAAGCCGGTGCCGAGCTGTTCCTCGCCGGCGAGAACCGCGGCGGCATCAACGGGGCCGACAAGCTGCTGGCTCCCTATGGCGAGAAGCCGGTCAAACGTGACTCGGCCCGTCGCTGCTCCCTCTATCACGGCGAACTGAGCAAACCGGTGGCCCCGTTCGAGCTGGACTCCTGGTTTGGCCGCTACCTGTGCCAGGCTGGCGATACCGAGCTGACCGTGCTGGCCCTGCCCGGCGTGTTCAGTGCATCCGAGCTGGATCTGGGCAGCCAGATGCTGCTGGCCAGCCTGCCGGCCATGCAGGGAACGCTACTCGATTTCGGTTGCGGCGCCGGGGTGATCGGCTCTGTGCTGGCCAAGCGCAATCCTGAACTCAGGGTCACCATGGTGGACATCAATGCGCTGGCGCTGGAATCCAGCCGCCGTACCCTGGCCATCAACGGCCTGCAGGGCGCGGTGCGGGCATCCGACGTCTATTCCAACATCCAGGAAAAATTTGACCGCATCGTCTCCAACCCGCCGTTCCACGCCGGTCTCAAGACCTTTTACGCGGCCACCGAGACCTTCCTGGCCAAGGCACCGGAGCATCTGTCGCCGCAAGGCACCCTCACCATAGTTGCCAACGCCTTTCTGCGATATCAGCCTATACTGGAGACGCACTTCAAACGGACGGAAGTGATCAGCAGCGATGCCAAATTCAAGGTCTATCTGAGCAAAGTGTAAATAAGTGTAAGCAGTCACCGGAAACAGGTAGAGAGCCCCATACGGGATCTGATAAGGTAATTGACACACCTCAAACCACCCCTTTAGGGGTGTTTTTTTGTAGCAAGCTGAAAACCTTTTCATAGTATGAATTCAGGGAGAGAAATACGATGGCAGGCATACTCACCATGATCCTGGCGGGCGGCGAAGGTACTCGCCTCCAGCCACTCACCACCACCCGCAGCAAGCCCTCTGTTCCCTTTGGTGGCAGCTACCGACTGATCGACTTCGTGCTCAACAACTTCGTCAACGCCGACTTCCTGCGCATCTACGTGCTTACCCAGTTCAAGTCCCAGTCCCTCTATCTGCACATGAAGAAGGGCTGGAATATCGTCGGCATCACGGATCGCTTTATCGACCCCATTCCGGCCCAGATGCGGATGGGCAAACGCTGGTATGACGGCACGGCCGACGCCATCTATCAGAACCTGCGCTTCATCGAGATCTCCGACCCCGAGCACGTCTGCATCTTCGGCTCCGACCACATCTACAAGATGGACGTGAGCCAGATGGTGAGCTTCCACAAGCAGAAGGCTGCCGCCCTGACCGTCGCCGCCCTGCGCATGCCCATCGAGGAGGCGAGCGCCTTCGGGGTGATCGAGGTGGATCAGGAGGGCCGGATGATCGGCTTCGAGGAAAAACCCAAGCGGCCCAAGCACATCCCCGGTGATCCCACCCAGGCGCTGGTCTCCATGGGCAACTACATCTTCGAGACCGAGTCGCTCTATCGCGAACTCAAGCGCGACGCCGCTGAGGAGAACTCCAGCCACGACTTCGGCAAGGACATCATCCCCAGCCTGTTCCCGCGCGCCCCCGTCTATGTCTACGACTACAGCACCAACGTGATCCCGGGCGAGAAGCCCAACGTCTACTGGCGCGACGTGGGGACGCTGGACTCCTACTGGCAGGCGCACATGGACCTAGTGGCCGACGATGCCCCCTTCTCCCTCTACAACCGCAAGTGGCCGCTGCATACCCACTATCCGCCGCTGCCGCCCGCCACCTTCGTCGACACCGACGACTGCAAGGTGAAGATCGCCAACTCCTTGATCTCCGGCGGCTGCTTCATCCAGGGCAGCCAGATCCAGCGCTCCATCCTGGGTTTTCGCTGCAACATAGGCCCTTGCAGCCACATCAGCGAGTCGGTTCTGCTCGGTGACGTGAAGATTGGCGAGGGCTGCTCCATCCGCCGCGCCATCATCGACAAGAACGTTGAAATTGCGCCCGGCACCGTGATCGGTGAAAATCTGGACCATGACAGAGAGCGATTTACCGTGTCCGAAGGCGGTATCGTCGTGGTACCTAAGGGAGCAAGAGTTGGCTATTAACCCACTGAAAATCCTGTTCGTTGCCTCGGAAGTTGAGGGGCTTGTGAAGACCGGGGGCCTGGCGGACGTGGCCAGAGCCCTGCCGCTGTACCTGGCCCAGAAGGGACATGATGTCAGGATCATGCTCCCCTTCTACAAGACGATAAAGCGACGGGATGAGGCCAAACTGCTGGTCTCGCGCTGGTTGCCAACCCACCCAGGCCTGCCGGATATCGGCTATCGCATCTATCAGATGGATCTCGAAGGGGTCTGTGTCTACCTGCTCGATTGCCCGCAGTACTTCGATCGCCCCCAGCTCTATGCCGAAAACAACCAGGCCTATCCGGACAACGGCGAGCGTTTCGCCTTCCTGGCCGCCGCCGCGCTGCACGCCTGCGAGCAGCTCGCCTTTGCCCCCGACATAGTGCACTGCAACGACTGGCACACCGGCCTGCTGCCGCTGCTGCTGAAAACCCGACACTCCCACAACCCCTTCTTCCAGCACACTCGCAGCGTGATCAGCATTCACAACGCGGCGTTCCAGGGGGTGTTCGAGCGCCAGCAGTTCTGGGCCGTGCCCGAGATTGCCGACTACGAACAGCGCATCAGCTATGACTACGGCCACGTCAACCTGCTCAAGTGCGGGGTGCTCTATGCCGACAAGATCAACGCGGTCAGCCCCAACTATGCCAGCGAATTGCTGACCCACCTGGGGGCCCACGGCATGGCCAGCGTCTTCCAGCAGCGAGCGGCGGATCTGCGTGGCATCCTCAACGGCTGCGACTATCAGGACTGGGATCCGGCCTTTGACGACTTTCTGCCGGCCACCTATGACGTCGACAACCTGGCCGGCAAGGGCGTCTGCAAGCAGAGTCTGCAGCAGGAGCTGGGCCTGCCGGTGGTGGACCTGCCCATCTACGGCATGGTGTGCCGGCTGACCGAACAAAAAGGCGTGCATCTGCTGCTGCCGGTGCTGGACAAGTTTCTCCATCACAAGGTGCAGGTGGTGATCGTCGGCTCGGGTGATCCCTCCCTCGCCACCCAGCTGCACACCCTGGCCCAGCAATTCCCGGACCGGCTCGCCTTCATCAATACCTATGACGACCGGCTCGCCCACCTGGTGGAGGCCGGCGCCGACTTCTTCCTGATGCCCTCCCTGTTCGAGCCATGCGGCCTCAACCAGATGTACAGCCTGGCCTACGGTACCCTGCCGCTGGTAAGGGCGGTCGGCGGTCTGAAGGATACGGTGGTGGACTGGGATGCCGATCCGGCACATGCGACCGGCTTCTGCTTCAACGATCCGACCGCCAACATACTGCTCGATGCCATGCGTCGCAGCCTGCTCTATTACCTGCAGGATCCCGAGCAGTTTGCCCGGGTTCAGCGCAATGCCATGAACACCCGCTTCAACTGGCCCGATTCGGTCATCCAGTACGAGCAGATGTATCGGGACGCTCTGGCTCGCCAATGACGCTAATTGCTGAAGTTTTGTCCCCTTGATGCTGCTTTGGGCGTCAACAGCGAAAAAAGTACCTTCTGGCTGTTGACGCCCCCCCAAAACTCTATAGAATCCCCCACCGCAGTGATGCGAAGGTGGCGGAATTGGTAGACGCGCTAGCTTCAGGTGTTAGTGTCCCACGGATGTGAGGGTTCGAGTCCCTCTCTTCGCACCATACTGCAACATGCTCTTATCAGACGGCATGTAAATTCAGACTGATAACCCGATGTGCGAAGGTGGCGGAATTGGTAGACGCGCTAGCTTCAGGTGTTAGTGCCCCCCGGGTGTGAGGGTTCGAGTCCCTCTCTTCGCACCATGCTTTTATCAGACAGCATGTAAATCCAGACTGATAACCCGATGTGCGAAGGTGGCGGAATTGGTAGACGCGCTAGCTTCAGGTGTTAGTGCCCCCCGGGT
>NZ_JBFOCR010000001.1:0-32623 GCF_040907935.1 Aeromonas sp. s2 | reverse complement strand
GTCAGCACGGTAGAGAAGAAGTGCTCCTGCTTGCCCTCGACGGAGGTGCGGTACCACTTCAGGGTCACTTTCGGCAGCATCTCGCCGGAAGCCAGGGAGTTGTACATCAGCGGTACGGCCTTGTTCAGGGCCACGGTGAACTTGAACGGCTTGTGGACACGCTGACCAGCAGGCTGACCGGATTGCGGATCGGTCGGTACGGTGACGACGTGCTGGAACTCTTGTACCAGCATCTCGTCTTCGTGGCCCTGCACGAAGATGTTGCCGACGGAATCGGAAGTGAAGGCACCGGCGGTGATATTGCCCTGGGTTTTACCTTCGATGCTGATATAACATGGAGTTGGCATGAGTTTGCTCCTGATTGGTTGAACGGTAATGACACTCGACCGAACCAGTTAGCAGCGACCATGCCACTCTTTTTTATCCATATTTTTCAAAGCATTAACTAACAATCAAGCAAGCCGGCCTGATGCGTGGCGCAAAAAGTTGCAACCAGCAGGTTATTGCACCATAAATTCTTGCACATGCAGTGGAACATCTTGCCATCTACGCAACGAGTTGCTTGCCACAAACAGAATCACTGCTCCTCATCCACATTAGCCACCAGCGCCATCTCCACGTTCAGCCTGACCATCCCCTGTTTCAATGCCCATGAGATGGCCTGGCTCTTGCTGCTCGCCCCCAGCTTGTTGACCACATTGTTCAGATGAAACGTCACGGTACGGGGCGTGATCCCCAGGATCTGGGCAATATCGCTCACCTGCTTGCCCTCCGCCGCCCAGCGACACACCTCCAGCTCCCGCAAACTCAACGCATCGTGCGGTGACAGCCCCGCCAGACAGACCCGGGCCACCGCCTCAAAGATATGCATGGAGAGCCAGCTGATAAAGGGCACCGCAGAGAGCCATTGCTGGCTGGTACGAGGCGTACTGGTAATAAAGGAGAGCAGGCCGACATGGCCGTTGGCACCGTGCCAGGGCAGGGTGATACCGTCGCGAATGCCGTACTCGCTAGCCAGTTGCATCACCTCGCGGCCCTGTTCATCACAACGCTCCTCATCGTTCACCACATCGGCCCATAGAATGGGCGTGCTTCTGGTCATGGCGCACTTGACGATGGGGTCGATGGCAAAGAAGCCGCTGCCGGTGTAGGTATCCACCCAGGCCTGTGGGCAACCGTTGAAGATGATGACGTCCGGACGCTGGATGGTGCTGGGGAAGATCAGGGCAAGGCGAAAATAGTCGAATCCCATGCGGCCGCTCAGTTCGCGCAGCAGGGTCACGATGGCGCGCTCGTCAGCCGCAGTCTCGAACTGACCGATAAGCTCCAGCGCGTGCAGGGTATTCATTTCCGAGGTATGAGGATCATGCACAAGATAAGGTGGCCAAACATGGAAACATACTGAATGTTAACAAGCGTCAATAGATGACACACCCCGGCACATAGGAAAATCAGAACTGCCCCACACTTTATGCTATCGAACCGTAATTTTTGTAATGAAATGCTACAGAAGAACAAGATTGTTCCACCAGCGACCAGTCATGACTCCTACGGATGTTAATCATTGCAACATTCGTCATGGCTGACCTCTCACCGGCGGACCAGCAGTCCTCCACGCTGCCTGCATTACGCAACAAAAGGAGTCCAAGTTGTGGCGGATGAGCCAGCGAGACGGGATCCCCACCGAACTGTGCGAATATCAGGGCCAACGGAGACGATCAAGACGCTGGTTGCCCGGTGATAGTCTCGCAATGAACGCGAGCAAACAGGCAGGAAAATCGCAAGCGTCAGCCTTGGCCAACGGCCTGAAAAACGTGGATAAAGATGGCTTGCCCAGTCAGAGGCAGAATGACAGCGGGGATTTGAATAGCAAAAAGGCCATCCTTTCGGATGGCCTTTTTGGCTGAATAAATGGCGGAGGAGGTGGGATTTGAACCCACGGATGGTCGCCCATCGCCGGTTTTCAAGACCGGTGCATTCAGCCGCTCTGCCACCCCTCCGCGACAGTGCGGCGAATATTACCCATGGCGATTGCCCTTGTAAATCCCCTCGACGCTCGTTTGCCGATTTATTGGGCTAAATGACGCACAAAGCCGTCAATTTGAGCATAACCAGCGCTTTTTCAACCAGATAACTTGACTTGAAAACAGACTCACCCACTATAGTCAGCATCCCGAAATCCCCAGCAAGATGGACTTATGAAAATCAAACATGCCCTGCTTTGTGCCCTGACGGGTGCCACCCTGCTTGCGGCGCCGGTTCAGGCGAGCGAACTGACCAAGAGCGACGTGGAACAGATAGTGCGCGACTATCTGGTCAAGAACCCGGAGATCCTGGTCGAGATGTCCAACGCCCTGCGCGCTAAGCAGGAGAGCCAGCAGGCCGAGAGCGACAAGACCTTGATCAAGGCACATGCCAAGCAGCTCTATAGCAACCAGGACCCGGAAACCGGCAATCCCAAGGGCAGCCTGACCGTGGTCGAATTCTTCGACTACAACTGCGGCTACTGCAAACGCGCCCACCCGCTGATCAAGCAGCTGCTGGCGGAAGACAAGGACATTCGCTACATCTACAAGCAGTTCCCGATCCTGAGCGAGACCTCCTACTTCGCCGCTCGCGCCGCCCTGGCGGTACAGCTGGGTCAGCCCGACAAGTACCAGGCCTTCCACGAGAAGCTGTACGCCCATCAGGGCCCGCTGGCCGACGAAGCACAGGTGAAGCAGCTGGCGGAAGCAGCTGGCGTCAACTGGAGCAAGGTTGAAGCCAAGATCAAGGATGGCAGCATCGATCAGAATCTAGGCACCAACCGGGCGCTGGCCGAAGCCATGAGCATCTCTGGCACCCCGGCCTTCATCATCGGCGATCAGATCCTGCGCGGTGCCCCCCGTGATCTGACCAGCCTGAAAGGCTTCATCAAGGATGTCCGCGCCGGCAAGAGCATTCAGTAATCCCGCTCAGGCACATAAAAAACGCCCCGGCATGCCGGGGCGTTTTGCTATTCAGGCTGCAAACCATCAGGTCTGATGGGCCGTCGCGAGAAGCTGTCAGCAAGGCGAAGAGCTGCACAGGGACCCGGGTTTATATGAATAAATGAGGTTCCCGAGCAGCACATGACCCTTGATCACGGCTTCGCAGCAGGGCCATAACCGTTCGGGTTCTGGCTTTGCCAGCGCCAGGTATCCACCATCATCCGCTCCAGACCGCGCTCGGCCTGCCAGCCCAGCTCGGCACGGGCCTTGTGCGGCTCGGCCCAGCACTCGGCGATGTCGCCGGGGCGACGGGGCTTGATCTGGTAGGGAATGGTACGGCCGCTGGCCGCTTCAAATGCCTTGATCATCTCCAGCACCGAATAGCCCTGACCGGTACCCAGGTTGTAGGTAAAGACGCCGGTATCCGACGCGATGCGCGCCAGCGCTTTCAGGTGCCCTATGGCGAGATCCACCACGTGGATGTAATCGCGCACCCCGGTACCGTCCGGTGTCGGGTAGTCGTTGCCAAACACCCCCAGCTCCTTGAGCTTGCCCACGCCGACCTGGCTGATATAGGGCAGCAGGTTGTTGGGAATGCCATTGGGATCTTCGCCAATCAGGCCACTCTCGTGGGCACCGACCGGGTTGAAGTAGCGCAGCAGCACGATGGCCCAGCGGGGATCGGATTTGGAGAGATCCCGCAGGATCTCCTCCACCATCAGCTTGGAGCGGCCATAAGGGTTGGTGGCGCTGGTGGGAAAATCTTCCCGCAGCGGTACCGAGGCCGGATCGCCGTAGACGGTGGCCGAGGAGCTGAATACCAGCCGGAACACACCGGCTTTTGCCATCTCTTCGCACAGCACCAGGGTGCCGGTGATGTTGTTCTGGTAGTAGGTGAGCGGGATCTGGCTCGATTCGCCAACCGCCTTGAGCCCGGCGAAATGGATCACCGACTCGATCTGGTGGGCGGCAAACAGCTGCTGCAGGCAGGCCCGGTCCAGCACATCCCCTTCGATGAAGATGACCGGCTTGCCGGTGATCCGCTCGACCCGCTTGAGAGACTCGGGGGAGGAGTTGGAGAGGTTGTCCAGCACCACAACCTGTTGCCCGGCGTTCAATAACTCAACCAGGGTGTGGGAGCCGATATAGCCGGCGCCCCCTGTGACCAAAATTGTCATTATGTATCCCGCGTTCGACTGAAACTGAAGCTGAGTCTACCCGCCCGGCCACGTTGCGAAAAGAGCGGGATGCTCATGGCCCCCTCAATAGTCGACGCAAACATCCCCCCTGGCGGTACAGGAGCAGGCCAATGCCACCCCACTCTCCAGATCCTGCGGGCTGAGAGTCATCACGCTCTGGCGCTCGATCTCGCCCTCCGTGGTGCAGCGACAGGCGCCGCACACCCCGGCGCGGCAGGCTGCCATCATGGTCTCCCCCGCCCCCTCCAGCGCCGCCAGCAGGGTCTGCCCCGGCAGTATCTTCACCTTCTTGCCGCTCTTTTTGAGGGTCAGCCAGAAGTGGTCGCTGCTGGCCGCAACTGGCGCCGTGCTCGATGTAGCTGCAGGCAGGCCGAACGACTCCTGGTGCAACTGCTCTGCCGGCAGGCCGAGCCCGGCCAGCATTTCGCTCACTGCCTCCATGTAAGGGGCTGGGCCGCACAGATAGACGTGGCGACTCAATAGATCCGGTGCCAATTCCCTCAGCATCTCCGGTGTGAGCCGGCCGACCCAGGGATAAACCGCCGGCGCCTCTTCCCCAACTTTCTCCAGCACTAAAGCATGGCGCACACCGGCATGGGCCGCGGCCAGCGCAGCCAGATCGGCTGCGAAGATCACATCCTCTGGCGAGCGGGCACTGTGAATGAAGCGGATGTCGGCGTCCGGCCGTTTGGCCAGCTCGTCCCGCAGCATGGCCCACATGGGAGTGATGCCGGAGCCGGCGCTCAAGAACAGCGGCCGCTCGCAGGGCAAGGCCGTCAGATTGAAGTCGCCGAACGGGCCATCCACCCGGATCTCATCCCCCACCTGCAGGGTCTGGTGCAGATGGTGGGAGACCAGTCCGACATCCTTGATGGTGACCTGCCAGAAAGGGTCCTGCGGGCTGGAGGAGAGGGTATAGGCACGGCAGTGGGGCTTGCCGTCAATCTCGGTGTGCAGCGTCACACACTGGCCGGCCAGCACGGCAGGCAGGCTGCCCGTCTGCGGCACGAACTGCCAGCTCGCTACATCGTGGGTATCCGCCCGGCGGCCGATGCACCTGAGGGTGAGAGAGGTGGAGGTCATCGCAAGGCTCCTCTTGTTGAAAAATGTTGGAAAGGGGTCGCTAAAAAAGGCGAGCCATCAGGCTCGCCAAAGGCTTACAACATGCTGAGCGTGTAAGGCTGTCTCTTTGTTCAGGCCGCCAGGATCTCGGCCAGATCGGCTTCTGCGGTGGTGGTACCTTTCAGACCAAACTGCTCCTCCAGCACCTTGAGCAGGGCCGGGGTGAGGAAGGCCGGGGCGGTCGGGCCGGTGCGGATGTTCTTCACGCCCAGCGCCAGCAGGGTGAGCAGGATGACGATGGCCTTTTGCTCGAACCAGGAGAGCACCAGGGTCAGCGGCAGATCGTTGACGCCGCACTCGAACGCTTCGGAGAGCGCCAGCGCCAGCTGGATGGCGGAGTAGGCATCATTGCACTGACCCACGTCCAGCAGACGGGGAATGCCGCCGATGTCGCCGAAATCGAGCTTGTTGAACTTGTACTTGCCGCAGCCCAGGGTGAGCAGCAGGCTGTCCTGCGGGATCGCCTTGGCAAACTCGGTGTAGTAGGCGCGCTCGGCACGGTCGCCATCACAGCCACCGACCAGGAAGAAGTGGCTGATTTCGCCGGCCTTGACCTTGTCGATCACCGCAGGGGCAGCCTGCATCAGGGCATTGCGGGCAAAACCGATGGTGATGAAGTGCTCCAGCTCAACGTGCTTGAAGCCTTCCAGCGCTTGCGCCTTGGCAACGACGGCGGAGAAATCTTCCCCTTCCAGGTGGGTCACGCCCGGCCAGCCGACGATGGAGCGAGTGAAGATGCGATCCGAGTAGTTGCCCACGTTCGGATCGATGATGCAGTTGGAGGTCATCACCACGGCGCCCGGGAAGTTGGCAAACTCCTTCTGCTGGTTCTGCCAGGCGGAACCGTAGTTGCCCACCAGGTGCGGGTACTGCTTGAAGAAGGGGTAGGCCAGCGCCGGCAGCATCTCGCCATGGGTGTAGACCTTGATGTCCGTCCCCTTGGTCTGCTCCAGGATGAGCTTGAGATCCACCATGTCGTGACCGGAGACCAGGATGCACTTGCCCGGTACCGGAGTAACGCGTACCTGGGTCGGCTCCGGATGGCCGAAAGCGGTGGTTTCACCGAGATCCAGCATCTCCATGATCTTGAAGTTGAGCAGGCCAATGTCCATGGCGCACTTGAACAGCGGATCCAGATCGCTCGGATCCGTACCCAGCCAGCTCATGATGCGATGGAATTCGGCGGCCACCCCGGCATCCTGCTGATCCAGCACCCGGGCGTGCTCCATGTAGGCGGCGGCGCCCTTGAGGCCATAGAGGCAGAGCAGGCGCAGCCCCATGATGTCTTCGTTGACCTCGTTCTTGCCGCGGTTGACCGCGGTCTGCGGCGCCTGAGCCAGCAGGGCCAGCAGATCGGCACCCGGCTCGAAGCGGGCGGCAGCGGGTAGTGCATCGGCCTGCACCGCCAGCGGTGCCAGCTTGGCAGCCAGTTGCTGGCGATAGGCCAGCGCCTGATTGACATAGGCCACGATGCGGGCGGAATCGAAGTTGACGTTGGTGAGGGTGGCGAAGAAGGCCTTGGGTACGAAGGCATCGATCTCGCTGTCGACGATGCCGTGCTCGCGGGCGGCCAGCGCCCAGGCGCTCAGCCCCTGCAGGGTATAGATCAGCACATCCTGCAGATCCGAGGTTTCTGCCGTCTTGCCGCACATACCTTGTGCATAGGCACAGCCGTTGCCGGCGGGGGTACGAATTGTCTGTTCACATTGCACACAAAACATCATGCCTCTCCTAATTGGACATTTCAGTTGTTTGTTTTGTGGCGATTCTATTCCCCTCGTGGAAAACTTAATAGGCATTCAATTTGCCAATTCAATTTTCATTGATGCAGATCAAAAACAAAAAAAGCCGCCCAAACAGGGCGGCAAGCGGGTGGATAAAAGGAGAGACAACTCAGGTTTGCAACAGAACACGATAATGGAACCGGTTGGGCTGGCCTCTGGTCAGGCAGGTCCAGCCCTTCACTCATCAGGCCGGCATACTTCGCAGCATCCGGCATGATTGGCTATCAGGCCAGCATACTTCGCAGCGTCCGGCTTGGTTAACTATCAGGCTAAATAAGCTCGCAGCATCCAGACCAGTTTCTCCTGCTGCTGCACATAGTCGGAGAGAATGGATGCGGTCCCTTCATCACCGGCATCGGCGGCCTGCCCCAAGATGCGGCGCTGGGCTACCAGCAGTTCGCGGAAACTCTCCAGCAGGGATTCGACGCAGGCACGACCGTCGTGCAGTCCCTTCTGCTCGGGAATGGCGGAAACGTTCAGGTAGTCGCTGAAGCTGTGCAGCGGTACGCCATCCAGGGTGAGGATACGCTCGGCCAGGGCATCGACCTTCAGCAACAGGTCGTTGTAAATCTCTTCAAACTTCAGGTGCAGCTCGAAGAACTGGTTGCCGCGGATGTTCCAGTGGAAGCCGCGAACATTCATGTAAAGGATCTGGTAGCTGGCCAGCAACTTGTTCAGTTCGGCGGCCAGCGCTTGTGATTGAACGGTATCAAGACCAATCGGACTCTTCATGTTTCACCTCCAGATTTGACGACCTGGTCATCTTAGAACCCATCAGACTCGAAAGGTATTCGTTAAGACCTAACTGATTGATAGCGAGTGACTATCGTCCACGTTGCCGACTGGGTGAGGCGCACTCACTTCAGGATGGCGCTCGATGTAGAGGATCACCTCCCCCAGCTGGATGCCGAACTTGCTGATAGCGGCCCGGTTGATCAAACGATCCTGGTCGAGCAGATACATCCAATCATCGAAACTCACCCGCACCACGCTGCCGTCGGGCAGCGCCAGATCGAGCTGATAGCGCCAGTTGAGAGCAAAGCCTGCCGTCTTGCCTACTGCCTCCCCCACCACGTCGGCGGCCGTGCCGCGCCAATGGCCATCCGCCCCCTTGCTCAAAAACCAGGTGCGGGTCTGCTGGCGCCCGTCGTCAAAGTAGAATTGCTCGAACAGCTCTCCCTTGCCCCCCTGCCAGCGCCCGCGCATCTCCACCCTAAAACGGCTGGTCACCTCGCCGCTGCGATCGGTCACCAGACCGTGCGCCGTCAGCTTGCCATCGAAGAAGCGAGCGAGATCCCACTCGGGGCCCCGATCGCGATAATCCTCCAGACTGCTGCCACAGCCGGCCAGCAGCAGGAACAGCAACAACAGCAGATAGCGCCAGGTGCGGGTGTACGACATGAACCTCTTTTGCATCAGAACTCTCCTCGCAGGCTACGGGTAAGCGCCGGATCACGGCTCCCTTCTGCCAGCCAGATGGCGAGGAAGGCCGCCGAAAATTGCGGATCGGCGAGGGTGCCGAGCGGCTTGTCCCGCCACCAGAAATGGCCCGCACCACCCTTGTCGACATAGAAGGTGAGCCGGTCACCCGCCTGGACATCGGGCCAGAGCGCGGCGAGCCTGCCAAGCCACTCCTGGCGCTGTTGCTGGCTGCCAAGCCCCAGTCGCTGCCACTCAGCGGCGGTGGCGCTCAAGAGATCTTGCCGTTCGATGGCTCTGGCGTAGGTGAGGCTGAGCGCCTGAGGATAGTGACCCGGCAGATAGCGGCCGTTCTCGCTGTAGAGGGTGGCGTCATAGAGCTTGAACCAGAGCCAACTCATCTCGCCGCGCCCGACCGGGTGCAGCTGCTGCCAGGGGGTGATCGGGGCTTGCCCGGTCTGGGCGAAAGGGGTCAGCGGTAGGCTCAAGCCTGCCAGCAGCAGGCTAATTCCACCCCATGTGCCAATGGGCAGGATCTTCGAGTTCATGCCAGTCCATCTCCTGTTCCAGCAGCGTGTTGATGTCCTGCATCACCACCTGCTGCAGCTGCCCCTGCGCATCGCGCTGACAGGCCACCACCAGATAGAAACGCTCGGTCAGCTCGTGCTGGCTCTCTTTGGTCCACTTGGAAAACAACAAGGTGTCGGTCGAAAAGGTGTTCATCTCGCTTCACCCTCCAGCTTGACCGTTACCCACAGGAGTACGGGTAACCACCACATCCAGATCACCGCCAGCAGTGCCGCACTGACCCCGATGCCCCAGGGTAATTGTACTGCCCCCATGGCGGCGCCCGCCACATAGGAGGAGCTGCCACCGACCATGCCGAACAGCCCCTGCTGCCAGCGCGGCAAGGGTCGCAGCCAGCGCAGACCATGGGAGAGGGTCAGGGCAAAACCGCACCAAAGCAGCACCAGCCAGAGCGGAAAACCGGTGTTGAAATAAAACAGCCCGAGTTGCCAAAGCAGGGCATCGAGCAGGCTGCCGGCAAGAGCAACCGGGATGAGCCGCCAGTCACGTTGGCGGCTGGGTGAGAAGAGAAAGTGCAGCAACAGTGCCAGCAGGGGGCCCGGCTGCTGCCACTTCACTGCCAGCAACCAGTAGAGATTGAACCCCAGCAGATGGGCCCACTGCCACATGATCAGTGCCCGCCGACGGGCAGATCTCCACTCCAGCCGAGTGGGCCAGGTTTGGCCGCTTCCAGCTGCACCAGGCTGATGGTGCGCTCCCAGAATCCCCCTTCACAGTAGGCAAAATAGAAGTGCCACAAACGGATGAAATCCTGGCTGTAGCCGAGGGCTGGCAGCTCGGGCGCCAGCGCCAGGAAGCGCTCGCACCAGTGGGCCAGGGTTCGGGCATAGTGATGGCCGTGATCGTGCAGCCGCACCAGTTGCATGTCGGTCTCCCGCGCCAGCAGACTCGCCATCTGGGAGACGCTCGGCAGGCAGCCACCGGGGAAGATGTAACGCTGGATGAAATCAACCCCGCGCAGGTACTGGGCATGACGTTGATCGGCAATGGTGATGGCCTGAATGAGCAGGCGGCCACCGGGTTTGAGCAGCCGCGACAGCTGGCGGAAATAATCGGGCAGAAAGGCGTGGCCCACCGCCTCGATCATCTCGATGGAGACCAGCTTGTCGTAAGAGCCCTCCAGCTTGCGGTAATCCTCCAGCAGCAAGGTGATGCGATCCCCCAGCCCCTCCCGCGCAATCCACTCCTTGGCATAATCGTGCTGGGCCCGGGAGATGGTGGTAGTGGTCACCCGGCAGCCGTAGTGGCGGGCCGCATAGACGGCGAGGCCGCCCCAGCCGGTGCCGATCTCCAGCAGATGATCGTCTGGCCCCAGTGCCAGTCGCTCGCAGATAGTGCGCAGCTTGGCCTGCTGCCCCTCCTCCAGGCTGGCATCGGCATGGGGATAGATGGCGCTCGAGTACTGCATATGGCTGTCGAGAAAGCCCTGATAGAGGCTGTTGCCGAGATCATAGTGGGCGGCGATGTTGGAGCGCGACCCGGTCAGGGTATTGCGGTTAAGCCAGTGACGCACCTTGTTGAACGGGAAGCTGAGCCAGCCGAGGCGCCGCTCAAGGGAGTCGAGCAGCGCCAAGTTGCGGGCCAGCAGCCGCACCAGCGCCACCGGATCCGGGCTGGTCCAGAGCCCCTCCACCCAGGTTTCCCCGGCGGCGATGCTGCCCCCCAGCAGCAGGCGGCGATAGAAGGCCGGATCCTGCACCACCAGCTCGGCGTACAGGTCGGTGCCCGCCACGCCAAAACTGTGACGCTCGCCGCCATCCCACAGCAGCAGCTGGCCGTGTTCGAGGCGACCCAGCAGATTGAGCAGCAGTTGCCTGGCCCCCTTGTCGATGAAAGAGGCAGAGAGGGTTGATTGCACAAGTTCCATTAGCGGCTCTCCGGATGGGTGAAAATGGGGGTTCGTTTGATAAAAAGACGCAGGGCCTGCCAGTAGATCCCGAGCAGCACCTTCATGGTCATCCAGGGCCAGCGGGCCAGCAGGGCCGCCAGCCCCTTGCGCGACAGCGGCGCCCGGCGCAGCGCCAGGGTGGCGTCAAACAGCTTGGCTTCACCGGATACGGGGTGGCTCTCGATGTGGATCAGTGTCTCCTGCGCGGGCGGGCGAATGCGCCAGTGGTAGCGCATCGCCAGCCCCATGAAGGGGGAGACGTGAAAATCCTTGTCGTGGGGGGCCAGCGCCGCCAGATCCAGCAGGTAGTAGTGACGCTCGTTCCAGGGGGTGTTCGACACCTCCGCCAGCAGATAGCGTGCATCCCCCTGCCGGTAGCAGAAGTAGAAGTTGACCGGGCTGAAGTAGAAACCGAGGCAACGCACGTTGCCAAGCAGCAGTACCCGCCCCTCGGGCTCGGCATCGCCACCCAGTTCGCTCACCTTCTGCCACACCGCCTGCTTGAGCGGCCCCTCGCTGCCGCGCAGGTAGTCGTCGCGACGAAACGAGAGCAGCCCTGCCCGCTCCACCCCGAACCAGCACCCGCGATCGAGTTGTGGCAGCTCGTCGAGATCCAGCCCCAGCATGAAGAGGCTGTAGGAGAAGGCGTGAGCGCGCGGTGCGAAGCGGCGATGGCGCACCGACCCCTGCCAGATGGCGCTGAGGGTGCCGGTCATGGCCTCGGCACTCGCCTCCTGGCCTGCCAGAACTGCACCCTTCATAGCTCGGCCCCGAACCGTCTGGCTACGTCCAGGGCGCTGCGCACCCCGTCTTCGTGAAAGCCGTTGTACCAGTAGGCGCCGCAGAAGTGGGTGTGTTGCTGGCCGCAGATCTCGGCCCGCCGCTGCTGGGCGGCGATGGAGGCCTGATTGAACACCGGATGGTGATAGACGAAGCGGCGCAGCACCTTGCTCTCGTCTACCTTGCCTTGCGGATTGAGGCTGACACAGAAGGGCTCTGGCGAGCTCACCCCCTGCAAGATGTTCATGTTGTAGCTCACCAGCGGCCGCGCCCCGTCATCCTCCCCCAGCTGATAGTTCCAGCTGGCCCATGCCTTGCGCCGCACCGGCAGGCAGGAGGCATCGGTGTGCAACCAGACATCGTTGGCCTGATAGGGCATGGCGCCGAGAATGGCCTGCTCCCGCTCGCCCGGGTCCGCCAGCAATGCCAGCGCCTGATCGCTGTGACAAGCGAGGATCACCTCGTCAAACCGCTCCTCGCCATGGCTGCTCTGGATCAGCACCCCGTCCGCCTGACGCCGGATCCCCTGCACCGGGCAGGCCAGGCGAATGTTTGCCTGCCAGCCGGCCGTCAGCGGGCCTATGTATTCCCGCGAGCCACCCGGGATCACATACCACTGGGGGCGATTGGCCACCTCGAGCAGGCCGTGGTTGGCGAAAAAGCGCAGAAAGAAGCTCAAGGGGAAGACGCGCATATCGGCCAGGGTCGATGACCAGATGGCGGCTCCCATCGGCAAGATGTAGTGGCGGGCGAAGTAGTCGCTGAACTCACCCACCTGCAGAAAATCCCCCAGGGTCAGCTCGAGGCCCTCCCCCTGCTGTTGTCCATCCACCAGCCAGGCCCGCGCCTCCCGATTGAAGCGCAGGATCTCGGCGACAAAACCGTAGAAGCGTGGGCTCAGCAGGTTGCTGCGCTGGGCAAACAGGGTGTCGAGGTTGTGGCCGTTATACTCCAGCCCCTGCGGGCTTTTCACCGAGAAGCTCATCTCGGCCGGCTGGCGCGCTACCCCGATCCGTTCAAGCAGTCTCAGGAAGTTGGGGTAGGTGCGATCGTTGAAGACGATGAAGCCGGTATCGATGGCATAGCGGCGCCCCGCCTGCTCCACATCGACCGTGGCGGTGTGCCCACCCAGGGTCGGCGCCGCCTCGAACAGGGTGATGTCGTGCAGCTTGTGGAGCAGGAAACCGGCGGTCAGGCCTGAAATGCCGGAGCCGACGATGGCGATCTTTTTCTTCATGAAGGGCGTCCTTTCGATACGAGTGCGCGGCCAAGGCGCAGCCAGAGCCCCGTCGGCAGCACACCGAGCAGGCGCAGCAGCCAGATGAAGCGGCGGGGAAAGTGGATCTGGTGGCGACCGGCGGCGAGCCCGTTCATGATGGCGCGGGAAGCCTCTTCCACCGGCACCAGACAGGGCATGGGAAAATCATTTTTGGCGGTGAGCGGCGTCTGCACAAAGCCGGGGCGGATCAGGGTCACACCGATCCCTTTGCCGGCCAAATCCAGGCGCAAGGTATCCGCCAGATAGTCGAGTGCCGCCTTGGAGGCGCCATAGGCTTCGGCCTTGGGCAGCGGCAACCAGCTCACCGAGGAGCTGACGATGGCAAGGCGTCCGCCTGCCCCCAGCAGCGGCAAAAAGGCGGCTAGGGCGTGGCCGGTGGCAACGAGGTTGGTCTCGATGACCCGGGCAAACAGGGCGCCGTCAAACCCCTCGTCCACCGTCATGTACTCGCAGTTGCCGGCATTGAGGATCAGCAGGTCGATCCATGGCAAGCCGGCGGCCGCCTCGCTCACGGCGTTTGCAGAGCGCCCGTCAAACTGCAGCGGCGTGATGCCGTGGCGCCCCAGTGCCAGCAGCCGCTCGCCATCGCGACCACAACCCCACACCTGCCAGCCTGCGCGCCGATAATCGAGCGCCAGCTGAAAGCCGATGCCGGAGGTGGCGCCGGTGATCAGCACCCGGCCGCTCATGCGCCCAGCCTCCCCTTGATGGTGCGCACCACGGACCCAAGCAGCGGCAACTGCTCGTAGAGCATGGCGCCAAGGTCAAAGTAGTCGCGATGCAGGCACACCTTGCCCGTCTCGTCGAACTCGAGGCGGGTGGCCCCCTCCACCGTCACCGGCGCACCACCACGCAATCTGGGGTGAGAGAAGGTCATGGTCCAGCCGAGCCAGGCCTGGCGCCCCTGCTGCAGCTGGCTGGTGATGACGAAACGGCAGTAGGCCAGGCGCTGATAGAGAGCGGAAAAATAGTCGGTGAGCGCCGCCAGCCCCTCGATGCGGTGAGCTGGGTCGGTAAAGATCACCTCGCTTGCATAGACCTCGGGCAAACGGTGCAACTCATCTTGGTTTAGCTGCTGATAGAGGGCCACAAAGCGGGCCAGCGACTCGTTCATCCTATTTCTCCAGAGAGCGAAACATCTCGATGGCTCTCACCCGGGCAACGGCGTGATCCACCATGGGTGCCGGATAATCCTGTCGCCCCTTGAGCCGCAGCCAGTCGTGGGGCTGATGCACATAAGCGGCAGGAATATCGGCAAGTTCAGTTACCCAGGTACGGATAAACTCCCCTTGCGGATCAAATCGTTGCCCCTGGGTGGTGGGGTTGAAGACCCGGAAATAGGGCGCCGCATCGGCCCCGGTGCCCGCCGCCCACTGCCAGCCGCCGTTATTGGCCGCCAGGTCGCCGTCGATGAGCCGACTCATGAAGTAATCCTCCCCGAGCCGCCAGTGGATGTGCAGATCCTTGGTGAGAAAGCTCGCCACTATCATCCGCAGCCGGTTGTGCATCCAGCCGGTGGCGTTGAGGCAGCGCATCGCCGCATCGACGATGGGGTAGCCGGTACGCCCCTCACACCAGGCGGCGAAGGCATCCGGATCCCAGCTCCACGGCAGGGCCGATGTCTCCGGTTTGAAGGGCCGATTCATGGAAAGGGTCGGGATCAGCACCAGCAGGTGGCGATAGAACTCACGCCAGATGAGCTCATTGAGCCAGACAAAGCCGGGCTGAGCCTTGGACTGGGGCCGGTAGCCAAGCCGTTGCTGGAGCGCCGCCACGCACTGGCGCGGGCTGATGATGCCGGCCGCCAGATAGGGGGAGAGCACAGAGGTGCCCGCGATGGCAGGAAAATCGCGGGTCTCGCCATAGTCGAGCACCGCCTGCTCCAGAAAGTCATTCAGACGGCGGCTGGCCTCGGCCTCCCCCACCGGCCAACGGGGGTCAGCCGTCAGCTCGCCGAGGGCGACATCGACGAAGTCCCGCTCGGCCAACGGCTGCCATGGTAGCGGCTCGCCACGAGCAGTGGGCGCGCGATGAATGACGAAACCATCCTCGTCGAGGGCCTTGAGCCAGGCACGGCTGAAGGGGGTGAAAACCTTGAACATCTCGCCAGAGCCGGTCAGCACCCGCCCCGGCGGCAGCACGCAGCAGCCGTTGAACCAGTGACAACCAATCCCCTGTTCTGCCAGCGCGGTAGTGACGGCCTGATCCCGGCGCAGCTCGTCGATCTCGATGGCCTGATTGGCGTAGAGCTGGGTTACCCCCAGCTCGCGGCAAAGATCTGCCAGCGCCGCCGGCACCTCGGCAAAAGTCTCCACCCGCAGCAGATGGAGCGGGATGCCGAGCGCCGCCAGCTCGCGGCCCAGCATATCGACCTGGGCCAGCACAAAGCGCTGACGGACGGGGGCCAGCTTGTGCTGCCGCCACTGGGTGGGAGAGATGATAAAGAGCGCGGCGACCGGTTCATCATTGGCGCAACCGTGACGTAAGGCAGGGTTGTCGGCCAGGCGCAGATCGTTGCGAAACCAGACCAGCTTCATGATTTTTTCCTCCCGCGTCCGCCGGCACCAACCGCTGCTGGCCTGTCTGCCATCGCCTCGGCAAGGCCCGCCTGCCAGCCGTGGGCTTGCAGCCACTCGCCATCGTAGAGGCGCCCCAGCTCGCCAAAGAAGCGGGTACCGGCGGGCCAGCCGGCAGCCAGATCCGGCTTGCCAAGGCCGGCCCCTAGCAGAACCAGCCAGGGGGTCACGGCACGCCCCTCCAGCAGGCTGGCATGGCGCGGCTCCACCGCCCCCAGCAGCTGCACCTCATGGCCCTGACCGATCAGCTCGTAGGCAGCCCAGACCAGATCGAGCGGGCCAACCTGTCCCCAGCTCGCCAGGGTGACCGGCACGCCCTTCTCCTGCTCGATGAGGTGGCGGGCGAAGCGGGTATGCAGCCAGCCCAGCCACACCTGTTGCAGTAGCTCGCCATCGGGACGCTCGCGCCACAGCCCGAGCAGCCGCTCCACCAAGGGTTGCAGTACCCGGCTGCGCACCAGCTCGAACGGATAGCTCGCCAGCAGGTCGTTGAGCTCTGCCTCCGCCTTGCGCTGGTTGAAGGCAAGCAGCGCCTGACTGAACTGCTCCAGGGTCTGCTGCCAGTGCTCGCTCACCGGCTGGGCCTGGGGTTCGCTCAGGAGCCCCTTCACCTGCCCGATACTCACCCCCCGCTCCAGCCAGCTCAGGATCTCGCCGATCTGGCGAATGTCCTGTTCGCTGTAGAGGCGGTGGCCCTTGTCGGTGCGGGCCGGTTGCACCAGCCCGTAGCGACGCTGCCAGGCGCGCAGGGTCACGGCGTTGACACCGGTGAGGCGGGAGACCTCGCGAATAGGGTAGATCCCCTCCTCCGGAGAAGGAGAAGCGGCGTGTGGTAAATCAGACATAACGGCATCCAGCAAAGGTTGAGGGAGAGGCCCCGGCCATCCGCCGGGACCTGCACAGGATATTCAGAGCCCGTAGCGCAGTTTCAGCGTGTCGGGGTGCGGATTGAGGTACACCTGCTCGGCGAGATAGGGGTTGGGGTACTCGCGCAGGTAGTGGCGGATCAGGGTGAGCGGCACCAGCAGCGGAAAGACGCCGGTACGGTACTTATCGATGGTGTCGCACAGCTCCTGCTTCTGGGCCGGGGTCAGCACCCGCTTGAAGTAGCCCTGCAGGTGCATCAGCACATTGGTGTGACTGCGCCGGTTGGCCCGCAGGGTCAGCGCCGCCATCAGCCCCTTGATGTAGTTGTCGGCCACCTGCTGCAGGTCGGCCCTGGCCAGGTTGCCGAGTAGCTTGCCGAGCGCACGGTAGTGGGTGGTGGCGTGGGAGAGCACCAGGTACTTGTAGCGGGAGTGGAAGCGGATCAGCGCAGAGGCGGTGATGCCGCGCGCACAGAGCTGCTGCCAGTCGTGGTAGGCGAAGACCCGCAGCACGAAGTTTTCCCGCAGGATGGGATCGCACAGTCGGCCATCCTCTTCGACCGGCAGCAGGGGATTGGCCTCCATCAGCGCCTTGGCAAACAGGCCGACCCCCTCCTTGGCACTCCCCTCGTTGTTGGCGCCATAGATCCGCACCCGCTCCATGCCGCAGCTGGGGGATTTGGCGCAGAGGATGTAGCCGGAGATGAAGTCGAGCTGGCGCGCCTTCTGCTCGCTGAAGGCGATGAGCTGGTCGGTGACGTCGAAGCTGCCGTTGCTCGCCTCGGCGCGGATCTCGCCGTGGCGCTTGACCAGCCGGATGGCGGCGCGGGGCGCGCCGAGGCCAATGGCCATCTCGGGACAGACGGGGTGATAGTCAAAGTGGGCACCGAGATCCCGCTCGCAGAAACTGGAACGCTTGTGACCTCCGTCGAACCGTACCTCCTGCCCCAGCAGGCAGGCGCTGATACCAACCTTGATCTTGTACATGTCATCACTCCTTGTATAAGTCTGAATCAGTTATAGCAGTTATACAAAAAAATGGAAGTTGTATAA
This sequence comes from Aeromonas sp. s2, assembly GCF_040907935.1. Classification (NCBI taxonomy): domain Bacteria; kingdom Pseudomonadati; phylum Pseudomonadota; class Gammaproteobacteria; order Aeromonadales; family Aeromonadaceae; genus Aeromonas; species Aeromonas sp. s2. The sequence goes on along the minus strand of NZ_JBFOCR010000001.1, from coordinate 15,100 downwards.
CTATTGCGGACTGATACGGCGCAAGGGTGAAGGGTGGATCAACCGGAAATGAAAAAACCCATGACCGAAGTCATGGGTAAAAATGAAGACACTACAGGAAGGATGATTAGAAGCTGTACTTCACACCCAGGCTGGTGATGGAACCCTGTTGCAGGTCCCACTTGCGATAGGTGTAGTCGGCGGTGAGGGCCAGGTTCTGGCTCACCTTGTAGGCGGCGCCCACTTTGAAATCGTGCATGTCGTCGGTCATGTTGGCGTAGCGGTAGGCGGTGGAGAGTTCGACGGCGCCGATGTCGTAGCGCAGGCCGGCCTCACCGTACATGCTGCCGCTGTTCTTGCGGGTGATGACGTCCCAACCGCTGTCTTTGACGTTGGCAGCCACCTGACGCTCCATGGTGTAGCCCATCAGGCCCGCTTCCCCATACAGGTTCAGACCTGTGCTGAGCGGGGTGTAGACACCCAGACCCAGGCTGGAGATGCCCATGCTGTCGTTGCCATCGTTGCGGGAGGTGTACTCGCTGCCCAGACGACCGTAGAAGTTGGAACCGAAGCTCTTGGAGAGATCCAGGTTCAGACCGCCGAAGTCGCGGTTGTTGCTATCTTTGCCGCCAATGTAGTCGGACTTGGTGTGCGCCCAGGTCAGGCCACCTTTGGCATAGCTGAAGGCATCCTCAGCCAGAGCGGAAGTAGAAGCGAAACCGGCCAGAACCAGAACAGAAAGTGCAACTTTTTTCATTTTGATGACTCCATCGTTGAGCTAGTTGAGACCTAGCTGGAATGGGGTCATTGTGCAGAGGACGGGGAGAAATGCCGAGCGGCAAGCTGTTGCCAAACCATGTCAGATGTAAGCAACTGTTGCTGGCGGTTACCGGGTTAACAATCAAGACAGGCTCCACGAAGGAGCCTGTTGCATGAGGGATCAGCGGAACTCCACTTCCTCAATCTCGACCCGCACCAGGGGTTTGCCGGTCAGCCCGGCCGGGCGCGGCACCTCCAGCACCATGGAAGGGCGCTGCTGCCCCTTGCGCAGATAGGACTCCGGCAGACGGTTCTCGCCGACCCAGAAGCGGGCCTCCTGCTTGGCCAGCTGGGCCCCCTGCTCGCTGAACAGGGTGATGCTGCCGCGCACCCGCACCACGTTGCGGGTGCCGGTGTTGCTCACCGTGAATTGCAGTTGCAGGGGATCCGAGCCTTCCAGCTTGGCGAGCTTGACGCCGATCCCGTCCTTGACGGCCTGGGCCAGCAGATCCGGGTTGTTCATCGCCTGCTCGGTCAGCACCGGCACGGCCACCGTGCCCTGCACCGCGCTGCCGTCGGCGGCGGGCTTGAGCAGCAGATATTCCCAGGTGAAGTCATCGTTGAGCTGCACCTGGCGACCATCCGGCAGGGTCACCTGGGTGAGCGGGGCGGCCTGTGCCAGCAGGGGCGACAAGCAGAGGGCAACCAGCAGACGGGACAAGGGTTTCATAGGGTGATGACTCGCGTCGATGGAAAAGGGCGTCAGTATAAAGAGTCCGCCGCACCTTGCCTATGACCGCACTCACGTTCCTGCCTTCGGTTGCCTAGACCACCAGCTCCTGACGCTCCTCCGCCGGCATCATGTCCAGGGTCACCAGATCGAACGCCGTGCTCTTGAGGGCGGTGAGGATATCCGGCTGCAGATCGAACGCCCGGGCTCGCAACCGCGCCGGCAGCCGTACCCGGGCCAGGGTGGTGGCCCGATCGCCCAGGGTATGGAAAAACACCTGCGCCTCCTCCAGCCCCATGTCGGCCAGCATCTGCTCCGCCATGTCCACCATCCGCAGATGACGGCGATCCACCAGCTCGGGATCGGAGAAGCGGTGGCTCAGGCAGCCGTGGGCGCTCTTGCCCCAGCGTCCCAGCTGACGTTTGTTGAAGCCGTAGCGAAAGTCCCTGTGGGTCATGCCCTGTTTGGCGAACAGCCAGAGGGTGTTGTCCGGCAGGCTGCCGAATCGGCGCAGATACTCCCGCAGCTCCTCGACCGGCGCGGGCAGCAGCATGGGCAGGTGGCTCCAGTCGGTTTCCAGCGCGGTGAGGTGACAGATGTAGCGCACCGGATCGATCACCTCGTTGAGGTGGCGCAGGTGATCGCAGAAGATCATCTCATCGGTCTTGATGACCCGCTGCTCGATGCCGTAGCGCTGGCAGTAACGTTTGGCGCGGGCCACTTCCTTGCGGCTGCGGGTCGGGCTGTCCAGGGTGATGGCGCGGATCCGGATACCGCTGGCGCGGCACAGATCCATGCTGTAGCAGGACTCCAGTCGACCGGAGAAGGAGACCGCCAGTTCGCCGTAGCCAGCCAGGGTCTCGATAAGCGACTGCTCCCTGGTCTGAAAGGTCTGATCGTATCCTCGATTCAGCACAACGATATTGGCATCCATAACAACGGCACCGGATGATGAATTGGGCGCCATTGTGCAGCAATAATCCTGAATAAACCCTTAAAGAATGCGGATAAACTAGAATTTAATGATTATTTCATACCAATTATCATCATATTCATCCAGTTGAGTGTCATAAATCCGCAGTTTCGCCTGATGAACCTGGTGCATGCGCAGAAAACCCTCTGCCTGCTCGAGGGAGGCGAACGTCAACCTGCCCCCCTCGCTGTCGGTGAGGCACTGCATCTCCCCATTCACCTCGACGCAGAGCTGATAACCGCTGCCATCCAGACAGGCGATCAGCAGCCCCGCATCCGGATAGTGACTGAGCCAATTGCGAAACCTGCCGTGTTCCATAACTTACCCCGCGTTCCCGCCCGCTCAGGCCGGCAGGTAACCCTGTGCCACCAGCTGCTGGCGACAACTGTATGCATCGGTAAACACCAGGCCGCCGATCCCCTGCGTCTGCGCAGCGGCCACGTTGGCCGGGCTGTCATCGATGAACAGGCACTGCTCGGCCCGCAGATCGAACGACACCAGCAGATAGCGGTAGATATCCGGCTCCGGCTTCATCATCCGTACCCTTGCCGACACCACCTTGCCGCTGAAGAAGCGCCAGAAATCCTGATGTTGCTCCAGCCAGTCGATGCTGGCATGGCCCATGTTGGAAAGTGCGTAGAGGGTGTGCCCCTCCCCGTGCAGTGCCTCTATCAGGCTCAGCATAGCGGGATCCGGCACAAGGGATGGCGGCACCGCCTGCAAAATGGCCAGATTCTCTGCCGTCGACAGGCCGGTTCGCACCTGCGCCTGACGGGCCATGGTGTGCAGCGACAGGGTCCCCCGGTCCACCTCCAGCCAGTCGCCATGGTTGAACAGTTGCTCCGCCAGCTGCTCCGCCCCGTGCGGCCCCCGTACCGAGTGCACGATGCCGACCGGATCCCAGCTCACCACCACTCGTCCCAGATCGAAAATAATCGCCATTCTCACCTCCAGCTCTCTGCATCATTGCGACGGCAAGCGGGTCCATCCGACACGCATCTGCCCCCGCAGGCTCACGCCCCTACCCTGCCCCGTTCGCCACCCACGGGCAAGTTTTACTTGCATCGTACGGTCAAATCCCTTAATGCTTATGGCGTTACCTCAAGGACACACTCATGCACGCACCATTCTTTTTTGCTTTCTCGTTTATCCGGCCCTCATGAGGGAAGGCCAGTCGTCACGTGAAGCACTCGCGTAAACAGAAAGCAAAGACGAATCGAGCCTCCCCTAGCGGAGGTTTTTTTTTGCAGCCACCACAATCGATTACTTGGATAGGGAACCATCATGGCAACGCTCGACGAGATCAGACAAGACATCACCCAGTTGGATCAGGAGCTGCTCGCCCTGCTGGCCAAACGCAAGACCCTCAGCATCGAGGTCGCCCGCGCCAAGCAGGCCAACCCGCGCCCGATCCGCGATCCCCAGCGCGAGCAGGATCTGCTGGTCGCCCTGATCCAGAAAGGGCGCGGACTGGGGCTGGATGCCCAGTACATCACCCGCATCTATCACACCATCATCGAAGACTCGGTGCTCTCCCAGCAGGCCTATCTGCAGAGCCTGCTCAACCCGGCGCAGCAGGAGCCGATGACCAGCGTCGCCTATCTGGGGCCGCGCGGTTCCTATTCCAGCCTCGCCGCCCGCAAGTACCTGGCCCGCTACAAGGATCAGGTGATCGAGGTGAACTGCCAGAATTTCCGCGAGGTGCTGGATGCGGTGGAGTCGGGCCGTGCCGCCTTCGGCGTGCTGCCCATCGAGAACACCAGCTCGGGCTCCATCAACGAGGTGTACGACGTGATGCAGCACACCAGCCTCTCCATCGTCGGTGAGCTCACCTACCCCATCGAGCACTGCATCCTCACCGCCGTGCCCACCGAGCTGTCCCGCATCAAGACCTTCTACGCCCACCCGCAGGTGTTCCAGCAGTGCTCCCACTATCTGAGCAAGCTGGAAGGGGCGCGCCACGAGATCTGCGACTCCTCCTCCAGCGCCATGATGAAGGTCAAAGAGCTGGCGAGCCCCGAAGCGGCGGCCATCGGCAGCGCGGCCGGCGGCGAGCTGTATGGGCTGGACGTGCTGGCCGAACAGCTGGCCAACCAGAAGGAGAACTACAGCCGCTTCATCGTGGTGGCGCGCAAGCCCATCGACGTGGCGCCGCAAATCCCGGCCAAGACCACCCTCATCATGTCCACCTCCCAGAAGCCGGGCTCTCTGGTGGAGGCGCTGCTGGTGCTGCGCAACAACGAGATCAACATGACCAAGCTGGAATCCCGGCCGGTGCAGGGCAACCCGTGGGAGGAGATGTTCTACCTGGATGTCTCCGCCAACCTCAACACCCCGTCCATGCAGGCCGCGCTGATGGAGCTGACCAAGATCACCCGCTACATCAAGGTGCTGGGCTGCTACCCGAGCGAAGACGTCAAGCCGACCGCCGTGCCGCCGGTGCTGATGGGCGGCTGATCCGCCAAGGTTGGGTCGGCCCGGGTATCTGCCGGCCGACACCGCCCATGAAAAAGGCGACCCTGCGGGGTCGCCTTTTTGTCGTCCATTCGCCGTGGGCACGCCGTCAGAACTGGCCTGCCATCAGCTGGTTGATGTTGTAGAGGGCGCGAGTATCGAGCTCCATCTCGGTGGCATAGGTGTTGCCGCGGGGATAGGAGGCCACCACCCTGGCGCCGCGCACCATGCCCGCCACCGACACGTCCAGCGAGTTGGAGGTCTGGGTCAGGTCCTTGTAGCTGCTCTGGCCGCGCACCTGCTGACCGTTGAGCTGCTCGGCCAGCTCGCGGTAGGCATCCATTTTGGAAGCGCGGATAGCCTGCAGCATCTTCTCGGACTGGGAGGGGCCGGGCTGGATGTCGATCACCGCGTAGCCGACCGCCTTGAGTACCGGGAAGTCATCCGGCTTGTTGTTGCCGCCGTAGTTGACCACCCGATTGCCGCCGCTGCACGCCGTCAGCAGCAGGGCCAGCAGGCATCCGAACAGGATTCTCATTGCGTCTACTCCTTTCAGGGCGTCAGGTTGACCAGATGGCCGCCGGGACGCGCCTGGCTGTCACGCATCAGGTAACCGCGGTTGATCGAGGCCCGGCCAAACGAATTGTTGGCACCGAACAGGTATTTCTGCGGGATCATGCTCTGGGCCGTGGTCTCCACCATCTTGGTACGCAGGTCGATGATGCGGGCGTTGACCAGGATCCCCTTGCTGTTGCGGCTGAAGGTGCCGACCAGGATGCGGGAGATGGGCAACCGGGGAGAGAGATCCTTGTAGTTGCGGCTCAGCACGAAATCCCCCTGCGGCGTCACCTTGATGCTGCCGGTCAGCTTGAAGTCCACCACCACCTCACCACGCCGGTTCAGCTCGTAGATGAAACTCTCCTCGATCTGCTGGCCCATCCAGTTGGTGTCCTGCAGGGTATCGAGATCGACGAAGGAGGCGACCGCGATGGGTTCGGTCAGGGTAGTGAGCGACTTGCGCTCCATCAGCTGATCGGTCATGCGAGCCACCAGCCAGTTGAGTTCCATCCCCTGCGCCGCCTGGCGCGGATCACCCAGATCCCGGTTGATGGGGTCGGTGCCGCAACCGGCCAATGCCAGAGCGAGCGCCAACGCCGTGATGAGTTTGTTCATGGATACCTTTCCTGTATCTGCACCTGATTTGTTATCGGTTCGACCGGCCAAAGCTTGAGCCGGGAATGAGGCATGGATCTTGCTAAATATTCGCGGTGTGCTGTGCAACCGGCACGGCTCTGTGATCTGTATCGGCCGGCGACCTCACTTCGACAGGGGTGAATCGCGCCGACCCGCATATTCAAGGTGTTTGTCATGAAATTACCGCTGCTGTTAACCCTGCTGCTGGCCAGTCTGTCGGCCCGGGCCGAGATCATCGAGGCGCAGGGCAGTGCCGCCATCCTGGGCGGGGACGAGGTCTACGCCCGCGAGCAGGCGACCCGCGATGCCCTGCGGCAGGCGCTGCTGGCGAGCGGCGCCGCCGTCTCCAGCATCCAGCGCCTGGAAAACGGCAGCCTGCGCTCCGAGCAGATCCAGATCCGCTCCGGCGGCGACATTCGCCAGTACCGGCTCAAGCGGGAAGAGGTGCGCAACGGCCGCATGTACATCACAGTGATGGCCGACATCCAAGCCGAGCGCCAGATCTGCCAGACCCAGCACTACGCCAAGGATTTGACGCTGGTGCGGCTGCGGCTGCGCTACCCAGAGCAGGCGAGCTACGGCGCCCTCGACGACATGCCCGCCAACCTGTCACGCCGCATGTTCGAGGCGCTGGCCAGCGCGCCGCAAGGGGTGGCCGTGCGCCAGTGGCTGGACGAAAACCTGCGCATCGACCCGCTCCACCTGCAGCAGGGGGATCGCAGCGCCCTCGAGGAGATCAAGGCGCTCAGCCTGCGTACCGACAGCCAGTACCTGGTGCTCGGCAGCATCGACGATCTCTCCATCGAGCCGCAGGGCAACCAGCTGACCAGCTGGTATGAAGATCCCATCCGCAACTTTCGCATGCAGCTCTATCTGTTCGACGGCATCAACGGCAGCCTGCTCGGTCGCAAGGAGTACCAGGGCCGGGCCAACTGGACCTTCGCCAAGCGGGATCAGGTGGGCAGCAGCAGCGGCCAGTTCTGGCAGTCGAGCTACGGCCAGGAGGTCAACTACCAGTTGCAGGAGGCGGTGCAGGATCTGGTGGCCCAGCTCAGCTGCGCCCCGGTCACCGCCCGGGTGGTCAGCCAGAACGAGCGCGGCCCCTACATCAATCTGGGCCGCCGCAACGGCGTCCGGCTCGGGGATCAGTTCCGCATCCAGCACGATGCCGATTTCATCGACCCCTACGGCAAGGCACGCATGCTGCGCAACCCCGCCGACGGCCTGTTCGAAGTGGTGCAGGTATTCGAGGATGGCGCCATCATCAGCAGCCAGAACAAATATTCGCCGTTTAACATCCAGATCGGCGATCTGGCAGTATTGGAATAAGAATCAAGGGTTTAAAAGGGAGCCGCTTCTTGTATAATGCCGGCCACAAGGTTCCCGTAGCTCAGCAGGATAGAGCGGTCCCCTCCTAAGGGACAGGCCACTGGTTCGACTCCAGTCGGGAACACCATACAAAACAAGGGGTTGGCATCGTCATGGTGCTAACCCCTTGGTCGTTTTTGGCCTCGTACCCCTCTCCGTACCCCTCCAGTGCAGTTCATTGCACAACACCATCATGCTGTAAAGCCCCTTAAAATAATGAGAATTCAATAGCAAATAAATCCTATTCAATAAACTTTCAAACCTACATCACCTCCATGAGTTAGCAGGCTGATGTCTGCATTTCACAATTCCTGGAGGAGATATGGCTCACCTGATTGACACCATGGCCTACACGGGCCAAACCCCTTGGCATGGCCTTGGCAATATTTTGCCCCCGCAACAATCTCTCGATATCTGGCTACAGGCAGCCGGGATGGATTGGACCATCGAGCAGAGCGACGTGATGTTTAACGTCGCCTCCGATGCACTGCATATCCGCCCCTACAGCGACAGCAAGGTGCTGTATCGCTCCGATACCCTCGCCCCCCTATCGGTGGTCTCAAGTCGCTACAACGTGGTACAGCCTCACGAGGTGCTGCACTTCTATCAAGATCTGGTAGAAGCCGGTGGCTTTGAGCTGGAAACAGCAGGCTCGCTTAAAGGCGGCCGCAAGCTGTGGGCTCTGGCTAAAACAGGTCAGGACCTAAAGCTCAAAGGCAATGACTTGGTAAAGTCCTATTTGCTGCTGGCGACCAGCTGCGACGGCACGCTCTGCACCACGGCGCAGTTCACCTCGCTGCGGGTAGTCTGCAACAACACCCTACAGATGGCACTGCGCGGCGCTACCGGTGCCATCAAGGTGCCCCACTCTACTCAGTTCGATGCAGCTGTCGTCAAAGAGTCGCTCGGGCTGGGGCTCTCTCATTGGGATGAATTTAAGGCGCAGACCAAGGCGCTGGCACAGCGGCCCGTGGCCCCCGAAGAGGCACTGCGCTTTTTCAGCGACCTGTTGGCGCAACCGCTGGATGAGGAGAACATCATTCTCACCAAGCCGGTACAACGGCTGCATGAGCTCTATCAGGGCGCAGGCATGGGCTCAGAACTTGTCAGCTCCCGCAATACCGCCTGGGGGCTGGTCAATGCGGTAACGGAATACGTGGATCACCACCGCCGTGCCCGCAGCCAAGATCACCGGCTCGACTCCGCCTGGTTTGGTCAGGGGGCCCAACTCAAATCCCAAGCCCTGAATCAGGCACTCACTCTGCTGCAGTAATTACGCTTCCCCATTCAAATCGCATAACGACCTCACCCGGACTGGCGCAAGCCAATCCGGGCGTAGCCATTTATGCCGTCAACAAGGAATAGTCATGAAAGCAAAAGCCAAATATGGCCAAGCCCTGCGGCTAGCCTCTACTACTCAATTAACCCGCGAGCAGTGGCTCGCTATCCGTAAACTCGGCATTGGTTCCTCCGATGCCGCCGTCGCAGTGGGGCTCTCCCCCTACAAATGCCCGCTCAGCCTCTGGCTGGAGAAGACCGGTCGCAAGGAGCCGGAGGATATCTCACACAAGGAAGCCGTGCTGTGGGGCATTGAGCTGGAGCCTGTGTTAGCGCAGGTCTATGCCAAACGCACCGGCTTTCGTGTGCGACGGGTCAATGCTGTGCTGCAACACCCCGAGCAACCCTTCATGCTCGCCAACCTCGATCGGGAGGTAGTCGGCCATCCCGATGGGCCGGGCATTCTGGAGATCAAGACCGCCAGCTATCACAGCGCCCCCCAGTGGGAGGAAGGTGTGCCGGTGGCTTATCAGTGTCAGGTACTGCATCAATTAGCGGTTACCGGCCATGCCTGGGCTGAGGTGGCAGTGCTGATCGGCGGCCAGGATTTTCGGATTTACCGCATCGAGCGCGATGAGGAGAAGATCCAGGATCTCACCGAGCGGGAAGCGCAGTTCTGGCAGATGGTGCAACAAGACCAGCAGCCCGAGCCTGACGGCTCCAATGATGCCGCCAATGCCCTGAGCTGGCTGTTTCCCCGCGATGATGGCCAGACGGTGGATCTCTCGGATTCTCCCGAGTTCAACCAGCTGTTTGGCGAGCTGCTGCGATTGCGTCAGCAAAAGGAAGCCGTCGAGCTGCAAGAGTCGCAGCTCAAGCAGCGGTTGCAAGCCACCTTAGGTGAAGCCACTGCCGGGCTGTTTGCCAACGGCAAGATCACTTGGAAGCGCAGCAAAGACCGGCTGGCACCGGATCTGGATAAGCTCGGTCAGGATCATCCCGACCTGCTCACCCGTTATGTCAAACCGGTGCCCGGCGTGCGCCGTTTCACCATTCAACCCTTGAGGCAAACACCATGATCAAAGGACTGGCGATTACCCCGCCCGTGATCGGGCGGATCTGCATCGGCAAGCTGGTGCAAAAACAGGATAAGTGGGTACCGGAGAAGGACGACAGCTTCACCCTCACCACCCAGGTACAGCAAAAGGGGGGATGGTTGCTCCATCCCCTGCATCAACACTACTCATCGCAAAAGAGTGGCCAAGGTCAGGAGCAAACCAAGATCCGCGCCATTCCAGTGCGGGTGCTGTTCAACGACAGCGACTTGAATCTGCGGGCGGAATACAGCGCCTTTGACCGGCAAACCGGCAGGCCGCTCTGTGTCGGGAATGGGGAGGTGGCGAGACGTGTGGGGGCGCAAGGCATGGAGGAAGTCAGCTGTCCAGGACCAGAGCGCTGCGCCTTTGCAGGGCAACAGGGCTGCAAGCTGTACGGACGACTGAACCTGTTTGTGGAGGGGCAAGGGGATGAGCTGGGTAGCTTTATCTTCCGCACCACCGGCTACAACTCGGTACGCACCCTGGCTGCGCGACTGAAGTACCTGGAGGCAGTGAGCGGGGGTCATACCCGCTATCTGCCGCTCACCCTGCGGTTGCGGGCCAAGAGCACTACCCAGTCCTACCGCACACCGGTCTACTACGTGGATTTGACCTTGCGGGAAGAAACCAACCTGACTGAGGCAGTCAGGCAAGCACTGGAGGCCGCCCGGCGTGATCAAGAGGCGGGGCTCGCCATCGACCAGATGGAGCAGGCCGCTCGCGACCTGCTGCGCAATGGCCAATTTGAGGATATCGATGAAGAGGTGCCGATGCTGCTGGAAGAGTTCTATCCTGAAGCAAACAGCGACGATACGGCGAATGGAAACGTAGGGGCAGTGGAGGTTGCCTCGCATAACGCACCGCAAAGCCAAGTAACCAGAATGCCGCAGAGGCCACAACCAAGAAGGAGTCCACTCACCAACAAATTGGGGAAAGGGAGCCCATCCTCTCCCCAGTGAATGGCGGGCGTTCAGCCGGGACGGGCTAACCGCTCAACCAACCGCTCAACCGTTTCCAGCAACAGGGTTCGGTCAGCAACATCGAGCCGGGCCAGTTGCTGGCTCAGCACAATGCCCTGCTCGGTCGGGCGGTTACTGGTCTCGCGCAGAAAGTCCGCCAGCTCACAACCAAACAGTTGAGCGAGCTCCGCCAGCCGCACCACGGTCGGCACCACAATCCCTCGCTCCATTCGAGAGACGGCCTCCATCCCGATATTGAGGTGTTCAGCCACATGCTCTTGCGTGAATCCGGCTTGAGTACGCTTGTGGCTAATCGCCTTGCCAACGCTCTTGGCTAACAGCTCAAGGTTGATATCTGTCATGGTTCCTCCAGTCAACCCGTATGGTTGACCATGGACTCATTGACGATAAGGACTCAAAAAGGCGAGTATCGACCTAGTTGGTTGTAATTGGCCGTAAATCGATGATCGCTACGCTGACCGACTCACCGACAACAAACATCAATCCTCGTTTGTGGCATCCCCTCCCATCTCGGGTAAAGCGCTTTTACGCGAGCGGTTAGGGCGACTGCCATTGTTACTATTACTCTGTTACATAAGGAAAAGTACATGGCTCGTTATCCCGTTATTGCCTCCCTCTTTTTTCTCGTCGTCACGATTTATTCACTCTGGACCGGTAGCTCCCCACAGCTCGGATTCTGGGGCCATATCTGGCACTTTGTCTTTGGCTCGCTGTTTACCTCACTTGGCCTGATGGGCGGGGAATTGTTCCGCCGCTTTACCCAACCAGACATGCTGTTTGCTGACGGCGCACAGGAGATGTTCAAGAAAAAGTTGTTTTGGAAAGTTGGTCCCCAGCTCATCGGGGGCGTGGTGGGCTACATCGCGGCAGGTGGCTTTTTACAAAATGTGTTGGGTTACTACGTTGGATAAGGAGAGTTAACCATGAACAAATGTTGGATCACGTTGACGGCCATCCTGCTATGCAACAACGCCCTGGCCTATGGCGAGGCCGGACGCTGGAGCAGTGGCTGGGGACAGGGGACCAGCGAATACACGGCGGTGGTCAACGAGCAAAACAACCTCTATATCGCCTGTAATGACACCCGCAAGGTCAGCATGACGGCTACCGTGCAGGGCAAGGAGTACGGCTCTTATGCTGGGCAAGCTTTCACCATCATCATCGATGGCAGCCAATACGATGCGCCCTATGAGACCGAGTCCCGTGTCGGTGAGAACAATTTCTTCGACATGTGGGACAAGCTACGCAAGGCCAAGTCGATCCGCATTTTGACGGCTGACGGCAAGCAACTCGCACTGCCAACCAAAGAGGTCGCCGCTGTACTGCCCGCCACCAATACCCCCGAGTTTGACTGCTTGATGTGGGACCAATAGTTCACACCCATTCCCATCCAAGAGGAGGCATTTGCCTCCTCTTTTCATTTCTGCCATTCACCCACCTGTGAAGGAGACACACTATGCCCCCCTGTATTCCTCCCGAATGCGAGCCGTTCGACCAGCAAGGCTTTTGGCGCAAGCTCTGCGCCTTTGCCAAGCGTGCCGGTCGGCCCTTTATTGAAACCTGCCTGTTGCTCTACTACACCAGCCAGAAGGATGACCTGCCGCTCTGGGCCAAGCTGCTGATCTACAGCGCGTTGGCCTACTTTATCTCGCCCATCGATGCGATCCCGGATGTGCTGCCTATGGGGCTCACCGATGACATCGCGGTGCTAAGTGCGGCACTCGCCAGTATTACCGCCTTTATTGACACCCAGATCCGTGCCCGTGTGGCCAGAAAAATGCGCGAGCTGTTCGGACAAGATTAACCCCCACAAGGAGTACACCATGACTATTCCCTTTTTCCGGGACGGCTTTACCCTGCCCGTTGACCAAGCATTGCTGGTTCTCCTCGACCAAGAAATAGCTAAAACCGAGCTCAATATTGAGCGCTTAACCCAACTGACCTTCAACTTTCGCAATCCCGGCTACAGCGCCGAGCAAGGCGGCGTGCACCCGGTCGAGATCCGCTTGATCCGCGGGCTCGATGGCTGGCTGTTCGATTACGTCACCGACTTCAGCTACCAGGGGCAGGGCCAAGATGCTGAGCTCTGCAAGGAGCTCGATTTCAACTTCCTCGATGGGGAACACATCATGTTGGGCTGGGGGCCACTGCGACTGGCCGAAGCGCGGGAGTTGTTCGATATCTGGCAAAGCAACTTCATTGCCTACTGTCGGTTGGAATGTTTCAGCATCACGGTCGCAGGGGATTAGGAGGACACGATGAGCCAAGAATTAGCGCTCTCCCACTACTCACGCCAATGGCTGGGACGAGTCGCCACAAGCGCCAAGCTAACCCCCACTCGCAGTGGTCAGCTTTGGCTGCTACACCTGACCCCGGATAGTCCACACATCCGCACAGTCACCCTGCAGGTCCGTTGGTCTGGCGTGCAGTGGCAACTGCTCTCCCTCACCAATGCTGAGGACTGGCACACCATGAGCCAGCCGAGGGATGAGATCTGCATTGACCCCAAGCGAAATTGTTTCTGGCATTGCCAAGCAGGGCCGGTTCCGCTCAGCGAGCAGCCCCGCGTGCTGGCCAACTTTCTGAGCGACCTGCAGCGCATCTGCATCCATCGCGGCTATGCCGTGGAGAGTGACCCCACCCCTGACAAGGAGAGCGAAGATAATTAACGCCGTGATCGCCATCGAGCTGGAGGCTTACCTTGATCACCATGGCCAGATTGACGTGGTGCATGACCAAAGCCAGCCAGTGAACGGTTATGCCCTCTACCTGCGCTATGAAAACGAACAGGGCAATAAACTGGTTCAATGGCTGTGCGACCACCCGGATCACCGCTGGCTAACCCAGCTAGGCACACTGCTTGCGACCAGTTACCACGTCCCGTTGTACGACTACACCACTCACACCCTTGCGGCCTGAACACCACCAGCCAATCCTGCAACCACCACATTTACCACCCTATTAACCAAACACCTCGCCGACCCAGCCGCATCCCTCACGGTGGGGCGATGGCGTATGGAGCCTAATCATGTTGCATCAAAAACTCACCGCCGGGGAGCAACCCGGCACCTACCGGGTGACTGACCTTGTCACCGACGATGACCTGCTCACCATCGCCCAAGCTGTTGCCCGCCAGAAGCTCGCCAAGGGCATTGCCATCACCGATAAACACGTGGCCCATCAGGCCCTGCAAGGACTGCTGCAAACACGGGATCGCGAAGTGTTTGCGGCACTGTTCCTCGATAATCAGCACCGGATCTTGGCCTACGAAGAGCTGTTCCTTGGCACCCTGTCCGCTGCGACCGTCTACCCCCGCGATGTGGTCAAGCGAGCTTTGCATCACAATGCCGCCGCGCTGATGCTGGTCCACAACCACCCGTCGGGATACCCGGAACCCAGCCGGGCAGATATCGACATCACCCACAGATTGCAGCGCGCGTTGGAGTTAGTCGATATCCGCACCCTGGATCATCTGGTGGTCGGGGCGGAAGGCGTCGTATCACTGGCCGAGCGAGGTCTGCTATGAGCCTTACTCCAGACAAAACACACCTCACCGCCCTCGACATCCTCCTCGAGCTGCGCTGCTGGCTTGAAGATAACGTTCAGATGCAGGCTGAGCCCGCCATCGTGGCTCACCTCCCCAACGGTTATTTGCTCACCCAAGCCGACTGCATCGAGGCCATTGACACACTGCTCCACCAGCTACGCCATTAGTCACGCCAAGAAGGAATAAACGCCATGCGATTACCCAATCCCTATTCCCTTGAGGAAACCCTCGAGAAGCTGCGCCATGGCCTGACAGCCGTCAGCAACGAAGATGCGCTGACGTTGCTGGAGAAGGCCATCGCCAAGGCTAGTGATGACCGGAGTTATGCCAAGCAGTTTGAAGAGACCTTGCAAGGCTCCACCATCGAGATACGCGACTGTCTCAGCTGCTTTGGCGACTACTTCGAACGATCCCGAGACGCACCGCCCTATTACCCGCACCACGATGCCGTTAACGGCATTGATTGTGCGCTCTACGCCATCCTGTTCGATGCCGCTCACCCAGACGCAGCGCAGGCACAGCAATAACATGTATACCGATCGCCGAATAACATGCATGCCGATCACGTTTCCACCCAATAACGCCAGCATCCCCAAACCCGGATCATCAGCGCCAACACCATGATCCGGATATCCCGACTGTCACCGGGGCAACCTGGACTGGCTGGATCATCCGGCATTCAACTGGGTAAACACGATGATAGGAAATGTGAAAAACTCGCTGCGGGGCAGTTGCCATACG